>JASCPG010000063.1 GCA_029960085.1 Microbacteriaceae bacterium PS02067 | reverse complement strand
GTGCGGCGGCAGCCGCGTCCGCGGCGGCCTCGGCCGGTGCGGCTTCGGCGGCGGGTGCGGCCTCGGCGGGCACGTCGGTGCTCTTCGCACGACGCGGAGCGCGCTTGCGCGGCGCCTTGACGGGAGCGGCCGGCGCTTCCTCGGCGGCGGGCTCGACCTCGGCGGCGGGGGCATCAGCGGCAGACTCTGCGACGGGCGCTTCGACCGCTGCCGGCGCGACCTCGGCGACGGGCTCGTCGGCCACGGGCGCCTCCTCGACGATCGCGGCTGCTTCGGGGGCCTCAGCGGGTGCTTCCTCAGCGGGTGCTTCCTCGGCGGCCTCGACGTCGGCCTCGGGCGCCGGCGCCTCGGCGACGGGCTGCTCGGCGGCGGGTGCCGCCTCGGTGGTGGCGTCGACGGCGGCATCCTCGCGCGCGTCGTCGGACTGGGGGGTATCGATCTCGGAGAGGGACTCCACGAGTTCTCCTTCAGTGGGGATGTGGGAATGGACGGATCCGCACAGACGCCATCCACGACGAGCGCAGAGCGCCGATATCGAGCCGTCCGATGCGGACGGCGGGTGGCGCAGGGCTGACTATGCGGGGGTTCGCAGAATTGCGACGGAGGCCAGACTCACGGCGTGACCGTGGAACCCTCCGTATAGTCCCTCACTGTACCACCCTTGACATCGACGGCGAGCATGAGGGGCTCCCACGGAGTGTCCGACGCGGATGCCGCGACACGGGCCGCCTCGAGGCGCCGACCGGGTCCGTCGGCGAGGACGAGCACGCTCGGCCCTGCCCCCGAGACCACGGCGGCGAACCCCGCACCGCGCAGCGCGCGCACGAGGGCATCCGTCGCGGGCATCGCCTGCGCGCGGTAAGACTGGTGCAGCTTGTCCTCGGTCGCCGCCATCAGCAGCTCGGGGCTCTGCATGAGCGCCGCGATGAGGAGCGCGGAGCGCGACACGTTGAAGACGGCGTCCTCGCGAGTGACTTGCAGCGGCGCGAGACCACGTGCGACCGACGTCGACATCGTGAAGTCCGGCACGAAGACGAGGGGCGAGACGCCGCGGTGCACGAGCAGCTTCTTGTGCTGCGGACCGTTCTCGTCCATCCACGCGATCGTGAGACCGCCGAACAGCGCCGGAGCGACGTTGTCGGGGTGACCTTCGAGCTCCGTCGCGAGGCGCAGGAGCGTGTCGGCGCTGAACTCGACCTCGCCCGCGAGAAGCCCCTTCGCGGCGAGCAGGCCGGCGACCACCGCGGCGCCCGAGGAACCCATGCCACGCCCGTGCGGGATCGTGTTGTGCGCCTCGAGGCGGATGCCGGGGAGGGGTCGCCCGACCGCTTCGAACGCGTACGCCATCGACCGGATGACGAGGTGCGAGGCATCCGTCGGGACCTCGCCCGCGCCCTGCCCCGTGACGGTGATCTCGAGCCCCGGCTCGGGCAGGGCCGTCACGACGAGTTCGTCGTACACGCTCAGCGCGAGCCCGAGCGTGTCGAAGCCCGGTCCGAGGTTCGCGCTCGTCGCGGGAACCCGGACCGCGACCGTGCGCGTCTCGCTCACGAGGCCCCCTCCCGGCTGGGCGCGGACGACGTTTCGACTCGCTGCGCTCGCTCAACGACCGGAGCCACCCCGCTCCCCCGGCCGCCCCGCGACGCGTACTCCCGGGCGCCCCGCGACGAGCGAAGCGAGGAGTCGAAACGGGGCGACGACGCGGACGACGTTTCGATTCGCTGCGCTCGCTCAACGACCAGAACCACCGCACCCTCCCGGTCGCCCCGCGACGCGTACCCCCGGCCGCCCCGCGACGAGCGCAGCGAGGAGTCGAAACGGGGCGACGACGTTTCGACTCGCTGCGCTCGCTCAACGACCGGGGTCAACGCGCTCACCCGGCCGCCCCGCGACGCGTACCCCCGGCCGCCCCGCGACGAGCGGAGCGAGGAGTCGAAACGTGGCGACCGCGCGTCGACAAAGGTCACTGCGTGCTTCCTGCTGCCAGGTCGAGGACCGAGGCGACCTCGGAGGTCGAGGCATCCACGACCGTCGGCTGCACCTCGGTGCCGTCCGCGTTGCGGAGGGCCCACTGCGGGTCCTTCAGGCCGTGGCCGGTCACCGTGAGGACGACCTTCGCACCGGCGGGCAGGAGCCCCGCCTCGGCACGGTCGAGCAGGCCCGCGACGCTGATCGCCGACCCGGGCTCCACGAAGACGCCGGCGGTGGATGCCAGGAGCTTCTGCGCCGCGAGGATCTTGTCGTCGCTGATCGCGCCGAACCACCCGTCGGTCGCGTCGCGCGCCTCGAGGGCGAGCTCCCACGAGGCGGGGTTGCCGATGCGGATCGCCGAGGCGACGGTCTCGGGGTTCTTGACGACCTCGCCGCGCACGAGCGGCGCCGAGCCCTCGGCCTGGAAGCCGAACATGCGCGGAACCTTCGTGGCGACGCCGCGCGCGGCCTCTTCACGGTAGCCGCGCGTGTAGGCGGTGTAGTTGCCGGCGTTGCCGACCGGGATGAAGTGGAAGTCCGGGGCATCCCCGAGCTGCGACACGATCTCGTACGCCGCCGTCTTCTGCCCCTCGATGCGGTCCGGGTTGACGGAGTTGACGAGGTGCACGGGGTAGTTGTCCGCGAGTTCGCGCGCGATCTCGAGGCAGTCGTCGAAGTTACCGCGCACCTGGATGAGCCGCCCGCCGTGGATGACCGCCTGGCTGAGCTTGCCCATCGCGATCTTCCCCTCGGGCACGAGGACGGCGGCGGTGATCCCCGCGTTCGCCGCGTAGGCCGCGGCCGAGGCCGACGTGTTCCCCGTCGACGCGCAGATGACCGCCTTCGCACCGTGCTCGACGGCGCGCGAGAGCGCGACCGTCATGCCGCGGTCCTTGAAGGAGCCGGTCGGGTTCATGCCCTCGAACTTGACGTAGACGTCCGCGCCGGTCATCTCCGACAGCGTCTTCGCGGGAATGAGCGGCGTGCCGCCCTCGCCCAGCGTGACGACGGTCGAGGCGTCGGTGACGCCCAGCCGGTCGGCGAACTCGCGCAGGACTCCCTGCCACACATGTACCATCTCAGTCTCCTTCCACCCGCAGGACCGACACCACGCGACCGACGACGCCGCTGGCGGCGAGGCGGTCGACGGTCTCGCTCAGGTCCTGCTCGAGTGCCCTGTGGGTTCCGATGACGAGCCGGGCGGTTCCCGGTTCGCCGTTCGCTGCAGTGACGACGGTCTGCTCGACGGTCGCGATCGACACGCGTCCCTCACTGAGGATGCCCGCGACCGTGGCGAGCACGCCCGGCTCGTCGGACACCTCGAGGGTGATCTGGTAGCGCGTCGTGACCCGCCCGACCGGGAGGACCGGCAGGTTCGCGCGCGTCGACTCGCCGACGCCGACGCCGCCGGCGATGTGCCGGCGTGCGGCCGAGACGACGTCGCCGAGGACGGCCGACGCGGTCTGCACACCGCCCGCACCGGCGCCGTAGAACATGAGGTTCCCTGCCGCCTCCGCCTGGACGAACACGGCGTTGTTCGCGCCGTGCACGTTGGCGAGCGGGTGCTCGCGCGGGACGAGAGCGGGGTACACGCGCACCGAGATGGCGTCCCCGTCGTCGGTTGCGAGCCGCTCGCACACGGCGAGGAGCTTGATGACGTAGCCGGCGTGGCGCGCGGCATCCATCATCTGCGTGTCGATCCGGGTGATGCCCTCGCGATGGACGGCGTCCAGCGGCACCGCCGTGTGGAACGCGAGGGATGCCAGGATCGCCGCCTTCTGCGCGGCGTCGTAGCCCTCGACGTCGGCCGTCGGGTCGGCCTCGGCGTAGCCGAGGGCCTGCGCGTCGGCGAGGACCTCGGCGAAGTCGGAGCCCTCGCGGTCCATGCGGTCGAGGATGTAGTTCGTCGTGCCGTTGACGATGCCCATGATCCGCTGCACCCGGTCACCGGCGAGCGAGTCGCGCAGGGGACGGATGATGGGGATCGCGCCGGCGGCGGCGGCCTCGTAGTAGACCGAGGCGCCGACCTGGTCGGCCGCGTCGAAAATCTCCGGGCCGTGGGTTGCGAGGAGGGCCTTGTTGGCCGTGACGACGTCGGCGCCCGACCCGAGGGCCAGGAGGATGTTGGAGCGCGCGGGCTCGATGCCGCCGATCAGTTCGATCACGATGTCGGCGCCGACGATGAGCTCCTCGGCATCCGTCGTGAAGAGCTCTCGGGGAAGCTCGACGTCGCGGGGTGCGTCGGGGTTCCGCACGGCGATGCCCACGAGGTCGAGGGCCGCGCCGGCACGGTCGGCGAGTTCGTCCCCGTGCTTGCGCAGCAGGGCGGCGACCTGGGAGCCCACGGCTCCCGCGCCCAGCAGGGCGACGCGCAGGCGGCGGTAGTCGGTCACGTGTGATCCTCCCGGGAGTCGTCGGCGGCCACGCCGAGGTCGCGGGCGAGCAGATCGTCGATCGTCTCGCCTCGCACGATGAGGCGCGCGCGGCCCGCCGAGACGGCGACGACCGGCGGGCGCGGAACGTAGTTGTAGTTGCTCGCGAGCGAGAAGCAGTAGGCCCCGGTGGCGGGGACGGCGAGCAGGTCGCCCGGGGCGACGTCGCCGGGGAGGTACTCGGCATCCACCACGATGTCGCCGGACTCGCAGTGGCGGCCGACGACGCGGACGAGCGCGGCATCCGCGTCGGACGTGCGCGAGGCGACGCGCGCCGAGTACTGCGCGCCGTAGAGCGCGGGCCGGGCGTTGTCGCTCATGCCGCCGTCGACGCTCACGTACAGCCGGGTGAGATCATCCGAGACGACGACGGGCTTGACCGTGCCGACCTCGTAGAGGGTGACCCCCGCACGCCCGACGACCGTGCGGCCGGGCTCGAAGGCGAGGTTCGGCAGCGGGATGCCCCGGACGCTGCACTCACGCGCGACGGCCTCGACGATCCCGTCGGCGAGCGCCTCGATCGGGGTCGGGTCATCGACGGACGTGTAGGCGATGCCGAAGCCGCCGCCGAGGTTCAGGACGGGGAGGTCGCCGCCCTCGCGAAGGCGCGCGTACAGTTCGACGAGCCGCGCAGCCGACTCGGCGAAGCCCGCCGTGCCGAAGATCTGCGAGCCGATGTGGCAGTGGATGCCGACGAGACGCAGCGACGGGATCTCGCGGACGCGGGCGGCGACACCCTCGGCGTCCGCGAGGGCGAAGCCGAACTTCTGGTCTTCGTGCGCCGTCGCGAGGAAGTCGTGCGTTTCGGCGTGGACTCCCGTGTTGACGCGGATGAGGACGCTCTGCGCCGTGTCGCACGACCGGCCGCGCCGCTCGGCGATCGCCGCGAGCCGCTCGAGTTCGATCAGCGAATCGATGACGATCGAGCCGACACCGAGGTCGACGGCGCGCTCGAGTTCGGCGACAGACTTGTTGTTGCCGTGCAGTCCGATCCGGCCGGGGTCCGCCCCCGCGGCGAGTGCGACGGCGAGTTCTCCGCCCGTCGCGACGTCGACGGCGAGGCCCTCCTGCGTGACCCACCGGACGATCTCGGTCGTGAGCAGCGCCTTGCTCGCGTAGTAGACGCGTGCGGCGATGCCGTGCCGCGCGGTCGCCGCGTCGAAGGCCGCCTTCACTTCGCGCGCGCGGGCGCGCACTGCGTCCTCGTCGATGACGTAGAGCGGTGTGCCGAACTGCGCGCGCAGGGTCGAGACGGGAACTGCGCCGAGGGAGAGTTCGCCGTGCGCGTCACGCGACGCGGACGCCGGCCAGACGAGGGGCGCGAGGGCGTTGGCGTCTTCCGGCACGGCGAGCCACTCCGGCACGAGCGGACGATCGGAAGAGGCGGACACGAAGAGGAGCACCAATCGGGAGAGAGCGCGGGCGGGGCGCGTGAGCGCCACCGGCCCGGCAGACGTTTGTCAAAGTCTAGGGCACCGCCGCATGCCGCCCGGCGCATGCGGCGGCCGCGGTCCGGGCGACCTCAGGGGCAGGTGCCCTTCGCCTGAGCGGTCTTGTCGGCGAGGATCGCGCTGTCGATCTCGAAGTCCGCCACCACGCTCTCGCGCTTGACGGTGACCCCGGTCAGCTCGACGGCCTTCGGCAGCCGATCGGCGATGCAGACGTCCCAGTCGCGCAGGACCGTGGATGCCAGCGCGCCGAACTGCTGACGCAGCGCGTCGGCGGTGATCTCCGTCCCCGCGACCCGCAGGCTCGCCGGGGTGAGCACGATGTCGCCGCCGGAGGCGCTGGGGGTGAGGGAAACCCCGACGGGGACCTCGAGGCCGAGCACCCGCAGGTCGAACTGCGCCGTCAGATCGGGGGCGTCGATCGCCACCGACGCGGCCGGGAAGTCCGGCACGGCAGACATGAGCGCCTGCAGCTGCGACTGGTCGATCGTCACCGTCGCGACGGCGCCGCTCCAGTCACCGCCGTGGATGTTCACGTCCTGCGCGTGCACCGAGACGTCGGCGGTCACGCCCTTCAGCGGCACGTCGTCCGAGGAGATCGCGACGTCGCCGAGCGTGCCCGCGATCAGCTGCGGCAGGATCGGCCCGGGCACGTCGACGTCGATCCGATGATCGGCGGGCAGGTCGAGCTGGCGCGTGATCTGCTCGCGGATCGTCCGCTCCACGATGCTGCGGGCGATCGCCTCGCCACCGAACCAGGCCGCGGCGGCGAGCGCCACCACGATGAGGAGGGCGACGAGCCACGGCCAGCGGCGCTTGCGCGAGGGAGCGACCGCGGCATCCGTCGACAGCACCCACTGCGCTCGCGCGTCAGGCAGGGGCTCCGTGGGGTGCTGGTCGCTCATGCCGCTCGCGCTCACATGCGCTCGGGCGCGGTGACGCCGAGCAGGTGGAGGCCGTTGCGGAGCACCTGGCCGGTCGCGTCGTTGAGCCATAGGCGCGTGCGGTGGAGGTCGCTGACCTCCTCGTCGCCGAGCGGCGTGACACGGCAGTTGTCGTACCAGCGGTGGTACAGGCTCGCGAGCTCTTCGAGGTAGCGGGCGACCCGGTGCGGCTCGCGCACTTCGGCGGCGAACGCGACGACGCGGGGGAACTCCTGGAGCGCGCCGAGGAGCGCCGACTCGGTCTCGTGGGTGAGGAGCTCCGGCGCGAAGGCATCCCGCGTGACGCCCGAATCTGCGGCGTTGCGCGCGACGTTGTGCGTGCGCGCGTGCGCGTACTGCACGTAGAAGACGGGGTTGTCGTTCGTGCGCTTCTGCAGCACGTCGAGGTCGACGTCGAGGTTGGAGTCGGCGGAGCTGCGCGTGAGCGCGTAGCGCGCGGCATCCACGCCGACGATCTCGACGAGGTCTTCGAGGGTCACGACGGTCCCCGCGCGCTTCGACATGCGCACGGGCTGGCCGTCCTTGACCAGGTTGACCATCTGACCGATGAGGATCTGGAGGTTGACGTACGGCTCGTCGCCGAAGGCGGCCGTCATCGCCATCAGACGCTGGACGTAGCCGTGGTGATCGGCGCCGAGCATGATGATGCAGCGGTTGAACCCGCGCTCGCGCTTGTCGAGGTAGTACGCGAGATCGCCCGAGATGTAGGCCGCGTTGCCGTCGCTCTTGATGACGACGCGGTCCTTGTCGTCGCCGAACTCCGTCGAGCGCAGCCACGTCGCACCGTCCGCCTCGTAGATGTGGCCGAGTTCGCGCAACCGCGCGACGGCCCGCTCGACGGCGCCCGACGTGTGCAGGTCGTTCTCGTGGAAGTAGACGTCGAAGTCGACGCCGAACTCGTGCAGGCTCTGCTTGATCTCGTCGAACATGAAGCCGACGCCGATCTCTCGGAACGCCTCCTGCTTCGCTGCCGGATCGAGCGCGTCGATGTCGCCCACGTAGGCGAGCGCCACACGGCGGGCGATGTCGTGGATGTAGTCGCCGCCGTATCCGTCCTCGGGCGTCGGGTCGCCCTGGTGGGCCGCCACGAGGCTCCGCGCGAAGCGGTCGATCTGCGCGCCGTGGTCGTTGAAGTAGTACTCCCGCGTGACCTGAGCGCCCTGACTGGCGAGGATCCGCGCGAGCGCATCGCCGACGGCCGCCCACCTCGTGCCACCCAGGTGGATCGGTCCGGTCGGGTTGGCCGAGACGAACTCGAGGTTGATGATCTCCGCGGCGCGGGTGTCATTGGTGCCGTAGGCCGCGCCCGCGTCGACGATCGTCTTCGCGAGGGCGCCGGCGGCGGCGGCATCCAGCCGGATGTTGATGAACCCGGGCCCGGCGACCTCGACGGACGCGATGCCGTCGGTCGAGGCGAGGGCGTCGGCGATCTCCTGCGCGAACTCGCGCGGGTTGGCACCGACCGCTTTGCCCAGCTTGAGGGCGGCGTTCGAAGCCCAATCGCCGTGGTCGCGGTTGCGAGGGCGCTCCAGCGGAAGGTCGGCGACGCTCCATCCGGCGCTGGAGCCCTCTCGTCGCGCCTCGGCGAGCGGGGCGATGACGGCGAGCAGGGCGGCGGCGAGGGCGTCAGGATTCATAGCCCGACAAGTCTACGGGCGCCGCCTGGGCGCGACCCGCGCGGCCCCCCTGCGCGACCCGGCGGCCCCCATCCACGGGCCGGCGCCCGCTGCGCCCCAAACCGTCGGATCAGGCGTGACAGAAGTGGCTTCCAGGCTGCCCCGAGTCACACCGGTAACACTCGTTCCTGCGGTTTGGGAGCCGCGGCTGCCCACGGGAGATCCAAGAGTGTGTCAGGCGAGGACGATGAGCTCGCCGAGATCGTCGAGCGCGGGGTCGGACGCCGCGGCAGCGGCGTCCAGGGCCGTGACGTCGGCGGAGTCACTCGGCACCACGACCGCCTCGACCCGCATGCGTTCGAGCCCGACGTGGCCGCCGTGGTAGCTGAGGAACGCGCAGTCGGAGGCATCTCGCCCGGTCGCGATGCGCACGAGAGAGCGGCGGTTCGCGAGGCGGGTCGCATCGATCACGTACCAGGAGCCGTCGAGATAGGCCTCAGCGACGGCGTGGAAATCCATGGGGCGAAGGCCCGGCGCGTAGCACGCGGCATAGCGCGCGGGCATGTCCATCGCGCGAAGCAGCGCGATGACCACGTGGGCGTAGTCGCGGCAGACGCCCTGACCGGTCATGAGGGTCGTCACGGCGGAGTCGGTGCCCTGACTGAGCCCCGGCGTGTAGGTGGTGCTCGTCGCGACGAACTCGCTCACGGCGGTGATGAGATCGAGGCCCGCGAGCCCACGGAACTGACGGCGTGCCTGCGAGAACACCTCGTCGGACTGGCAGTAGCGGCTGGGGCGGAGGTAGGTGATCGCCTCGAGGTCGCTCGTGGCGCGCTGGGCGACCTGCCCCTCGATGAGCGCTTCGTACCGGACTTCGAGGGTTCCCGCATCGCCCTGGAGCCGGTGCAGACGGCTGCCGGACTGGTCGATGATCTCGGTCGGCGTGTACACGCGGTCGCCCTGGATGAAGGTCAGTTCCTCGCGCAGCACCGGCGCAGGCTGGGCCGCCGTGATCTGGAAGATCAGGTCGACGGACGACCCCAGATCCAGGTCGAGTTCGGCGGTCACGATGCGTTGCACCGAAGTATCCTCGCATGCTCTCCGGCGTGCGTCTGCACCCCCGTCTCGACGCCGGTTCGCGGTCAGCCGCCGCGGGGACTCCGGAGGCGGCCGTAGCCGCCGCGGACGGTCCGAGCCGTCACGCGGTGATACCCTCGATCGGTACGCCTGCGCGAAAGCGGGGCGTCATGCCTCCGTAGCTCAGGGGATAGAGCGTTGGTTTCCGGTACCAAAGGTCGCAGGTTCGATTCCTGTCGGGGGCACTGAACATGTGCAGGCGCACCGCGCGCACCACCCCGGGATCATCCTCCCGGTGGATGCGGATCGGTCGCCGGGAGGACGCGTCAGAGGATGCCTCGTCCGTAGCGTCGAAGCATGGTCACGGCGAGTATTCCCCTCACGGCATCTTTCCCTGCGCACACACTGCGGCGAGGGCGATCCCCGTTGCGGGACCGCGTCACTGTGGCGGGCGCGGCAGCCCTGTCGATCCTCGGGTCGATCGGCGCGTTGGTGATCATCGGTGTCGCGGCACTCGTCGTGCCGATCGCGGCGGCGATCGTCTTCCTGCCGCCGCTGCTCGCGCGCTTCTGACCGGTCCGCTCCTGTGCCTACCTCCACGCCCGATAGCGTGATGGCCATGACGGTCGCCGACGCTCCGACGCGCGCGCACGGCCGACGCTCCCCTGTACTGCTCTTTCTCCGGCGCATCCCCGCCACTCTCACGACGACGGCGATCCTCCTCATCGTCGGTGTGGTCTCGCACGGACTCTGGGAGCCGTTCCGCCACAGCGCGGGGATGGATGCCTGGGCCTACGGCCTTCCCGCGTTCGAGGCCGGCCGCTGGTGGACCGCCTTCACCGGCACGTTCCTCGTCGCCGTCCCGTGGGCGTACGTCCTCGCCCTCGCGGGCATGGTCGCGATGGGCGCACTGGAATACCTCGGCGGCACCCGCGCGGCGCTCGGCTACTTCTGTATCGGCCAGCTCTTCGCCGTGTGCGGAGCCGCGCTGCTGCTGACCGCACTGCGCCTGTTCACGCACTGGGCCTGGGCGCAGGAGACCGCCGCCGCGCTCTCCGTGGGTCCGAGCGCCGGCGCCGTCGCGTGCCTCGCGGCGGTTCTCGGCCTCCTTCCTCCCCCGTGGCGCACGCGCGGGTGGATGATCCTCCTTCCCATCGTCATCGTCGCCGTCCTCGTTCTCGGCCGCGTCACCGACCTCGAGCGCGTCCTCGCGGTCGGGATGGTCCTCGTCGTCGACCGGACCTTCCGGCCCCGGCGCGCGACCGTGCGCGAGCAGCGCCTCGTCGCCTTCGTCGGCATGATCACCTACGTCTCGATCGAGGTGCTCCTCGCCGTCATCCCCACCGACGGCCCGTTCGGCCGCACGGAGCCGCTCGAGAGCCCCGCCGGCTCGACGGCGCTGGACGTCATCGTCGTGCTGCTGATCGCCAATGGCCTGCGCCGCGCGCGCCGCTGGGCGTGGGTCACGGCGCTCGTCCTCCTCGCCCTCAACGTCGTGTTCGCGGCCGTGCTGATGGCGCTCATCCCCTTCCGCGTGGCCCTCGACCTCGACGACGTCCTCACCGACGGCACCTTCGCCCTCGACATCGGCACCGGTTTCCTCTCGCTCATGCTGATGATCTACCTCGTGATCGTCCGCGGCGCGTTCGCCCGTCGCCGCCACACCCTCCTCGGCGGTGACGCCACCGAGCCGACGAGCGAGGATGCCCGGGCGCTCCTTCACCGCGTCGGCGGCGGAACCCTCTCGTGGATGACCACGTGGGACGGCAACGACTACCTCCGCACCGACACGGGGATCGTCGCCTTCCAGCGGCGTGCCGACGCGGCGATCGCCCTCGGTGACCCGCTCGGCCCCGAGCACGGGCGCGCGGAGTCGGTGACCCGGTTCATCGACGCGGCGGAGCACGCGGGTCTCGCCCCGTGCTTCTTCAACGCGGGCGAATCGACCCGGGCTGCCGTGCCACCGACGTGGCGTTCGCTCGTCGTCGCCGACGACACGATCGTCGACCTCCCCGGTCTCGCATTCACGGGCAAACGATTCAACTCGGTGCGGACGACACTCAACCGCGCCCAGCGCGAGGACGTCACCTTCCGGCTCACGCGTCTCGTCGACGAACCCTGGGGCATCCGCACGCAGTTGAACGCGATCAGCGAGGAGTGGGTCGGCGACAAGGACCTCCCCGAAATGCGATTCACACTCGGCACGCTCGCCGAAGCCGCCGACCCCGAGGTGCGGATCGCCCTCGCAATCGATGCGCGGGGCAGCGTCGACGGCTTCCTCTCCTGGCTGCCGATGTATGGCCGCGACGGCGCGGTGCACGGCTGGACCCTCGATCTGATGCGTCGGCGCGAAGACGGCTTCGGCCCCGTCATGGAGTACCTCATCGGGATGTCGGCGCTCGCCTTCCGCGACGAGGGCGCGCAGATCATGTCACTCTCGGGAGCGCCGCTCGCACACGAGTACCCGCCCGAGGCGAGGGTCATCGCAGGCCTCAGCACACGCCTGGCCGACGCACTCGAGCCGGTCTACGGCTTCCAGTCGCTGCACCGCTTCAAAGCGAAGTTCCACCCCCGCTACGAGACGATGTACCTGCTCTTCCGCGACGAGGCCGACCTCGCGCGCATCGGCGCGGGGCTGACGCGGGCGTTCCTGCCGGATGCCACGACGCGCCAGTTCGCGCGCGCGGGCCTCGAACTCGTCCGCGGCGGCGACTGACCCGTCACCCGGGCCCGAGACCGCTGCACCCCGCGGGGTCGGTTCAGTGCTCGCCGCCGACGAGTTTCAGCCCCACGACGCATCCCACGAGACCGAGGATGAGGAGGACTCGGACGAGGGAGAACTGCTCGTCGCCCGTGACCATCGCGTACGCGACGGTGAGAGCCGCACCGATGCCGACCCAGACGGCGTACGCCGTGCCGGTCGGGATGTCGCGCAGTGCCCACGCGAGGCCGCCCATGCTCGCGATGAGGGCGACGACGAAGACGAGCGTCGGGGCGAGCTTCGAGAAGCCTTCGGAGCGGCCGAGCGCCGTCGCCCAGACGGCTTCGAGAACGCCCGAGATGATGAGGATGACCCACGACATGACGTGACCTTTCGGCCAGTCTTGTCGCTCACCGGGTACTGAACCCTCGTCCGGGGACCCGATCGGGGTCCACCGACAGGCTACTGCGCGAGTCTGGTCAGCGCCTGGGCACGCGTTCGTAGGCGAGGTCGCGGATGTCGCGACCCTTCGCGAGCCCCTTGCGCTCGAACGCCGTCATCGTGCGCCCTGCGAACCGCGGTGCCCACTCCCCCTCGAAGGCGGGTGCGAAGTCCGCGGCATCCGACATCACGTCGCGCATCTGCAGGGCGTACTCCTCCCAGTCGGTCGCGAGGCGCAGGATGCCACCGGGGCGCAGCGCCCGCGCGGCGAGCGGCGGGAAGGGAGGCGCGATGAGCCGCCGCTTGTTGTGCTTCGCCTTGTGCCACGGGTCGGGGAAGAAGACCCACACCTCGTCGACACTGCCCTCCGGCAGGAGGTGTTCCAGCACCTCGGGGGCGTTCGCCTCGACGAGCCGGAGGTTCCGGATGCCCGCGCGATCGGCGTCGAGCATCGTCCGCGCCAGGCCCGCACGGAACACCTCGACGGCGAGGAAGTCGACGTCGGGTCGCTCCTGGGCGGCGTGGACGATCGCGTGCCCCTGCCCCGACCCGATCTCGACGACGAGCGGGGCGGTGCGTCCGTAGACCGAGGCGACGTCGATCGCGGACCCGGGACGGATGCTCGTGGCGGCCGCGTCGCGCGGCACGTCGATCGCGTAGAACGGCGAGAGGTCGGCCCACGCGCGTTCCTGCGCGTCGCTCATGCGTCCGCTCCGGCGGACGAACGACACCGGCTTCTCGCGGTAGCGCGGGGCGTCGGCGGGCGGCTCGGGGACGTCGGCGGGCATCCTCCCAGGGTACCCGCGCGCCTCACTCCGTCACGAAGTCGATGAGTTCCTCGACGCGTCCGAGGAGCGCCGGATCGAGGTCTCGATACGTGCGGACGGATGCCAGGATCCGCTGCCACGTGCGCGCGAGGCCGGCCTGGTCGGCGGCGGGCCACCCGAGGGCGCGGCTCACGCCGACCTTCCACTCGATGCCGCGCGGCACGTCGGGCCATGCGCGGATGCCGAGCGTCTCGGCCTTGACGCACTGCCAGACGTCGATGTGCGGGTGGCCGACGATGCGGACGTGGGCGCCGTGCGGCCCACGTGCGACCGCCTCCGCGATGCGGGATTCCTTCGAGCCCGGCACGAGATGGTCGACGAGCACGCCGTACCGTCGCCCCGGCCCAGGTGGTTCGTCGCGCAGGACGGACTCCAGCAGGTCGACACCCTGGAGGTACTCGACGACGACACCCTCCGCGCGGAGGTCGTCGCCCCACACCTTCTCGACCAGTTCGGCGTCGTGGCGACCCTCCACGAGGATCCGCGAGGCACGCGCGACGCGTGCCCGCGTCTCGGGCGCTGCGAAGGAGCCGGACGCCGTGCGCCGGGGTGCCGTCGGAGCGGCCGTCGGCACGACGAGTTCGACGGGTGCGCCGTCGATGAGGAAGCCCTTGCCGAGGGGGAACAGGCGCCGGGCGCCGCGTCGGTCCTCGAGTTCGACGGTGCCCGACTGCACGCGTGTGACCGCGCCGCAGAAGCCGTCGCCCGCGACCTCGATGACGAGGTCGGCCTCGGCCGGCACACGCGGGATCGGGCGCTTTCCGGCATCCCGCCAGCCGGCGGCGAGGACGTCGCCGCCGTAGCGATCCCCCGTGGCGAGGACGTCGTCGCCGTAGCGGTCGGCGGGGTCCGAGTGTCCGTGGCGGTCGTGATGCATGAGTCCTCCGAGCCCGCCACGCTACCCGATCTGTGAGGCTCCTTCGGGCGCCTCGCGGATGCTTTCGCGCATACCCCGAAAGGCATAGGATCGCCTCGAGGGGGCGAGGGGAATCGTTCTCGCCGAGGGGGTTGCTGTGCGCGCGCGGATCGTTCTGGCTCTGACGGCGGCAGCGGCGATCCTGTTCGGCTCCGCCTCCGCGGCGGTTGCCACCGCCCCGGTCTCGCTCGGCGCGGGCCGCGTCGCCGACCAGTCGCAGGTGCTCTCCGACAGCGCCGCGAGCGATCTCGAGAACCAGCTGAGAAAGCTCTCGTCGACCTCCGGGGTCGACCTGTGGGTCGTGTACGTTCCCACGTTCTCGAACCCCTCCGACGCGGAGGGCTGGGCGAACCAGACCGCCCAGAACAACGGCCTCGGGCCGCGGCAGTACCTCCTCGCGATCTCGACGGATGACAGCGCTGCGAGCGGGCGGCAGTTCTATCTCTCGGGCGACTCCTCCGGACCGGTCTCCAACGACGAGCTCGACGCGATCGAGCAGCAGCGCATCAAGCCGGCGCTGCGGTCGGATGACTGGGCCGGCGCGGGCAAAGCCGCCGCCGACGGACTCGCCGATGCCGTGGGAGGCGGTTCGGGCGGAACCGAGTCGGGCGGCGGATCGTTCGCGCCGTTCCTGCTGGTCCTCGTGATCGCCGCCGTCGGGGCACTCATCCTCTGGATCGTCGTCCGCTCTCGCCGGAAGGGTAGGTCCGGCGCCGCCGTCGGGCCGGACGGTGCTCCGCAGATCTCCCTCGAAGAGCTCGGCCGCCGCGCCGGTTCCGCGCTCGTCGCGACCGACGACGCGATCAAGACGAGCGAGCAGGAGCTCGAGTTCGCCCGCGCGCAGTTCGGCGACGAGACCGCGAAGGAGTTCGAGACCGCGCTCGCGCACGCGAAGCAGGATCTCGACCAGGCGTTCTCGCTCAAGCAGCAGCTCGACGACTCGACGCCCGACACGGAGCCCGAGATCCGCCAATGGAACTCGCAGATCCTCGATCTGTGCGCCCACGCCAATGCGGAGCTCGACGACAAGGCGAAAGCGTTCGACGAACTCCGCCGACTGGAGCAGGACGCCCCCGGCGCACTCTCCCGTGTGACGGATGCCTGGCGTGCCGTCACGGCGCAGCAGGATGCCGCAGCCGCGGCCCTCGCGACGCTGCAGCAGTCCTTCGCGCCCGAGGCACTGGCGACGGTCGTCGACAACCCCGCACAGGCGACACGGAGCCTCGCGTTCGCCGATGAGCGGCTCGCCGCCGCGCGGCGGGAGATCGACGGAGGCGACGGGTCGGCCGCAGCGGTCAGCATCCGTGCGGCCGAGGGCGCGGTAGGCCAGGCCGACCTCCTCCAGAAGGCCGTCACGAAGCTCGGAGGCGACCTCGCGAAGGGCGAGTCGGATGCCGTAGCGCTCATCGCCGACGTCGAGCAGGACATCGCCGCCGCGAGCGGCATGCCCGACCCGGAGGGCCGGCTCGCTCCCGTCATCGCCACGACACGCGCCCAGGTGGACTCGGCGAAGGCGCTTCTCGTCGGCCCCGCCAAGCGGCCGCTGTTCGCCCTCGAAGGCCTCGACCGGGCCAACAAGCAGATCGACGCCATGCTCGCGGGTGTCCGCGATGCGCAGCAGCAGGCGCAGCGCGCCGCGCAGCAGCTGAACCTCCTGCTCGTGCAGGCCCAGGGTCAGGTCTCCGCGGCGGAGGACTTCATCACGTCGCGGCGCGGCGCGATCGGCGCGGAGGCCCGCACGCGTCTCGCCGAGGCATCCGCTTCCCTCAGCCAAGCCCGTCAGCTGCAGCAGAGCGACCCCGCACAGGCGCTGTCGTACGCGCAGCGGGCGAACGACCTGGCATCCCAGGCGATCCGCTACGCCCAGAACGACGTCGGCTCGTTCCAGAACAGCGGGATGTTCGGCGGTGGCGGCGGGGGCAACAACAACATGCTCGGCGCCGTCCTCGGCGGAGTCGTGATCAACTCGCTGCTGAACGGCGGCGGCGGCTTCGGTGGCGGCTCCCGCGGCGGTGGGTTCGGCGGCGGTTTCGGCGGTGGCGGCGGCCTCGGCCCCGGCAGCTTCGGCGGCGGCGGCACCCGCAGCCGCCGCGGAGGGGGGCGCTT
>JASCPG010000062.1 GCA_029960085.1 Microbacteriaceae bacterium PS02067 | reverse complement strand
CCCCGGCCGGGCGGCCCCTGCCGGCCCGGCGCCCCGCGCCCCCCCATCCCGCCCGGGGGGCCGGCGCGGGGGAGCGCCGGCCCTTCAGCCATTTCTGGGGACCGTTTCGCTCGCTCGAGTGCGGCTCGGGCTGTGGCCCTCCGAGTCGCCATGGGCCCGGGACCGCGGCTCAGCGCGAGGAGTTGGCCGTGCGGCCGCGAACGATGCCGATGAAGGCGTCGACGAGCGTGGGCGTCTCGCCGTCCGCGCCCGCCGCCCAGGCGAGCGCCACGGGGGAGGCGGGGCCGTCGACGAGCGGGCGGTGTGCGACATCCTTCCGGTGATGGAGGCGGGCGAGCGACATCGGCACGATCACGACACCGACGCCCGCGGCGACCGTCGCGATCGCCTCGCCGACCGATCCCGGCGGAGCGAACCGCGGAGACACGGAGCCCGGCACCTCGATGTGGAGGGGCGCCTGGCGCGGCACGATCACGATCTCGTCGGCGAGGTCGGCGAGCGTGAGCTCTTCGGCGGCGGTGAGATGCGAGTCGGCCGCGCAGACGACGACCGGCACCTCGTCGTAGAGCGGGATGACGTGGAGGCCGGTGCGATCGATCGGCAGGCGCACGATGGCGGCATCCACCGCGTGGGCCATGAGCGCCTCATGCTGGTCGTCGAGACCGAGAGGTGTGAGGTCGAGCGGGATGCCCGGGTGCCGGGCCTTCCAGGTGTCGATCCACTTGCCCGGCGTGGCGCCCTCGACAGCGCCGAGCCGGAACGGTCCGGGCGGCAGCATCGGGGCGCCTGCGGGGCCCGGGGTGACGCCACGCGACGGGGTGGTCTTCTTGGCGGTGGCTTTGCGCGGCGCGCCGCCGCGGCCGGCCTTGCCGTTCGTCGGACGCGTCACACGCGCCGGTCGGCGGGGTCCGCCACCGCGTGATCCCCCTGACGCCGCCATGACGACAGCGTAACGGGGTCGGCGGTGCGTGCGCTCAGGCGGCCAGGCGAAGGCCGCGCAGGTCGGTGGCGATCTGTGCGCCGTCGGCGATCTGCTCGTCGTCGCCGATCAGCGAGCCGCCGGCGACGCGGGCGTTCGCGCCCACGACGGTGCGCACGCCGATCTTGGCTTTCGAGCCGATGGCCGCGCCCGTGCCGATGTGCGCGTGCGGGGCGATCTCGACGCCCTGGCCGATCACGGCATCCGGTTCGATCCAGGCGCCGCGCCCGATGTGCGCGTTCGGCCCGATCTGCACGCCGGGTTCGACGTACGCGCCCGCTTCGACGAGCGCGCTCGCGTGCACCTTGGCGCCGTTGGCGATGAGTCCGCGCCCGTTCGCGTGCTTGCGGTAGCGCAGAGTGCGGCCCTGATCGTCTTCGATGTCGACGTAGTTCTTGCCCACTTGTCCTCCTGGAGGGGGTAAACCCGTCGGCAGCCGCGTTCATTCCCACCCGCGGCCAGGCAGTGCGGTGCTTTCGATCGGGTGCCGTGACTGCCGTCAGACCTGGCAGTGCGGGCACCAGAACACGAGGCGTTCGCTCGTCTCCGTCGCCCCGAGGTCGGTGCGGCGGATGAGCGTCCCGCAGCGGCGACACGGTTTGCCCTCGCGGCGATAGACCCAGTTCTGGCGGCCGGGTCGGGTGTCGCCCGTGAACGTGCGCGGCACGCGATCGCGGTTCGCGCGGATCATCCGCGATGCCGTGTCGACGAGCGCCGTGGCATCCACCTGCGTCGCCGGTCGCGTCGGCAGGATGCCGCGGACGAACAGCAGTTCGTTGGCGTACTCGTTGCCGAGGCCCGCGAGGTTCCGCTGATCGAGGATCGCGACGTGGACGGGACGGTCATCGGATGCCACGCGCCGCGCGGCCTCGACGGGGTCCCAGTCGGGTCCGAGGAGGTCCGGGCCGAGATGGCCGACCAGGGTGTGCTCCTCCGATGTCGGGACGAGATCGACCATCGCGATCTCGAAGCCGACCGCGACGACATCCGCCGTCCCGACGATCGCCCGCGCCTGATAGGCGGGGGACCGCCACGGCTCGCCGGGGCGGAAGATCTGCCACCGGCCCTCCATCTTGAGGTGCGAGTGGAGGGTCTGGTCGCCGATCCGCATGAGCAGATGTTTGCCGCGGGCGACGACCTCGTGGACGGTCTGCCCCGTGAGGTCCGCGGTCGCGTACTTCGGCACACGGAGGTCGAAGCGCGTCACGACGCGCCCCGCGAGCGCGTCGTGCAGGAGCCGCGCTGCGCGGAAGACGGAGTCACCTTCGGGCATCCGTCACCCCCGCCTCCTCGTCGCCGGGCGCCCGGCCTGGCACGGAGTCATCGCTGGCGCCGCAGGGTGAGGCCGCGACTGGACTCCACGAAGCCCGCCGTGAGCAGCGCGCGCCCGGCGGGCGTGCCGTAGACGAACGCACCCGAGACCTGTTCGACCGTGAGCGTTTCGAGGCGCCGTGCGCGCGCCGTGTCGGCGAGGCTCCGCGCCGCCGCCGTGAGGATGTCCTCGTCGGCGGTGAAGGCGAGGGCGGAGCGGCCCCCGCGCTCGAGGTACAGCACGAGCGCGCCGTCGACGAGGGTCACGAGCCCTCCGGCCTTGCGTCCCGGGCGATGCGCGACGCCCTCGAGCGCCGGCCAGGGGAGCGCGGCGCCGTACGGATTCGCCGGATCGGTCGCCGCGAGGGTCACGGCGTGGAGGGGCGCGGGATCGGGCACGGCGGCGAACGTCCGCAGGCGGTCGACGGTCGCGGAGGCCGCGAACTGCGCCGCACCGAGCTTCTCGATGAAGTAGCCGCGGCGGGTGTGCCCGGCATCCTCGAACCCCGTGAGGATCCGGTACGTCTGCGCGAAGCCCCCCGGCACTCCTTCGGCCTGCACGCTCCCGCGCGTGACCACGCCGTAGCGTTCGAGGAGGAGCCCGGCCGTCGCCGTCGCGCGCAGCGACGCGTCGCCGCTCGGTTCGGGCAGCAGTGACCAGCGTCCGCCGATGAGCGGCGGGCGCTGCGGCGGAGCGGATGCCAGTCCGCGTGCGGCGGCCAAGGGGGTGCCGCGGAACATGCGCGTGCGGGGCGTGCGCCGGGCGGTGCGGTGGGCCTGTGATCCGCCCGTGAGGAGGGCGCGGACGGGCGCGAACGTGTCGTTCGTGGCCTGACCGGTCCAGGTGAGGTTCCACAGCGCCTCGATGACGGCCTGCTCGCTCTCGGCCCCCGTCATGGCGGCCAGCTGCGCGGCGAAGAAGGCGCCGCCGCCCGCGAGCGCCGCCCGCAGCTGCGCTTCGAGGGCGCTCGGCGGCTCGGGATCGTCGGGGAGCGTCAGAGTGAGCGACACGGTGTCGGCGGGGTGGAGCGCGATCCAGCCGTCGCGCCCCGGGAGTGAGCCGTGGCCCGACCAGACGACTTCGCCCGTCGCCGTCAGCTCGTCGAGGAGCGCAGGGGTGTAGTCGGACACCCGTGAGGGCAGGAGGAGCGACTCCCACGCACTCGCCGGCAGGGGCACGCCTGCGAGCTGTTCGATGACCGCGAGGACACCGTCGATGCCTTCGAGCGCCCGGCCGCCCGCGGCGGCGCCGATGTGCTGCCAGGCGGGGAGGAAGCGGGCGAACGCATCGGGGGGAACGGGCTCGACCGTGCCGCGGATCGCGGCGAGCGAGCGCAGGCGCAGCCGGCGCAGCACCTCCGCGTCGCACCACTCCAGGTCGTCGATGTGCGCCGCGTCGGCGGGCAGGAAGAACCCGCTCGCCAGGCGCCCCTGCGACTCGAGCCGCTGCAGGGTCTGCCGCGCGACCGCGGCGCCGATCCCGAGACGTGCGGCGAGATCGGACGTGCGGAACGGTCCGTGCGTGCGCGCGTGGCGCGCCGCGAGGTCGGCGAGCGGGTCCGCGACGGGTTCGAGGAACGTGACGGGGATGCCGACGGGGAGCGCGACGCCGAGTGCGTCGCGCAGGCGCCCGGCATCCTCGATCTGCGCGTAGCGACGCTCACCGGCGATCGTGACGACGATGGCGCGCCGCGCCGTGACGAGCTCGTCGAGAAGGGCGGCGGCATGGGCGGATGCCTCGGGCGGGGAGGCGGGCTCGATGGTGGCGGGCATGCCCTCCACCCGCAGTGCGACCTCGTCGACGCTCAGCGGACCGAGGATCCGCAGGAGGTCGGCGACGCCCTCCACTCCGTGCACGCGGCGGTCGGGGGCGAGCCGCTGCGCCTCCGCCTCGAACTGTGCGATGACGTCGGGGTCGAGCAGTTCCCGCATCTCGACCTTGCCGAGCAGCTCCGACAAGAGGGCCGGGTCGACCGACAGCGCGGCCGCCCGGCGCTCCGCGAGGGGCGAGTCGCCCTCGTACATGAATGCGCCGACGTAGCCGAACAGCAGATCGCGCGCGAACGGCGACGGTTGCGTCGTCGTGGTCTCGACCAGGCGGATGCGCCGGTCGCCGATCGCCCGCGCGATGCGCAGGAGGGCGGGAAGGTCGTAGACGTCCTGGAGCACTTCGCGGAGCGTCTCGAGGATGATCGGGAACGTCGGGTGGTTCTTCGCGACCTCGAGCAACTGAGCCGACTTCTGACGCTGCTGCCACAGCGGGGAGCGGCGCCCCGGGTTCAGGCGCGGCAGCAGGAGGGCGCGCGCGGCGCACTCGCGGAACCGCGAGGCGAACAGTGCGGACCCGCCCACCTCGTCGGTCACGATCTGTTCCAGCTCATCGGATTCGAAGACGAACAGCTCGGCGCCGGGCGGTTCGCTCTCGGCATCCGGAACCCGCACGATGATCCCGTCGTCGCTCGCGACGGCGGAGCCCTCCACGCCGAGCCGCTCGCGGATGCGCGCGTTCACCGCCAGCGCCCACGGGGCATGGACATGCATGCCGTATGGGGAATGCAAGATGATCCGCCAGTCGCCGACCTCGTCGCGGGAACGTTCGACGGTCAGGGTCTTGTCGGTCGGGAGGCTTCCCGTGGCATCCTTCTGCTCCGACAGGTAGGCGAGGAGGTTGCCGATCGCGTTGTCGTCGAGACCGGATTCGCGCAGGCGCTGGGTCGCCTTCTCGGGGGTCGCCGCCGCGACCTCGCGGGAGAACTTGCCGAGTGCCTCGCCGAGTTCAGCGGGGCGCCCGAGTCCGTCCCCGTGCCAGAACGGGAGTTTCCCGGGCTGGCCGAATGCGGGCAGGACGTTGACGCGGTCGTGCGTGATCTCGACGATGCGCCAGCTCGTCGTGCCGAGCGTGAAAACGTCGTTGACGCGCGACTCGTAGACCATCTCCTCGTCGAGCTCGCCGACGCGGGCGTTCCGCGTCTCGCCCGCCACGAAGACGCCGAACAGGCCCCGGTCGGGGATCGTGCCGCCGCTCGTGACGGCGACCCGCTGCGCGCCGGGGCGACCCGTCAGCGTGCCGTGGTCGCGGTCCCAGACGACGCGGGGGCGGAGTTCGGCGAACTGGTCGGACGGGTACTTCCCGGCGAGAAGGTCGAGCGTCGCCTCGTACGCGGAGCGCGGCAGGGTGCGGAAGGGCGCCGACCGGCGCACCGTCTCGAACCAGGTCTCGACGTCGATCGCGTCGTTCGCGCAGGCGGCGATCGTCTGCTGGGCGAGGATGTCGAGCGGGTTCGCCGGGACCGAGATCGCCTCGATCTGGCCCGCCAGCATCCGCTCGGTCACGACCGCCGTGTGCAGCACATCGCCGCGATGCTTCGGGAACAGGGCGGCCCGGCTGATCTCGCCGACCTGGTGGCCGGCGCGACCGACGCGCTGCAGGCCGGATGCCGCGGACGGCGGCGCCTCGACCTGGATCACGAGGTCGACGGCGCCCATGTCGATGCCGAGTTCGAGGGAGCTCGTCGCGACGACGCAGCGCAGCGCTCCGCTCTTGAGCTCCTCTTCGACCTGGGCGCGCTGCTCCTTCGAGACCGACCCGTGGTGCGCCTTCGCGAGCACGGGCTCGGCGCCGGAGGACACCCCGGCCTGCGCCATCATCTCCGCCGGCATCCGGGTCTTCGCCGTCTCGCCGGTGGTGCCGCCGCCGAGCCGCTCCTCGTAGATCTCGTTCAGTCGCCCCGTGAGCCGTTCCGCGAGGCGCCGGGAGTTCGCGAACACGATCGTCGAGCGGTGCGCGAGGACGCGGTCGACGATCGCCTCCTCGACGTGCGGCCACACCGAGCCCGTGATTTCCGACGGCTGCGTGGGGGCGAACCAATCCCCGTCGCCGTCGGCGGGGGCATCCGCGTCGGCGCCGCCTGCGGTGTCTTCGGTCTCCGCTCCGGGCGGCGGGGGAGGGTTCAGCATGTCGTCCATCGGCACGACGACCCGGAGGTCGAATGCCTTCGTGGCGCGCGGGGCGACGATCTCAACGGGCGCGGACCCGCCGAGGAAGCGCGCCACTTCGTCGATCGGACGGACGGTCGCCGACAGGCCGATCCGCTGCGCGGGATGCTCGAGCAGGGTGTCGAGCCGCTCGAGGCTGACGGCGAGGTGCGCGCCGCGCTTCGTCGCAGCGACCGCGTGCACCTCGTCGACGATGACCGTGTGGACGCCGCGCAGCGTCTCGGCCGCCTGCGACGTCAGCATGAGATACAGCGACTCGGGGGTCGTGATGAGGATGTCGGGCGGGTCGGCGACGAGCTTGCGCCGGTCGGCCGAGGTCGTGTCGCCCGAGCGGACCCCGACCGTCACGTCGGGCACCGCGATGCCGAGGCGACGGGCGGACTGCCCGATCCCGACGAGCGGCGAGCGGAGGTTCCGCTCGACGTCGACGCCGAGGGCCTTGAGGGGTGACACGTAGAGGATGCGGGTGGCGGGGGCATCCGCCTTCTTGGGTCTCTTCTTGGGGCCGTCCTCGGCGGACGGCGCGACGGGCTTCTCCCGGAACACGCGGTCGATCGCCCACAGGAACGCCGACAGGGTCTTGCCCGACCCGGTGGGGGCGACGACGAGGGCGTGCTTGCCGTGCGAGATCGCCTCCCACGCGCCCGCCTGCGCCGTCGTCGGCTGGGCGAACGCGCCGCGGAACCAGTCCTGCGTCGCAGGTCCGAACCGGTCGAGCACATCCATCACCGCACCATCATCCCCCGCCCCACCGACATCGGGGCCCCGGCGTCGGGGCCCGATCGCGACTGTGCCGGGCCGGTGAGCTGAACCTCGGCGTGGGTGCCGGCCGTTCTCCGGGCCGGGGATGGGTCGCGGTCACGACGCCGAGCCCGTGAGTCGAACCTCGGCGAGGGTGCCCGCGCTGAGCTCGAGGACGAGGGTCGGCCCGATTCGGCGGAGGAAGGCCTCGTCGTGGCTGACGACGAGCACGCCGCCGCGATAGGCGGACAGGGCGGCGACGAGCTGATCGACCGTATCGAGGTCGAGGTTGTTCGTCGGCTCGTCGAGCACGAGCAGCTGCGGCGGCGGGTCGGCCATCAGCAGGCACGCGAGCGCGAGTCGGAACCGCTCGCCCCCCGACAGTGCCGCGACCGGCCGCATCGCGGTGTCGCCCCGCAGCAGGAACCGGGCCAGCCGGTTCCGCAGCTCGACGTCCCCGACGCCCGGCGCCGCCCGCCGCAGGTTCTCGAGCGGCGAGGCATCCTCGTCGAGTCCGTCGACGCGCTGGGACAGGTACCCGATCCGGTCGGTGTGCGCCTCCGCGTGCGGCGCAGCCCTTGGCCGCGGCTCCGTGTCCGGCCGCGTCGGTTCCGCCGACCACGGCTCCCACCCCAACGTGGTTGAGGCCCCTGTGTGCTCCGAAAGCAGGGCCGAACGCCCCTGTGGGCCGTCGGGGCCACCACTTTCACCGTCTCGCCCTGCTCTCGGAACGTCCTTGCCCGCGACGCATCCGGCGGGGCGCCCGGACCCGTCGCCGCGTGCCTCCGCCCGCTTCGCAGCCTCCACCTGTTCCGAAAGCAGGGCCGAACGACACTGCGGGTCGGCAGGACCACCGTTGTCACTGTCTCGCCCTGCTTTCGGAACGTCGGCGCCCACGAGCCGCCGGAGCAGCGTCGTCTTCCCGGCGCCGTTCGGGCCGACGAGCGCCACTCGTTCGGGGCCCTGCAGCACCCACGACCGCTCGGCGTCGCCGATCGTCGCGAGGCGCCGCCCCGAGCCCACGCCCGGATCGGGAAGGTCGATGCGGACGCTGGCATCATCGCGGACGCGCCGCTCGGCGGCATCCAGCACCATGCGGGCCTCCGCCTCCTTACCGGCGGCCTCGACGCGCAGCCTCCCCGCCGAGACCTGCGCCGCGCGCTTCCGCGCGTTCAGGACGATCCCGGGCGCGCGCTTCTTGACGGCGGCCTTCCGTCCCATGGCGGCACGGGATGCCAGCACCTGCTCCTGGTGGATGCGGTCGCGCTTCTCGCGACGGACGGCCTGCCGCGCCGCGCTTTCGGCCTGGCGTGCCGACGCCTGCTCGGCATCCAGCGCGTCACGCCACGCCGAGTACGGGCCGCCGAACGTCGTGAGATCGCCGTCATAGAGCTCCGCGGTCTCGTCCATCAGTTCCAGCAGGGCCGTGTCGTGGCTCACGACGATGAGCGCGCCGCGCCACCGCCGCACGAGGTCGTACACGCGGGCCCGCGCGGCGCGGTCGAGGTTGTTCGTCGGCTCGTCGAGCAGGGCGATCGGCGCGGCCCGAAGGCGCACGCCGGTGAGGGCGACGAGGGCGCCCTCACCACCGGAGAGCTCGCCCATCCGGCGATTGAGTGCGTCGCCGGGCAACCCGGCGTCGGTGAGGGCCGCCGTCGCGCGCGCCTCGACGTCCCAGTCGTCGCCGACGGCGTCGAACCGCGCCGGGTCGACATCGCCCGCGGCGATCGCACGGACCGCGTCGAGCGCCGCCCCGACGCCGAGCACGTCGGCGACCCGGCGCCCGGTGTCCAGCACCAGCCGCTGAGGCATGAGGTCGACCTGGCCCGCCGTTGTGATGGTGCCGGATGCCGGGGCGGCGGCCCCGGCGACGAGGGCGAGCAGCGTCGACTTGCCGGCGCCATTGCGTCCGACGAGGCCGGTGCGGCCCGTGCCGAATGCGCCCGACACGTCGCCGACGGCGACCGTCCCATCGGGCCAGGAGTAGGTCACACGGTCGAGCACGACTGCAGGGGAAGGGGAATGGGGGTAAGGCATGGGGTCCTCCGAATCGCGGAAAGCGCGGACACGGCGGACACCGCTGCCTCGATGGCACGAGCGTGCCTCGGAGGAGGGGATCGACGGCCCGCGCGGGTCAGGGATGCGCGGACGCGTCGAAGGGTCGGTTCAGAAGAACGGAGGGTCGACGATCAGCGCGATGTCACAGCGCGGCGTCGATACGCTTCAACGGTCTTCCTCACACTCGGGGCGCCCCCAGTGTAGCCGCCTCGCTCGGGACGCGACAGCGGCCGGTGCGGCTGTCAGCGCCGATGCCCTCAGTCGGGCAGGTCGCCAAGGTCGGCGAGCCGCCGGTCGAGGAAGGCGCGCACGTCGGCGAGTTCCTCCTCCGAGACGCTGTGCGCGAGGTGAGGGTAGACCCGGCCGCTCAGCTCGACGTGGCGCGGCAGCCACTCGACCGTCTGCGCGACCCGCTCGGCGGGGATCACCTCATCCCGCGCCCCGCGGCCCCAGAACACCGGCGGTCGGATCTCCGCCAGCGCGGCATCGCCCGGCAGCTCTCCGTCCGCGATGAAGCCGGCGAGGTTGACGACGAAGGAGATGCGTTCGGGCTCGAGCCGGAGCGACTGCAGCGAGATCGCCCCGCCCTGCGAGAACCCGAGGAGGCCCACCGGGGTCTCGGCATCCACCGCCTTGCCCAGCCACGCGAGGAACGCCGTCGCCGCGGCGGTGGCGGATGCCGCGCTGCGCGCGGCGAGCCCCTCGATCGGGAACCACGACCAGCCGGGCGCCGGGAACGGCGGTGAGAGCGGTGCGCGCACGGATGCCACGACGAACTCCGTCGGCAGGTACGGCAGGAGCCCGAACAGGTCGCCCTCGTGCGAGCCGTACCCGTGCAGCAGCACGAGCACGGGCCGACCGGCGCGCTCTTCGGGCGGAGCCGACCACAGCACCGCGTCGGCGTCGAGTTCCAGCGTCTCGCTCATTCCCCCATCCTGGCATCCGCCCCCGACATCGGCGCGATGACGGGGTATACATGAGACATGGCCGTTCGCACCCCCGACCCCGACCCGAACGAGCGCGGCGACGACGGGACGCCGCGCGATCCGCGGGGCTTCGGGCGCCCGGGGCATCCCCTCGGCGACGGGACGTTCGGCTCGCCCGCCCCCGGCAACGCGGCGAACCCCGGATGGCTCACCGATGTCGAACTGGCCGAGGCGCGCCGTCGCCTGCCGATCCTCTACGTCGAGGCGGTGCCCGTGCGCACCGACGGCTCGGGGCAGGTCACACAGGTCGGTGTGCTGCTGCGGGCGACCCCGATGGGTGAGATCACGCGCTCCATCGTGTCGGGGCGGGTCCGCTACGGCGAGACCGTCCGCGACGCCCTGTTCCGCCACCTCGAGAACGATCTCGGCCCGATGGCGTTCCCGCTCCTTCCGCCGCAGCCGGTGCCGTTCACCGTTGCCGAGTACTTCCCGCTCCCGGGTGTCAGCGCCTTCCACGACGACCGTCAGCACGCCGTGTCGCTCGCCTTCGTCGTCCCCGTGACGGGCACGTGCGAGCCCCGCCAGGATGCCCTCGAGGTCACCTGGATGGCACCCGAGGAGGCGGCGTCGGACTCGCTCGCCAGCGAGATGGAGGGTGGCCGCTCGACGCTGCTACGCCTCGCCCTCGCCTCCGTCGGCGCCCTGCGCTGATGGCCCGCAGCGACGTGCTGATCGAGTTCGGGATCGCTCTCCCGGTCGCGCTCGTCGTGGCATCCCTCATCGCGTGGGTCGTGCGTCTGGTCTTCCGTCGGCGGCTCTCGCTGCCGCTGTCGGTCATGATCATCGTGTCGATCGTCGGGCTCAGCGTCGGCATGCTGCTGGCCGGATCGCTCTTCTCGGGTCTGCGGCTGTGGATGCCGACGACGATCCTCCTCGCGTTCGGCTGCAGCGTCGCGCTGTCGTTCCTCGTCGCGGGCATCGCCGCCGCGGCGGGCGCTGGCGCCGCGGCGATCGACGTCCCGGCGCTCCTTGCGGCGGGCGAGAGCGACCGCGTCGAGTTCAAGGAGACGGCCCGCTGGAACGTGCGCGAGGAGAAGAAGGACGCCCGCATGGAGCAGATCGTCGCGAAGACGGTCGCGGCGTTCCTCAACAGCTCGGGCGGCACCCTCGTGATCGGCGTCACCGACGACGGCACCGCGACGGGCCTCGACCGTGACTACGCCACGCTCCGTACGCCCGACGCCGACCGTTTCGAACTGTGGCTGCGCGACCTGCTGACCGCCTCGCTCGGAAAGAACGCCGCGACGCTGCCGAAGATCCGCTTCGCGCGGATCGACGGCAAGGAGGTCTGCGCGGTGCGCTGCCCGCGCTCTCCCGAGCCGGTGTTCCTGGCGCAGGGCAACGCGCGGGAACTGTGGGTGCGGGTCGGCAACTCGACGCGCGCATTCGGGGTCGACGAGGCGGTCGCCTACGTCTCGCGGCACTTCACGCCGCGCATCTCCGACGTCGTGCTCGGGCGTCGCTGAGCGCTCGTCGGCACGACGCGCGCACGCCTGAGTACGTGCGCGGGTCGCGAGACGACGCGAGGCGGCGCGCCACCGTCCGGCGAGCCGAGTCGTAGGCTCGGTCCATGACCGCTCCTGCGCCGCTCGTCTTCCCGACCGACCCCGAGGGCTGGCTGGCCTTCGTGACCGAGCGGCCGACGGCCGCCGTCGCGCTCGTCGCCGACATCGATGCGCGCCTTGCGTCTGCCGGTGTGGAGGTGGATGCCACTGCACGACTCGCCCTCTGGAACGACGCCGACCTCGCGCTCCGGCAGGCGACGAGCGAGGTCTACCTTCTGAGCGAATCACACCCCGACGCTGCGGTGCGAGAGGTTGCCGAGGAGCAGGTGCAGCGGCTCGAAGCCCTCTCCGCGGGGCGGCTCCTCGACCGCGCCCTGTTCGCGGCGCTCTCCGCCGTCGACAGTGCCGAGGCATCCGCCGGGCTGGACCGCGACGAGCGTCGACTGCTGACCGAGGCGATCCGCGACTTCCGCCGCGGCGGTGTCGACCTCGACGACGCGGCCCGGGAGCGGGTGCGCGAACTCACCGACCGTGACACCGAGCTGAGCCTCGAGTTCTCGCGCAACATCCGCGACGGGCGGCGCGAGATCCGTGTCGCCCCCGACGCGCTCGTGGGGCTCCCGCAGGACTTCATCGACGAGCACCCGCCGGGAGAGGACGGTCTCGTCGTCCTCACGACCGACTATCCCGACCTCATGCCCATTCGGGAATATGCGACCGACCGAGCGACCCGCACCGCCCTCGTCGCCGCCTACAACGAGCTCGCGTGGCCCGCGAACGACGCCGTGCTCGCGGAACTCCTGCGGGTGCGCGCCGAGCGCGCCCACCTGCTCGGGTACGGCTCCTGGGCCGACTACGAGACCGAGACGCGCATGATCGGGCGCGGCACGCGCAGCGGAGGTGCGGCGATCGCCGACTTCCTCGGGCGGCTCGACGAGGCATCCGGCCCCGCGGCCGATGCCGAGTACCCGCTGCTCCTCGAGCGGCTCCGGCACGACGACCCGGAGGCGACCGAGGTCACCGTCGCCGACTTCTTCTACCTCCTGTCTGCCCTCCGCCGTGAGCGCCACGACGTCGATGCGCAGCTCGTGCGGTCGTACTTCACCTTCGACCGGGTACTCCCGGGGCTGCTCACCACGACGGGGCGCCTCTTCGACGTGACCTACGTGCCGGTCGACGTGGCCACGTGGCATCCGGACGTGCACTCCTACGACGTCGTGCGGGGCGGCGAGACCCTCGGTCGCATCCACCTCGACCTGCACCCGCGCGAGGGCAAATACACCCACGCCGCGTGCTTCGGCCTCGCGCCGGGGATCACGGGGAGGGTTCTCCCCGAGTCGTCCCTCCTGTGCAACTTCGCCCGCGGATTCATGACGCACGACGAGGTCGTGACGTTCTTCCACGAGTTCGGACACCTCGTCCACGACATCCTCGGCGGTGACCAGCGCATCGCGCGGTTCTCCGGCGTCGCGACCGAATGGGACTTCGTCGAAGCGCCGAGCCAGCTGCTGGAGGAGTGGGCGTGGGATGCCGAGGTGCTGGCATCCTTCACCGCGGGGCCCGACGGCGAGCCGATCCCCGCCGAGCTCGTCGAGAAGATGGCGGTCGCCGACGGCTTCGGTCGCGCGCTCGAGGTGCGCCGCCAACTCGGGCACGCGAACGTCTCGTACCACCTGCACGTCGACCTGCCGGATGACCTCCAGGCCGCCACGGAGCACTGGTACACGGTCACGAGCCCCGTCGCGCCGCTGCGGGCCCTCCACCCGTACGCCGGGTTCGGTCACCTCACCGGCTACGGCGCCTGTTACTACACGTATCAGTGGAGTCTCGTGATCGCGCGCGACCTCCTGTCGGCGTTCGACGGAGACCTCCTCGACGCGGCGGTCGCGACGCGCTATCGCCGCGAGATCCTCGAGCCCGGCGGCAGTCGTGACGCAGCCGATCTCGTCGAGGGGTTCCTGGGACGCCCGTACGGGTTCGACGCCTACCGGGAGTGGCTCGCCGGATAGCCTCGTCGTGCGCAAAAAGGGCCGCGCGGGGCCGCGCAATAACGATACGATTCCCCTGTCGGCTCACCCCCGCCGGCATTCCCCCCTTGTGGCGTCGCCCCGCGCCGCCCGCCTCGATGCGGAGAAACCTGTGTCCGACCACCGTGACGACAACTCCTCGCCCTTCGACGACCTGATGGCTGCGGCCCCCGCCGCGGGCTCCACGCCCGGTCACAGCGAGTTCACGACGACCTTCCGCGGCTACGACAAGGCCGAGGTCGATGCCGCGATCGCGGCACTGACGGCGCAGCGCGGAGCGAGCTCCGAAGAGCTCGCCCAGCTGAAGGACAAGCACCACCGGCTCACCGCGACCGTGTCGGAGCATGCCGCGACGATCGAGCAGCTGCGGGCGAAGCTCGCGGGTGTCGAGTCCGATCTCGCCGTCGAGCAGGCGCGCGCGGTCAACGCCGAGGACAAGGTCCAGACGCTCTCCGACGAGCTCGTGAACGCCGCCGACGAGTCCACGAAGGGGCGCGAGCGGTTCGAAGAGGTGCTCCGGGTGGCGGAGGAGCAGGCATCCGTCATCATCAAGAACGCGAGCGTGCAGGCCGACCGCCTGCTCGAAGCGGCCCGCGAGGAGATTTCCGCCCAGCGCGCCGCCGCACAGGCCGACGCGGATGCCCTGCGCCAGCAGGCCGAGACGGATGCCGCGCAGGCGCGCCTGCGCATCGACACCGAGCTCACGGCGCACAGCGCGCAGCTCGACCGCGAGGCCGCCCACGCGGCCGAGAAGGTGTCGCAGGCCGATCAGGAGGCCGCCGCGATCCGCACGGAGGCCGAGAAGGGCGCTGCCGCGCTGCGCTCCCTCGTCGCGCGCGAGAGCGAGCAGTCGCGTGCCGAGGCGGAGGAGGCCGTGCGCGAGCAGCGCATGCGCGCCCTCGAGTTCGAAGAGTCCCTCACCCGCCGGCAGGACGACGCGCAGCAGGAGTTCCTGGTGCTGCACAACCAGGCCGTCGCGCACGCCGAGCGGATCACGCAGGACGCGAACGAGCAGGTCGCGGCCTCGCTCGAGCACGCGCAGCGCATCACCGCCAAGGCGGACGACTTCGACAAACTCATGCGCGCGCAGGCGCAGCAGATCGAGGCCGATGCGAAGCTGCGCTCCCGCGAGACCCTCGAGCGCGCGAGCGTCAAGGCGCAGAAGATCATCGACACGGTCACGCAGCACTCGCAGTCGGTGCTCCGCGACGCCGAGGACCGCACGCGGGCGCTGCGCTGGCAGCAGCAGCAGCTCACGAGCTTCATGACCGAGGTCAAGGAGCTCATGCGCACGGAGGGTGCCGGTCAGGCCTCCGATGAGGCCGCCGACGGCACGAAGCCGTCGAAGAAGGCGATCGTCGACACCGGGACCGACGAGACCGCCGAGGGCTGAGCCCCTCGCACGCGGCGCGCGCACCCGCCTGTAACGCCTGCGTCCCAAACTGCAGGAGCGGGTGTTACCGGTGTGGTCTCAACCGCACTGTGCGGCGGTTTCAGTCACACTCGGTCCTGCGCTTTGGGAACAACCCTGGCGCGCCCAGCCCGGTCGGACCCCGCACGGTCAGGCCCAGCACGGCCGGCCGACGCCGGCGCAGGCCCGGCCCGACGGGTCACGCCGGCAGTCGGGGTCAGGTGAGGCGGGCGAGCTCCGCGACGAAGCCGTCGACGTCCTGCTCCGTCGTGTCGAACGAGCACATCCAACGCACCTCGCGGCGCGAGGCGTCCCAGTCGTAGAAACGGAACGCGGCCCGCAACTGGTCGGCGACGCCTTCGGGAAGCGTCGCGAAGACTCCGTTCGACTGCGTCTCCTGGGTGAACGCGACGCCCGAGATCGAACCGTCGGCGAGCCCCGCCTCGACGCCCCGGCGCAGGCGCTGCGCCATCGCGTTCGCGTGGCGCGCGTTCCGCAGATACAGGTCGCCTGCGGGATCGAGCAGGGCGATCAGCTGCGCCGAGATGAACCGCATCTTCGATGCGAGCTGCATGTTGAGCTTCCGGAGGTAGAGGAGCCCCTCGGATGCCGCGGGGGCGAGCACGACGACGGCCTCGCCGCCGAGGGCGCCGTTCTTGGTGCCCCCGAAGCTCAGGACGTCGACGCCGGCGTCGGTCGTGAAGGCCCGCAGCGGCAGGTCGAGGGCCGCCGCGGCGTTGGAGATGCGGGCGCCGTCGAGGTGGAGGCGCATGCCGCGCTCGTGCGCGTGGTCGGCGAGGGCGCGGATCTCCTCCGGCGTGTACAGCGTGCCGAGCTCGGTCGACTGCGTGATCGACACGACGAGCGGCTGGGCGCGGTGCTCGTCGCCCCACCCCCAGGCCTCGCGGCCGACGAGTTCCGGGGTGAGCTTGCCGTCGTCGGTCGGGACGTTCAGGATCTTGATCCCCGCGACGCGCTCGGGCGCCCCGCCCTCGTCGACGTTGATGTGGGCGGTGGATGCCGCGATGACCGCGCCCCACCGGGGGAGCATCGACTGCAGGCCCGTCACATTGGCTCCGGTGCCGTTGAAGACGGGGAAGGCCTGCGCCGTGTCGCCGAAGTGATGGCGGAACACGTCCTGCAGCCGCTCGGTGTAGGCGTCCTCGCCGTAGGCGATCTGGTGGCCGTCGTTCGCGGCGGCGATAGCCGCGAGGATCTTCGGATGGACACCGGAGTAGTTGTCGCTCGCGAAGCCGCGGACGTTCGTGTCGTGGAGGGTGGTCACGATTCTCCAGCCTAGTTCGGTCGTGTTCGGATCTGACGGGATGCCGCCCCGGTCGCGCAGTTCCGCCGACGACGCGCCCGGGAGCGGACCGACGTGGTCGCCGGTGCGGTTCAGTCGAGCGGGATGAGCGTGTCGTTGACGTCCGGGGCCGCGGCATCCCACAGCCGCGTGAACCCGGTCGCGAGTGCGTCCTCGAGCCCGGCGAGCGCCTTCACGCGGAAGATGACGGATGCCGCGCGCAGCGGCTGCCCGTCATCGCGCGCCGCCTTCGTGAACCCCTGCGCCATCGCCCGCACCCACGCTTCCTCTGCGGCCTTCACCGCGGCGTAGTTCGCGCCGCCCGCGAGCGGGCGTTCGACAGCTGTGGACGACACGATCGCGACCCGCGCCGCAGGCGAGGCGACCAGGTCCGTCCAGAACGCCCGCGTCACATGGCGCAGTGCGGTGAGCCCGCTCTCGAGCGCGCGGTAGTCCTCGTCGGTCTGACCGCGAAGCCCGCCGCCCCCGCGCCAGCCGCCGACGAGGTGCAGGATGCCGTCGATGCGCTCGCCGTCGCCCCGGAGGGCCGCCGCGAGCG
>JASCPG010000061.1 GCA_029960085.1 Microbacteriaceae bacterium PS02067 | reverse complement strand
CTCAACGACCGGGGGGGGCGCGCCACTTCCGGACGTTGAGCGAGGGCCGCAGGGCCGAGTCGAAACGGTGTCGGGTGAGGCACGTTTCGACTCGCTGCGCTCGCTCAACGACCCGAGGGGGCGCGCCACTTCCGGACGTTGAGCGAGGCCCGCAGGGCCGAGTCGAAACGGCGTCGGGTGAGGCCCGTTTCGACTCGCTGCGCCCGCTCAACGACCCGAGGGGATGCGCCGTCCCGGTCGTTGAGCGAGGCCCGAAGGGCCGAGTCGAAACGGCGTCGGGTGAGGCGCGTTTCGACTCGCTGCGCTCGCTCAACGACCCGAGGGGATGCGCCGTCCCGGACGTTGAGCGAGGCCCGAAGGGCCGAGTCGAAACGACCCCACCCCGTTTCGACTCGCTGCGCTCGCTCAACGACCGGCAGGGGTACGGGTGCAGCCCGTTTCGACTCGCTGCGCTCGCTCAACGACCGGAGGGGCACGGGTGCGGGACGTTTCGACTCGCTGCGCTCGCTCAACGACCGGGGCGGCGGGGGGTCAGGCGCCGAGGGCGCGGCCCAGCTTGGAGGCGGAGGCGGCGGGGCGTCCGCCGGCGGCGGCCGCGAGGCGGTCGGCTTCGGCGAACAGCGCCGCGCGTTCGGCATCGGATGCCGGGGCCGCCGGCCCGAGTTCCAGCTCCCACTCGCGCCAGACCGTCTCGACGCCGCGACGCAGGTCGGTCGCAGTCACGTGATCGTCGACGAACTCGGCGATGATCCCGCCCGCAGCGTCGATCAGAGCGTAAGCATCCCGGGCGTTCCGGATGCGGGCGATCGCCGTGTAAGGCGGCGCGGCGACATCCGCCAGCTCCGCGACGATCCCGGCCGGCACGACAGGATCACCGGAGCCAGAGTCAGAGCCCGAGTCACCGAGCGGCCAGTGCGTCTCGAGCTTTCCCTCGGGCGTGGCCTGCTTGATGTGCCAACCGGCATCCGGGCCGCCGGTGCGGCGACGGAGCGCCGTCGCCGCCTGGGCCAAACGGCCGTCCACGGTGTCGAAGTACCGGGCGTCGAGCTCCCGCCGCTCCGGACCGGCGACCTCCGCAACGCCCGGCAGACGCACCCATTCCGGCAGCGCCGCCGTGGCATCCACGTCGTACTTGCGCTCGATCTCGAGGGAGCGTGTCGGCCCGTCGTGCTCCGGTGCGGTCACTCGTCCCGACCGTCGAGGTCGGGGTTGATGTCGTCCTCCGCCTCGACGAAGTAGAAGTCGCCGGACGTCGGACCGTCGCCTTCGCCGGTGTTCTCGAGGCCGCCGCGGCGAGTGTAGACGACCTGCGTCTCGCTGTACGGCATGACGAGCGAGTCCTGGCTCTCGTCATCCAGGGGCAGGACCTGCCCGTCGAGCGGGCCGCCGTGCAGTCGTGCGATCGCCATGTCAACCTCCATGTCGTGGGATGCCGCCAGCCTAGCCCGCCCTCGCCGGCGGCACCCCAGCTGACTCAGTGCGTCGGGAAACCGAGGCTGATCTGGCTCTCGCTCGGCTCCGGCCACCGGGTCGTGACGACCTTGCGGCGCGTGTAGAAGTTGAACGCCTCCGGTCCGTACATGTGCGTGTCGCCGAACAGCGAATCCTTCCAGCCACCGAACGAGAATGCCCCGATCGGCACGGGGATCGGCACGTTGACGCCGACCATGCCGACCTCGATGTCGAACTCGAACTGGCGGGCGGTCTTGCCGTCGCGTGTGAAGATCGCCGTGCCATTGGCGTATCGGTTGCCATTGATGAGGGCCACCGCGTCGTCGTACGTGGCGACGCGGACGACCGACAGGACGGGCCCGAAGATCTCCTCGTCGTACACGCGCATACCGGGCCGCACGTCGTCGACGAGCGACGGCCCGATGAAGAAGCCGTCGCCGCCGATTTCGAGCTCACGACCGTCGACGATGACGCGGGCACCCTCGCCCTCCGCGCCCGCAACGAAGCCCGTCACACGGTCGAGGGCGTCGCGCGTGATGAGCGGTCCCATCTCGATACCGGGCTGCGTTCCGTCGCCGACGGTGACCGCCGGCATCCGCTCGGCGACCTTCGTGACGAGGTCGTCGGCGACGTCTCCGACCGCGACGACGACCGAGACGGCCATGCACCGCTCCCCCGCCGAACCGAACCCGGCGGAGATCGCGGCGTCCGCGGCGGAGTCGAGGTCGGCATCCGGCATGACGATCATGTGGTTCTTCGCACCACCGAGCGCCTGCACGCGCTTGCCGTTCTCGGCCGCGCGCGTGTAGATGTACTTCGCGATCGGCGTCGATCCGACGAACGAGACGGCGCGGATGATCTCGTCGTCGAGGATCGCGTCGACGGCCTCCTTGTCGCCGTGGACGACGTTGAGGATGCCTGCGGGCAGGCCTGCCTCGGCGAACGCCTCGGCGATCCAGACGGCCGCCGAGGGGTCGCGCTCGCTGGGCTTGAGGATGACGGCGTTGCCCGCGGCGATCGCGGTCGTGACCATCCACAGCGGCACCATCGCGGGGAAGTTGAACGGGGTGATGCACGCGACGACCCCGATCGGCTGGCGCACCTGGTGCACGTCCACGCCGGACGCGACCTGCTCGGAGTACTCGCCCTTCAGGTGGTGCATGAGACTCGTGCAGAACTCGACGTTCTCGAGCCCGCGGGCGACCTCGCCGAGCGCATCGGGCACGGTCTTGCCGTGTTCGGCGGTGATGATGCGGGCGAGCTCTTCGGCGCGCGCGGTCACGATCTCGCGCAGGCGGAACATCACCTGCTGACGCTTGCCGAGGCCGGTCTCGCGCCAGCCGCGCTGCGCGGCGGCGGCGACGCGGGCGACCTCGTGGACGACGTCGGCGGATGCCAGCGCCACTTCGCCCGTCTGGGCGCCGGTCGCAGGGTTGAAGACGCGGCCCGTGCGCCCGTCGCCGGTGACGCGGGCGCCGCCGATGACGTGCGGGATCGAGGTGAGGGCGGGGGTGTCGATCGTGGGGGTGCTCATGGCGGAGTCCTTCGGTTCGGGTCGGGTCGGGTCGATCAGGCGGTCAAGGAGGAGGCGGTGTCCGCGGCGGGGTCGTATCCGCGCAGGGTGCCATCGGGAGAGGCGAGCTTCGCGACGAGGGTGCAGTCCTTGCCGCCGAGGCCCTCGGCGATGAGCTCGTCGAGCTGCGCCAGCGCGAGCTGCGCGGCCGGGAGGTGCACGCCGGTCGCCTCGCCGGCCTGGACGGCGAGGCCGCAGTCCTTCCGCGCGAGGTCGACGGAGAACGTGGGGTCGAAGTTGTTGTTCGCGGCCGACTTCTCGAGAACGCCCGGCACGGGGTACCAGGTGCGCAGCGGCCACGAGTCGCCGGAGGAGACGCGCGCGACGTCCCAGAACGTCTTGGCATCCAGTCCCAACTGCTCGGCGAGCTGCGACCCCTCGGACATCGCCATGACACCGATGAACAGCATCATGTTGTTCACGAGCTTCGCGGCGATGCCGGCACCCGCCGCACCGCATGAGATGACGTTCCCCGCCATCGGGCCGACGTACTCGCGGGCGCGTGCGACGTCGGCATCCCGCCCGCCGAGCATGAACGTGAGGGTCGCAGCCTCGGCGCCGGCGGTGCCGCCGGAGATCGGGGCATCGACGAAGGTGAGGCCACGCTCCTCGGCCTCCGCGTGGCACCAGCGCGACGTCTCGACGTCGACGGTCGAGGTGTCCATGAGGAGCGTCGACGGTTCGGCGTGGGCGAAGATGCCGTCGGGCCCGCCATACGCCCCGCGCACGTGCTCGGGCTTCGGGAGCGACGTGAATGCCGCGTCGGCGCCGCGCAGGGCGTCGGCGATCGAGTCCGCGATCTGGATGCCTCGTTCGGCGGCGGCGGCCGCCGCGACGGGATTGATCTCGACGCCTCGGACCGTGTGTCCTGCCGCGACGAGGTGGGCGGCCATGGGAGCGCCCATGCGCCCGAGTCCGATGAAGGCGATTGTCGACATGCTGATGCTCCCTGCGTCGTCGAAGGTCTCAGGCCCACTCGACGATGAGTGCGGCCTCCTGTCACTGTAGGCACGCGGGTGCATGCATATCAATGCACGAGCGCGCGACAAAGTTGCACCCACACTGTGCATCGGTGCACACTGAATCGATGCCGACTTCCGCACCCGAGCCGCCCCTCGACGCGCTCATGACGTTCCTCTCCGTCGCCCGACTCGGCCGCTACACCGCCGCCGCCGAAGTGCTCGGCGTCAATCACTCCACCGTGTCGCGCCGCATCGCCGCGCTCGAGTCGGCGATGGGCGGGCGCGTCCTCGTCCGCACCACGGGCGGGTGGGAGGTCACCTCCCTCGGCCGGCGTGCCGTCGCGATCGCCGAGCGCATCGAGGCATCCGTGCGCGAACTGGTCCAGGGAGAGGACACCGACGCCGTGCACGGCATGGTGCGCGTCTCCGCCCCGGATGCCTTCACCTCCGTCTTCCTCGCCCCCGCGATGACCGCTCTCCGCCGCGAGCACCCGCAACTCGCCGTCGAACTCCTGTCGGCGACGCAGCGCGTGCGGCAGAACCGTTCCGGCGTCGACCTCGAGATCGTCGTCGGCCGCCCCCAGGTGCTTCGCGCGTACGCGACTCAGATCTGCTCGTACGCGCTGCGGCTGTACGCGACGCCGGAACACCTCGCGTCCGAAGGCGTGCCAGCGACGGTGGCGGAGCTGTCGGGGCATCCGCTCGTGTACTACGTCGAGTCGTCGCTGCAGGTCGACGAACTGGACCGCGCGCTGCAGGAACTGCCCGCCTCTCCCCCGTCGGTGCGGTCGACGAGCGTGTTCGCGCACGTCGAGGCGACGGCCGCCGGTGCCGGCATCGGGATCCTCCCCGACTTCCTCGGCGACGCCGACCCACGGCTCGTGCGCGTGCTCGACGGGGCCTGGGCACACCCGCTCGCCTACTGGGCGGTCGCCCGCGACGAAGGTCCACGCAACCCCGCGGTCGCCGCGACCCTGCAGGCGATCACCGAGCACATCGCGGCGGCACAGAACGACTCGGAGGGTGCACGATGAAGCCGTTCCTGCTGCTCGCCACGCGTGCCGAAGACCTGCCCGCCGATGAGGAGTACGCGCTGTTCCTGCGCTTCACGGGTCTCGCCGAGCACCAGCTCGTGCGGCGGCGGCTCGAGGCGGAGCCGCTCGGCGAGATCGACCTCGACGACTGGTCGGGGATCTTCGTCGGTGGCGGGCCGTTCAACGCGTCCGACCCGGTCGAGAGGAAGTCCGCCGTGCAGCAGCGCGTCGAGGCGGAGATTTCCGCCCTGCTCGACGAGGTGGTCGCGCGCGACTTCCCCTTCTTCGGGGCGTGCTACGACATCGGCACCGTCGGCGCGCATGAGGGCGCGGTCATCGATGGGACCCACCGCGAGCCGATCAGCGTCATCGAGGTCACCCGCACGCCGGAGGGCGCGGTCGACCCGCTCCTGCGGAGCCTGCCGGATGCCTTCACCGCCTTCGTCGGGCACAAGGAGGCGATCACGGTGCTGCCGCCCTCCGCGACGCTCCTCGTGCGCGGCGAGGCCTGTCCCGTGCAGATGTTCCGCGTCGGTCAGAACGTGTATGCGACGCAGTTCCACCCGGAGCTCGATGTGGACGGCATCACGACCCGCATCCTCGCGTACGCCGACCACGGGTACTTCGCGGCGGATGAGCTGGACCTGACGCTGGCCGCCGTGCGGCGGCTCCCGGTGACGCACACGGGTGCGATCCTGCGGGCGTTCACCGAGCGCTACACGCGCTGACGCGTCCCACCCGGCCACGTTTCGACTCGGCCCTACGGGCCTCGCTCAACGACCGGAACAGGGCATCCCCCGGCCGTTGAGCGAGCGCAGCGCGTCGAAACGGGGTGCACCACCCACGTTTCGACTCGGCCCTGCGGGCCTCGCTCAACGACCGGAACAGGGCATCCCCCCCGGCCGTTGAGCGAGCGCAGCGCGTCGAAACGGGACGACCTCACGTTTCGACTCGGCCCCGCGGGCCTCGCTCAACGACCGGAAGCAGGCTGCGGGCCTCGCTCAACGACCGGAACAGGGCATCCCCCCGGCCGTTGAGCGAGCGCAGCGAGTCGAAACGTCAGAGCACGGGCGGGGTGTGCCAGATGCGGTCGATGTAGTCGCGCATCGAGCGGTCGGACGAGAAGAACCCGCATCGCGCGACGTTGAGGATCGCCGACCGCGTCCAGGCATCCTGGTCCGCGTACGCCGCGTCGACCTTCGCCTGCGCGGCGATGTACGACGAATAGTCGGCGAGCACCATGAAGCGGTCGTCGTAGAGCAGGTTCGACACGATCGGCTCGAACACACTCCGGTCACCGCCGGAGAACGCGCCCGAGGCGATGAGGTCCATCGCCCGTCGCAGGTTGTCGTCGGCCTGGTAGAACTCGGCCGGCTTGTAGCCGCGCGCCCACAACGCCTCGACCTGGGGCTCACTCATCCCGAACAGGAAGAAGTTGTCGTCGCCGACGAGCTCGCGGATCTCGACGTTCGCGCCGTCGTCCGTCCCGATCGTGAGCGCACCGTTGAGGGCGAACTTCATGTTGCCCGTGCCGGAGGCCTCCTTGCCGGCGAGCGAGATCTGCTCCGACAGGTCGGCGGCGGGGATCAGCCGCTCGGCGAGGGTCACGTTGTAGTTCGGCGGGAAGAGGACCTTCAGCCGCCCCTCGACGCGCGGGTCGGAGTTGACGACCGAACCGACCGCGTTGATCAGGTGGATGATCCGCTTCGCCATGACGTAGCCCGGCGCCGCCTTCGCCCCGAAGATGAACGTGCGCGGCACGATGTCGGATGCCGCGACCCGGCCCGACGCGATGCCGTCGTACTCCGTGACGATGTGCAGGAGCTTCAGCATCTGCCGCTTGTACTCGTGGAGGCGCTTGACCATGACGTCGAGCATGTGCCCGTCGCTGATCTCGAACCCGTCGCGGGCGCGCAGCGTGTCGCTGAGGCGGCCCTTGTTCGCGGCCTTGACCGCCGCGAACTTCTCGCGGAATGCGGGGTCTTCCGCATACGTCTCGAGTTCACGCAGCCGCTCGAGGTCGGTCACCCAGCCGGTGCCGATCGCCTCGGTGATGAGCTCTGACAGGCCCGGGTTCGACAGCCGCACGAAGCGGCGCGGCGTCACACCGTTCGTGACGTTGGTGAACTTGCCCGGGTAGAACTCGTTGAAGTCGGGCAGCACCTTGTCGCGAAGCAGCTGCGAGTGCAGTTCCGCCACGCCGTTGACCTTCGAACCCGCGACCGTCGCGAGGTACGCCATGCGGACGTTCCGCTCGGGCACCTCACCGATGATCGACATGTTGCGGATGCGCATCTCGTCGTCGCCGAAGCGCTCGCGCACCTCGACGAGGAATTCCTCGTTGATGCGGTAGATGATCTCCAGGTGACGCGGCAGGAGGCGTCCGAGGAGTTCCACCGACCACACCTCGAGGGCCTCGGGCAGCAGCGTGTGACAGGTGTAGGCGAAGCACTGCTGGGTGATCGCCCACGCGGCATCCCACTCGAGCCCGCGCTCGTCGACGAGCACGCGCATGAGCTCGGGCACGCCAATGACGGGGTGGGTGTCGTTGAGCTGGAAGATGATCCGCTCGGGCAGGTTCGTGATGTCGAAGTCCTCGGGCAGGCGCTCGAGGAAGTCGCTGATGGATGCCGCGACGAAGAAGTACTGCTGCTGCAGACGCAGTTCCTTGCCCTGCGGCGTGGAGTCCTCCGGGTAGAGCACCTTCGAGATGTTCTCGGCGAAGGTCTGCGCGCGCACGGCGTCTTCGTAGTCGCCCGAGTTGAACACGCGGAGGTCGAACGAGTTGGTCGCCTTCGCGCTCCACAGCCGTAGCGTGTTGACGCGGCCGTTGAGGTAGCCGGGGACCATGTAGTTGTACGGCACGGCGAGGACGTCCCACGCGGGAATCCAGCGCGTGCGCGTCGTGCCCTCGTCGTCGTAGGTCTCGGTGTGGCCGCCGAAGTGGATCGTCTGCGCTGCCTCGGGGTGCGCGAACTCCCACGGCGACCCGAGCTTGAGCCACGAGTCGGGCTGCTCGACCTGCTGGCCGTCTTCGAACGTCTGACGGAAGATGCCGTATTCGTAGCGGATGCCGTAGCCCGTGTTGGGCACGCCGAGCGTCGCCAGCGAGTCGATGAAGCACGCCGCGAGTCGGCCGAGGCCGCCGTTGCCGAGCCCGGGCTCGACCTCGAGCGCGCGGAGGTCGTCGATGTCGATGCCGCACGCGGCCATCGCCTCGGTCGCGATCTCGGTGAGCCCGGAGGCGAGGAGGTTGTTGTCCAGCTGACGCCCGAGCAGGTACTCGGCCGAGAGGTACGCGACGCCCTTCGCCTGGGCGACGGACTGGCGCCGCTGGTCCTCGAGCCACCGCGCCATGAGGTAGTCGCGCACGGTCATTGCGAAGGCGTAATACCGGTCGCTCGGCGTGGATGCCGACAGCGGCACTCCGCGCTCATAGTTGAGGTTCCGCAGGAACTGCCGCACGAATCCGTCGACAGAGCTCGCGGGCCCGGTGACGGGGGCGAGCGCGAGCGGGTGCGTGGCGCCGGTGGGGTGGGACGATTCGGATGTGATGTCGGATGCGGTCACTCATACGACGCTACACTGTCGGGCCTCGCCGATGACCGTCACGGCATGCGGAACCCGAGATTTAACACACGTGTCATGGTGTCGTGCACTATCGCTGCGTCGACAGCGCCTCCCGCGCGCGGGTGAGCTCCGCGCTGGCCGCGGTGACGGCGTCCTCCGCCTGCTGCACGCGGCGCTCGGCGAACGTCCGGGCGGCGAGCTTCTCGCGGACGCGGTCCTCCCCCTCACGGACGAGCGTGAAGATGTAGGCCACGGCGATGAGGATCACCTGCGCGGACAGGTTGAGCCACAGGAGCAGCGCGATGAGCGAGGCGAACGTGACCAGCAGTGGATTGGACGTCGCACTGCCGACGAACAGTCCCGACAGCTGCTGCAGCACCGTGAGGCCCACGGCGCCGAGGAACGAGCCCATCCACAGGGCGCGCGCGGATGCTCTGACGCCGGAGAGCACCAGGAAGAGGACGGCGATCGTCGCGGCATCCAGCACGAAGGTGACACCGATCGCGAGCCAGCGCGTCCCCCACACGATCGCGGCGGAATCGCGGGGCATGCCGAACCAGTCGGCGAGCGTGCCGAGACCGGCCGTGCCGAGCATCGTCGCGGCTGCGGAGACGGCGAGTGCCGCGCCCGCACCGAGGGCGAGGCCGATGTTCCGGAGCATCACGAGCCAGAACGGCACGTCGTCGCCGGTGCGTTCGCAGATCACGCGAATCGCCGTACGCAGCGATCCGATCGCACCGATCGCCGCGCCGACGAGTCCGACGAGGGCGATCGCTCCCGCGAAGGACAGGCCGACCGGCACCGAGATCCCGTTCGGGTCGATCAGTCCACCGGGCCCGACGAGGCCCGGAACGGTGCGGTCGACAGCGGCGATGAGCGCCTTCCAGGCATCCCGATTCCCTGCGAGCCACAGCGCCGCGACCGAGAAGCCGAGGAGCACCGCGGCGAAGATCGAGAAGAGCGCTCGGTAGGTGACGCTGTCGGCGAGCATCGCACCGCGCCGCTCGCTGTACCGGAGGAACGCCCTCACAGGGGTCAGAGAGAGGGCCCAGGCGATGACGCGCGCGATGTCCATCCCTCCACGATGGCAGACCTGCGCGGGTCCCGCCCGGGTCTTGACACGGGTGCGGCTCTCAGGACTGCGCGTCGCGCCCGGGTCTTGACAGGCCCTGAGCGCTCAGGACTGCGGCAGCAGGACCCAGGTGGTGCCGCTGAGGTCGATCGTCGTCTCATCGCCGGCCGTGTATTTGCTCGAGGACAGGGTCACGATGCGCTGCGATCCTTGCAGCCGCCCGACGAAGTCCTCGAGCTTCGCACGATCGCCCGCGGCGGTGAGGGTCAGCGGTACGGCCACAAGCGTTCCGCTCGAGGGGGTCGGGACATCGACACCCACCGGCGCCTCGTAGGCGGTCGCGATGTCGAAGCGGAGGGTCTTGACCGCGACGCCCGCCGCCGTCGCCGCAGCGTCGATCTGGTTGATCAGCTCCTGCTGTGCACGCTGCGCGGGAATCTCCTGCTGCTTCTCCGCCAGCGCCTTCTTGTACTCGTCGAGACGCTCGTTCTCGGCGGCGAGGGCGTCGTTGCGCGCCTGCTGCGCATCGTTGATCTGCGTGATGGAGGCGGTCTGCGACTTCGCCGCTTCGATCCGGTCGAGCTGCGGCTGCACGCCGACGAGCCACCCACCGAACACGACGGCGATCGCGAGCACACCGATGATGATGAAGCTGAGCCTGTACTTGTCCATGCCCGTCACTGTCCTTCGGTGGTCTTCGTCGTGGCATCCGGAGCGTCGGACGTCGGAGTGCTCGGGGCCGGCGGCGTCGTCGCGACGAGCTCGAGCTGCTCGTGCAACGTGGCGATCAGGTCGGGATCCAGCGCGCCGACGCGGGCCGTTCCACCGAGCGCGTCCGCACCGAGCTGGACGACGCCCGTGATCACGTAGCCGGCGTCGTTCGACGCGGCGACGGCCTCGACCGTCGCGCTGACGTAGCCGGTGAGCCGGCTGAGGGCGTTGAGCAGCGGCGTCGGCGAGTCGAATCGGTCGGCGTTCGCTGTGAAGGCGATCTCGATGACGCCCGGGGTGTCGAGGCCGGTCGATTCGACGTCGGCTGTGGCGCCCGGCGCGGCGCCTTTGACCGTGATCGATTCGGTGGCGATCGTCACTCCCGCCGGCAACACGGAGTCGAGCTCCGTCATGAGGCGCGCCCAGTTGGCTTCTGCGAAGAGCGCCGCGACGGCTGCGCCGTCGTACGCCCCGACCTGGGCCATCACGTTGGAGACCTCGGTGTACTGCTTCTGTGCGTTGATCAGGGTCTGGCTTCGCGTACGCTCCGCCGCGAGTGTGTTCTCCGCCTGGATCGCGAGGAAGGCCACCCCGAGGGATGCCGCGACGACGAGCACGAGCAGCGCGAGAAGCGCCGTCAGGAGTCGCCGTTCGATGGCGCGGTAGCGCCGACGTGTCTCGACGACCGGGGGCACGAGGTCCACGCGCGCGGAGGCATGCGCGGGCGGTCCCGCCTCTGCGGGTGCCTCGGCGACGTGCGCTTCGCGGTCGGCGCGCCCGCGCCGCCGCCCCTCGACCAGCTCGGCAGTCATCTGCGGCCTCCCTTCGACGCGGCCTTCTCCGCCTTGGCGTGCGCCTTGGCTGCAGCCTTCGCGTTCTTCTCCTGCTCCTTGGTCGGCTTCACGGGCGCCGGTGCCGCGGGGCCCGCTGGGGCAGCCGCGCTCGTTATCGCTCCCCCACGCTGGGTCTTCGCTGCGGCACGCTCGGCCGCCTTCTCGGACCGGCGATCGGCCTTCGCGCCGAGCGTCAGCCCAAGTGGAGCCGCGATCTCGAGGGCCCACTGCTCGATGCCGCTTTCGCGGGCCTTGGCATTCATCGAGAACGGGGCGAACGGATTGCCGTACGCGGTCGGCACGCCGAGCGCACGCGAGAGGACGAGCGTGAGTCCGCCGAGGCGCGAGCCGCCGCCGGTGAGGATGACGCTCGCAACCGGCGATTCGGGGTGCGCGTTGCTCCAGAAGGCGAACGTATTGCGGATGCTGTCGATGAGGCCGGCGATGTTCTCCCGCAGGACCGTCTCGGCGTCGACGTCGCGCGGCGTCGCGGCGCCGCCCTGGAGACCACGGGTGATCTTGTCGAGTTCGGCCTCGGCGAAGCTCACGCCGAGCGCCCGTTCGATGCTGCGCGACACGTCGTCGCCGCCGCTCGGCACGATGCGCACGAACTGCGGCGTGCCGGCGTGGGAGATGACAACGGTGGTGCTGGAGGCACCGATGTTGATGATCGCCTGCGTACCGCGGGCCGGGCCCGGCAGGAGGCGCAGCAGCGAGAACCCGGAGAAGTCGATCGCGTCGATCGAGCGGCCCGATCGTTCGATCGCGTTGACGGTCGATTCGAGGCTGCTGCGCACCGTCGCGACGAGCAGCCCCTCCTGCTGGACCGCGCCCGATGTCTCGATGTTCCGCAACGGCAGGAAGTCGAGGATCGCGTCATCGAGGTCGATCGGCACCTGGCCCTCGACGGCGAAACGCAATGCCGTGCGGCGCTGGGCCCCTGTGAAGACCGGGAGGGTCACCTCGCGGACCACGACCTTACGGTTGCTCACGCCGAAGACGACCTTCTTGGTGGTGAAGCCGCCGACCTTCCACAGCTCCTTGATCGCGGCGATCGCGCGCTTCTGGTCGAGGATCTCCCCGTCGAACACGGTGCCTTCGGGCAGCGGGATCGCGGCGAACCGGCTGATCGTGGGGCGCGCCGTGTAGGGCGCGTCGACCTGAACGGCCCTCAGTCCGCTGCGGCTGAGGTCGAGTGCGACTACTGCTGCCATGGGTTCCTCCGGGGGTTTGGATCGGGGTGCCGGGCCGGGGCCTCAGGCGAGCCCGGTCACGGTCAGATAGAGATCGGCGATGGGGCGGCCGGCGAAGACGCCGACGGCGGCACCCGCGATCATGAACGGGCCGAACGGGATGCGGGATTTGCGGGTCGCGCGTCGGCCGATCATGAGCGCGACGCCGACGATGCCGCCGAGCAGGAAGGCGGAGAAGGCTCCCACGACGAGGGCCGCCCAGCCGAGCCAGCCGAGGAGCATACCGAGCACGCCCGCGAGCTTGACATCCCCGAAGCCCATGCCGCCGCGGTAGCCGACCGCGAGGAGCCAGTAGAGGACGTACAGCGCGGCACCGCCGATGGCTGCGCTGAGGAGGCGCTCGTACTCGCCGGTGAGAACGGATGCCAGCACGAGTAGCGCCGCGGTGACGAGATAGCTCGGCAGGACGATCGCGTTCGGCAGTCGGTGGTGATCGAGGTCGATGAGGGTCAGGGCGATGCCGACGGCCGCCCAGTACAGAACGGCGGGCAGCACGGCGAAGGGGTACATGCCGAGGTAGGCGGCACCGACGACGAGGGCGAAGGCGAGACCGGTGCCGGCCTCGACGAGCGGGTAGCGCACCGAGATGTGCGCGCCGCACGAGCGGCATCTGGCACGTAGAACGAGCCACGACACGATCGGGATGTTGTCGTACCAGGCGATCTCGTGGCCGCAGGACGGGCACGCGCTCGGCGGTCTCACGACGCTGAGGCCCTGCGGCACCCGCCAGACCACGACGTTGAGGAACGAGCCGATCAGGGCACCGAACACGAACGCGAGCGGCACTGCTGCGGCGGCGGGAAGGAGAGGGTCGGTCATCGCGCCGCCCCGTTGGCCGCGAACGCGGCTGCCGTCTCGACCCACGTCGTGACGCCGTACGTCGTCGTGATCGGGTTCAGGAACTTCGGCGGCGCCTTGAACTTGAAGCGGCTGTCGTAGATGTAGTTCTTCGCGAAGCCGGTCACGGGCGCACCGGCGCTGTTGAACGTCACCACAGCACCCCGGAACTTCTGTGCGATGGCACCCATGACGGTCAGCGTGCCTTGAGTTCCCGCAACGTTGTAGTTCTGCGCCTGGAAGGTGTGCGCGACCGAGAGGATCGCGGCCTGGATTGTGCGATTGTCCGCCAGCAGGTTCGCATAGGTCGCGCTCGAGCTGCCGCTGCTGATGGTCGTGGTGGTGCCGCTGCCGCACGTCGCCGTACACCGGACCGGGTTCCACACCCACACGGCGTTGTTGCCGACGAGTCCCAACATGTCGTCGTTCGGGTCGGTGTAGGACGTGTCTCCTACGAGGAATACGTAGTTCTCCGCAGCGAATGTTGCCGCGCCCTTGAATTTGCCCTTGACGTAGATGTCGCCGGCCCGGCACCCGTACGTCGTGGGTGCGGGGGGGCGCTCATTGGCCATGGGGTACCCGGTGAGGTTGCCTGCCGCAGTCGTACCGAGCGTCCAGCCGAAGTTCGCCGTGCAGGCGAACCCCGTGGGAAGGGAGCCGGTACCGGAGGGGGGCCGGTAGTTCGCGTCGGTCGTGACGCTCGGCACATTCTGCACGTAAACGACGTTATTCGTCGGCACGGCGATCGTCGCTCCGGCCGGCGAGGTCAATTGGGCGATCGTTCCGCACTCCGCGGGGGCTGACGCACGAGCCGTCGTCGCGGCGGCGTCACCGATGCGGGTGTATCGCGTGTACGGCGACTTCACGTTCATGGTGCCGTTGCTGAAGAACTCGATCTGAGTGGGACCGGTGTAGAGGCACCCGGGGCGGGGAACATCGGTCGCCGTCAGGTCGGAGCGAGTCTCCTTCTTGAGTTCGGAGTTCGTTGCCGGCATGCCGATCACCCCGCCGCTGTAGGCGGGTGAACCGGAGTCCTCAAAGATCGCCGGGCTGCATCCGGCCGAGTTGACCGTCAGCGGAGTCTTGTTGTTCGCCGTCGTCACCGTACCCTTGAACGTCGTGCCGCAGGTGCGGATGGTGTCATTGGAATGCACAGGACCACTCAGCACATCCACCTTGGGGAAGGTGAGCTCATTGCACGACCCCGACCGGCCACCCCAGGCGTAGAGAAACGTGGTCTTTGTCGCGTCGGAGTAACAACTCGCAGACGGAGTCGCCGCAACATCCGGATCCGAAATCTCGTAGTCGGTGAAGTAGAGGAAGTCGATGAACCCCTGCTGCTTGAGGTCGGCGATGATGGTGCGCGTCTCTTTGCCCACCTTGCCCGTCGAGCGGAGACGGATGCGACCCGTCGTCAGATACGCGGAGTTGTCGACCTCATAGCGGAATTGGCTGCGCCCATCGCTCCCGGCGACCTCCGCCCACGGGCCGGACACGCCGACGCCGAAGGCCGGGTTCGACGCGACCGCGTCGATGCGGGTGCCGCCCGTCTGGAACGTCGATGCCGGATTTCCGTACCGGTAATAGCTGGCGTCGACGGACAACCGGCTCTGGTATTCGTCGATGCCCGCGTAGGCGGCCGCGAGAGACGCGTTCCAGTCTTCGTCCGAACGCGCCTGGCGCATGCCGTTGACCGACACCGCGACGAGCATCGTCATCAGGAGCGCGAGCACCCCGGCGACGGCGATAACGAGTACGAGTGCGGCACCGCGATCGTCCTGCAGCGCGTTCCTCCGAGCGAGCCCACGCCCGCGCATCGGCTTCACCATCAGCGCACCTCCACTCGGGCGACGCCGAGGTTCGGCAGTCCCACCATGTTCTGAATCTGTACCGGTGCGACCCGGCCGCTCTGATCGCCCTGCACCTGCATCGTGACCTGCACGCTCGCGATGTTGCGAATCTGCGCTGAGGTCAGGCTCGCACCGCTCGCCGGCGTCAACCGTGCGCCGGTTTTGTCGTAGTAGGTGAAGAGTGGGCTCGACGCGACGGGCGGCATCAGCGACCGCGCGATGATGCGCTCGGTGCTCGCGTCGCGGAAATCCCAATACCCGACGAACTTGTGGTAGCCCGCCCACCGGGTCTCCACGAGCTCGTTGGCGGCATTGCGTGCGAACTGCACCTTGAGCGGCGCCGGGTCGCTGGAAGTCTCCGCGTCGATGAAGGAGTACATCACGATCGTCTCGGCGCCCGCATAGGAAAACACCGCGAGGTTGGTACTACTGCCGCGCACCGGGATCTCGGTGCCGGCGCGGACGATGCGCGTCACCTCGTTCATCGAGGTCGAGGCGAGGCGGGCGTTCAGTGTCGACGCTTCCTGGTCGTAGACCGCGCGCGAACCGCTCACGAACATCGAGACGACGAGGGCGATGAGGATGCTCGAGATGCCCATCGCCACGACGAGCTCGAGCAGACTGAGACCGTCGTCGCGTCGGGCGGGCGCCGCGGGACCGCCGGTCACTTCGGCACCCGGGGGTCGAGCGTCACGATCGTTGCCGGGCCGGTGCCGGAGACCATGCCGACGGTCGTGACGGTGATGCCACTGGTGATCTGCGAGGTCACGGCACCCGGCGTTGTGCCGCGGTAGATCTTCCAGGTGCCGTACGGCAGCGCGAGCGTGGCGGCGTTCGACACAATCGTTGTATTGCCGAATGTGTAGGTGGGTTTGGTGGCGTAGCCGCAGCCGGGATCGCCGTCGCCGCCGCCGACGTACACAGCAGTCAGGAAGCTACCGGCTCCCGTGAGGCCGGTGAGTCGCACGACGCCCATCGATACGGCGACCGGCACGGTGCCGCCGGGTGCGGCACCGACGGCGTCGGGCCGGTGCCCGATCGTCGTGCTGGTCTCGGCCCACGCCCCCGGGTCGGGTGCGAGGCACGATGCCGCGACGTCGCCGGGGTTCTCGGCGAACGCCCCGGCGACGAAGCTGTAACCGGAAGGGATCGGGTAGAGGGCGAACGTCTTGGGGTTGGCGTTGGTGGTCGCGGCGACCTGACGGTTGCCGTAAGTGGAAAGCAGCGTCGTGGTGAGGTTCGTCGGCAGGCTCGCGGTGCCACCGGCGTAGGTCGCGGTGAACGTCGCTGCTCGATCGTAGGCGAAGCTCACACGCGAAGAGCCACCCTTGGTCACCGGCACGGTCGCCGTGGGCTTGTCCACGTGCTGGTCGTTGACATAGCCTGCCTTGGCGATGCTGACGGTGTAGTCGCCTTCGGGGACCTTCAGGAGGTAGGCGCAACCATCACTGTCGGTCGTGACCGACGCAACACCGTTGGCGGGGGTGAGGCTCACCGTGACACCGCTCACGCCCACGCCCGACGCGTCGATGACGCCCACGAGCACGGTGCCACGGGTGACATCGTTGATCTTGGTCTTCGGCACCATCGAGGTGTCGCTGTACACCGCCTGATCGGGGCTCGGCATGTTGTCCCACGTCACTTTGACGGTCACCTTCTTGTAGGTGAATGCGCCGCCGGCGGTGGGTCCGGACTCGCAGGTAGCACTACCGCCGCCCGCGGTCGCCCAGGCCCAGCTGGTCTTGACGTGGAAGGTATCACCGTTCAGTGTGACGGTGTCGGTGACGTTCCTGACGTCGAGCGCGTTCTGCGAGCGGACGAAGTCGATGCGCTGGGAGGCGAGGTTCGCCGCGACCACGCGGGCCCGTGTGTCGCGCGTCGAGACGAGGGCAGATGTTGCGACGTAGATGAAACCCGTCGCGATGATGGCGAACACGAGCATCGCCACGACGACCTCGACGAGCGTGAAGCCGGAGTCCTCGTTTCGGGCCGAGAACGGTCGGTGCACGTGAGCCTCCCCTCATAACGCACCGGGTTCAGAGAAGTTGTGGCAGCGCGGGAGGGGGGCGCGCCGGCCCCACCGTGAGGGGGGGGCGCGTTAGCGGGGGGC
>JASCPG010000060.1 GCA_029960085.1 Microbacteriaceae bacterium PS02067 | reverse complement strand
GCCGGGGCGGTCGCGTACGCGCCTGCCGGGGCCGCGGGATCAGCCGGCGTATACGGCGCCGCCGGCGCTGCCGGCGCGGCAGGGGCGTACGGGGCGCCCGCGGGCGGGGCGTAGGGAGCGCTGACCGGCGGCGCGTACGGCGGGGCGGGCGGAACCGGTTGGCCGTAGGGCGGTGCGGGGGCGGTGTGCGGGTCCTGCTGCGGCTGATCCGGTGTCGACATGGTCGCTCCTCAACGATGGGATGTCCGGCCCACTCTACGGGGGTGGTGCGTCGTGCCCGAAGCCCTTCTCGAATCGACGGAGCGTCGTTCAGGGGAGCCGGCTGTGGTCGGTGGGGATCCGGCGGTATCCGTCGAGGCGCAAGTGGTGGATCGTCACCGCGACGCCGGCGGCGGAGAGGATGCCGAGAAAGATGAGAAGGATCATGGCGGAAACGCTACGAGCGCATGTGTTCTGCCACGAGTGGCAGGACTGACGCTGTGTGTATGATTTCTGCCATGAAGACCATCGCGTGTGTCGTGCAGCCGGGGTTCGCCCCGTTCGAGTTCGGTCTGGCCTGCGAGGCGTTCGGCCTCGACCGGTCCGACGACGGCATCCCCTCCTTCGACTTCCGCGTCGTCGCGCCCGACCCGGGGGTCGTTCCGAGCAACATCGGTTTCTCGATCAATGTCGAGCACGACCTCGCTTTCGCCGACGACGCCGATCTCGTCGTGATCACCCCGATTCCCCGCGAGCAGTGGGCGAGCGTCGACACGCGCGTCGCAGATGTCGTGCGTCGCGCCGTCGCGCGCGGCGCCTGGGTCCTGACCGTCTGCAGCGGGTCGTTCGTCGTCGCCGCGGCGGGTGTGCTCGATGGCCGCCGTGCCACGACGCACTGGCGCTATGCCGACACGATGGCCCGGATGTACCCGGAGATCGACGTCGACCCCAACGTCCTGTACGTGCAGGACGGGCGCATCATCACGAGCGCGGGGACGGCGGCGGGGCTGGATGCCTGTCTGCACCTGCTGCGCCTCGAACTCGGCGCGGAGATGACCAACACGATCGCGCGCCGGATGGTGGTTCCTCCCCAGCGCGACGGCGGGCAGGCGCAGTTCATCGCGAAGCCGCTCCCCGAGTCGACGTCGCTCTCGCTCACCCCCGTCACCGACTGGATGCTCGAGAACCTCACCCTCGATCTGTCGGTCGACCAGCTCGCCGCCCGCGCGCACATGTCGCCGCGCACGTTCGCGCGACGGTTCAAGGCCGACTACGGCACGACTCCGGCCGCCTGGCTCGGCCGGCAGCGGATCATCCACGCGCAGCGCCTGCTCGAACAGACCGACCTGGCCCTCGACGCGATCGCCGCCGACTGCGGATTCGGCTCGGCCGCCGTGCTGAGGCAGAACTTCGCCCGGACATTGGGGCTCACCCCGACGGCCTATCGCGCGCGCTTCACGTGCGCCGGTCCGGCGTCCGCGGGGCAGGAGGCCCTGGCGTCCTGACCGCCGTGCGCGGCGTCCGGGGTCTTGCCGCCGAGATCGCGCTTTGATAAACTTGAGCGTAGACGACTCAACTTTGAGTCGCGCAGATTTTCAGGAGAACGAATGAACGCGCAGCCCCAGCCCGGGCAGGAGGAGCAGAGCCCCCTCGAACAGTTCGGCATCAACCTCACCGACCGCGCCCGGCAGGGCAAGCTCGACCCCGTGATCGGTCGCGACAGCGAGATCCGCCGGGTCAGCCAGGTGCTCACGCGCCGCACGAAGAACAACCCCGTCCTCATCGGCGAACCCGGCGTCGGCAAGACCGCCGTCGTCGAGGGGCTCGCCCAGCGCATCGTCGAGGGCGACGTCGCCGAATCCCTCAAGGACAAGGAGCTCATCTCCCTCGACATCTCGGCGCTCGTCGCCGGCGCGATGTACCGAGGCCAGTTCGAGGAGCGCCTGAAGAGCGTCCTCAAGGAGATCACCGAGTCGGACGGCCGGATCATCACCTTCATCGACGAGCTCCACGTCCTGATGGGCGCGGGCGGCGGCGAAGGCTCCGTCGCGGCATCCAACATGCTCAAGCCCATGCTTGCGCGCGGCGAACTGCGCCTCATCGGCGCGACGACGCTCGACGAGTACCGCGAGTTCATCGAGAAGGATGCCGCGCTCGAGCGCCGCTTCCAGCAGGTGTACGTCGGCGAGCCCTCCGTCGAGGACACCGTCGCGATCCTACGCGGGCTCAAGGGCCGGTACGAGGCGCACCACGGTGTGACGATCGCCGATGCGGCGCTCGTGGCCGCGGCCTCCCTGTCGAACCGCTACATCCCGTCGCGCCAGCTCCCCGACAAGGCGATCGACCTCATCGACGAGGCCATGAGCCGCCTCAAGATGGAGATCGACTCGTCGCCCGTCGAGATCGACCAACTGCGCCGCCGCGTCGACCGCATGAAGCTCGAAGACCTCGCCCTGAAGAAGGAGAAGGACGAGGCATCCAAGGAGCGCCGCGCGAAGCTCCGCGAGCAGATGGATGCCGCGGAGGCCGAGCTCGCGACCCTCGAGGCCCGCTGGGCGAAGGAGCGCGCCGGTCTCACGCGCGTCGGCGAGCTGAAGAAGCAGCTCGATCAGGCCGTCATCGACCGTGACCGCGCGCTGCGTGAGGCCGACTACGCGCGCGCCTCGAAGCTCGAGTACGAGACGATCAAGCGCCTGCAGGTGGAGATCGCCGATGCCGAGCGCGCCGAGGCGAACACGACCGAGAAGCGCATGGTCAACGAGCAGGTCACCGACGAGGACATCGCCTCCGTGATCGCCGCATGGACGGGCATCCCCGTCGGGCGCCTCCTGCAGGGCGAGAGCGAGAAGCTCGTGCACCTGGAGGCCGAGCTCGGCAAGCGCCTGATCGGACAGAAGGATGCCGTGAAGGCGGTCTCCGACGCCGTACGCCGCTCGCGCGCCGGTATCAGCGACCCGAACCGTCCGACCGGGTCCTTCCTCTTCCTCGGGCCGACGGGCGTCGGCAAGACCGAGCTCGCGAAGGCCCTCGCGGAGTTCCTCTTCGACGACGAGCGCGCCATGATCCGCATCGACATGAGCGAGTACGGCGAGAAGCACTCCGTCGCACGCCTGGTCGGCGCCCCTCCGGGGTACATCGGCTACGAGCAGGGCGGTCAGCTCACCGAAGCCGTGCGCCGTCGGCCGTACTCGGTCGTCCTCCTCGACGAGGTCGAGAAGGCGCACCCGGAGGTCTTCGACATCCTCCTGCAGGTGCTCGACGACGGCCGTCTCACCGACGGTCAGGGCCGGACGGTCGACTTCACGAACACGATCCTGATCCTGACGTCGAACCTCGGTTCGCCGATCCTCATCGATCCGACGCTGTCGACGCAGGAGAAGCGCGACCAGGTCATGGCGCTCGTGCGGACCGCGTTCCGTCCCGAGTTCCTCAACCGCCTCGACGACATCGTGATGTTCCAGGCGCTCAGCGAGGATGACCTCGCGCAGATCGTGGAACTGTCGGTGGATGCCCTGCAGCGCCGCCTCCACGAGCGCCGCCTGACGCTCGCCGTCACCCCGGATGCCCGGGCATGGCTCGCCGAGCGCGGCTACGACCCGATCTTCGGGGCCCGGCCGCTGCGCCGGCTCATCCAGTCGGAGATCCAGGACCGTCTCGCGATGGCGCTGCTCTCCGGTGGCGTGCGCGACGGCGACATCGTGAAGGTCGACGTCGCCGCCGACGGATCGTCGCTCGTGCTGACGAGCGAAGGTGCCGCGCCCGTCGCGGAGGCTCCGGCATCCGACGATGAGGACGACGTCATCGAGGCCGAGCTGCTCGACGACTGAGTCGTCGCGTCGCCCGCGACCGTCGGACGTACGGCCGGACTCACGTCGTGAGGCGCACGCCGGTTGCGGCGAGCAGCAGCACGAGCGCGAGCGCGGCCAGCATCACGAGGCGGAACACCGTGCGGTCGGGGCGCCGTAGCGCCCGGACGAGGCCCGTCGCCCCGATTGCGAGGACGGCCAGGAGGCCGACCAGGGTGACGGGCGACGCGGCGCCCGCGACGACGGCCCCGGCCGTCACCGCGCCCGCGCCTGTCGCGAGTGCCGCGAATGCGGTGATCGCGCTCGTTCGGGCGCCGAGGCGGTGCGGCAGGCCGCGGACGCCGGTCGCGGCGTCGTCGTCGAGGTCGGGCAGGACGTTCGAGAAGTGCACCGCGAGGCCCAGCGCGGCGCCCGCGGCCGTGGCCCAGGGCGATGCGAAAGAGGGCTCCACCGCGGCGAGCGTCGCGAGCGACGGAAAGAGCCCGAAACTCACGGCGAACGGGACGACGGATGCCGCCGTCCGCTTGAGCCACGCGTTGTAGCCCCACGCCGAGACGAGCGCCGCGGTGTGCGCCGCGAGGAACCCCCACCCGAGGAGCACCGAGAGGCCCACCGCCACGAGCAGCGCCACCCCCGCGGCGACCGCGACCGTGCGCGCCGTGATCTCCCCGCGGGCGATGGGCTTGTCTCGGCGCCCGACCTCCGTGTCGCGGCGCGCGTCGATCGCGTCGTTCGACCACCCGACCGACAGCTGCCCGGCCCCCACCGCCCCGACGAGGAGTGCGAGTCGCGCCGCATCGAGTCCGGTGGACAGCCCGAGGAGCAGGGCCAGCACCGAGACGACGACGGTCGGCCCGGGGTGGCAGGAGCGCCACAGCGCACCCGCCGCGCCGCGGGGGACGGGGTTCGCCTCGGCGGTCACCGCGGCACCCGGTACGAGCGTGCGGCGGGATCGAACCCCATCGCGTAGGCGTGGGCGAGGACGGTCCTCGCCGGCGTCGCGAGAGCGAACCGGACGGCCTCGGCGCCGGCGGCGCGCGACGGCCGCCCGAGCATCGTGTTGACGGCCGCGATTCGCCCGGAGCGGCTCGCGGCCGTGCGCCGAGCGCGCTCCCAGGCATCCAGCGCCGCCCGGAGGGACACCGACGGAGCACCTTCGGCGCCCTCGCGCAGCCAGCGGGCCAGCAACGGCGCGAGGGTCACGGCATCGAGGAAGCCGAGGTTCATCCCCTGCCCGCCGATGGGGCTGACCTCGTGTGCCGTGTCGCCGATCGCGAACACACGGCCCGCACGCATCGCGGTGAGGCCCGAGCGCGCCACCCCGAACGGGCTCGCGTCGTCGACGGCGCGCGCGGCGGCATCCGACCCCGACCGCTGGGCGACCGCCTCGCGCAGGCGGGCCGCGGGGTCGCCCTCGCCCGCCGACATCCACGCGACGTAGCGGCGCCGCCCGCCCGGCAGCGGGAAGGATTCGAGCACTCCGCGCGGGTCGAGGTGCACGACGGCGCGGTCTCCGTCGTCGGAGGTGTCGCCGCAGTCGGTCATGAGGTAGTGGTCGGGGTAGGGGCGCGCGACCGCGGGCAGCGGCAGCAGGCCGCGTGCGCGGATGCCGCCCGCGACCACCACGATCCTCGCCTCCAGGGCCCCTCCGTCGTCGAGGCGCACCTCGACCCTGTCGCCGCGCGGGATGAGCGCCGCCACCGCCGCGCCATGGCGGACGGCGGGCGCGCCCCAGACCTGCGCCGTCCGTGCCAGCGCCGCCTCGGTGCGCGGCTGCGGCAGCGTCGCGACGTAGGGATGCCGGGCATGCAGCCGGTCGAAGCGGACCACTCCGAGCGTGCGCCCGCCGCGGCGCGCCTCGCCGACGCGCACGAGTCGTGCGCCCGCGAGGAGTCGGTCGGTGGCGCCGGAAGCCTCCATCGCCGCCAGCGCCGTGGCATGCAGCCCGACTGCCCGCGATCGGAGGGCGGCGTCGGCGCGATCGCCGGAGGTGTCGTGCGTGGACACCTCCCGGCCTCCGTCGCCGTCGCCGCCATCCGGCACTGCGTCGGCACGCCGTTCGAGCCCGACCGCGGCGACGCCGCGCCGCGCGAGCTCGGCGGCGAGGAGCACACCCACGGGCCCTGCGCCCACGACCGCGACGTCGGCGAGGCCGCTCATGGTGTGCTCTCGTGCACCGCGAGCAGTCGGAACGCCGCCGGGCGTTCCACCCGCCATCCGTCCGGCACTCGTGCCGTCAGCTCGTCGGGGGTCCAGCTGCGGCGGATCGAGCGGAGCCCGTCGGTGCGCAGGAAGCTGCCCGGGGCGAGCGGCGTGATGCCGATGGCGTAGGCGACGGCCGCGCGACGTGAGCGGGCGATGTCGGAATGCAGGACGATCCCGCCCGCGGGACCCCGGGCGAGGTCTGCCGAGTCGCGGAGGAAGCCCGCAAGAGCGGGCTCGTCGAGGTGGTGCAGCACGTGGTTGGAGAGGACGACGTCGAACCGCTCGCCGTTCGCGACCAGCTCACGGGCGAACGCGCGCCGGAAGGTCAGGCCGCTCCCCTCTCGCCGTCGTGCGACGGCGAGAGCGCGCTCATCGGGGTCGATGCCGAGACCCCGCACCGCGATGCCGTCGCGCCGCGCGAGCGCGACGAGCCGGCCGAGCACGTCTCCGCCGCCGCAGCCGATGTCGAGGATCGAGAGCGCCCGATGGGCGCGCGCACGGGGTCGGATACGGCTCCGGTACACGGCGCCCCACCCCGAGACCAGCCGGTTGACCATCCGGAAACGCTCGAGGGTGCGCCGCAGCCGCACGGGGTCGCAGTCCGGGTCGTCCATCAGCTCGCGCAGCCGGTCGTCGCGCGTCGAGTAGCCGCTCATGCCGGGGTGTCCGAGGGTGCCGTGCGGACCGTCATCCGTGCCGCCTCGACGGTGAGGCCCGGGGCGAAGGCGACGGCGATGAGCGGTGTCCCGTCGTCGATGTCGGGGTCCGCGAGCAGCCGCTCGAGGATGAAGAGGATCGTCGCCGACGACATGTTCCCGTACTCGCGCAGGATGCCGCGCGAGTGATCGAGGGTCGCGGAGTCGAGCCCGCAGGCCTCCTCGACACGGTCGAGGATGCTCCGCCCGCCGGGGTGCACCGCCCACTGCAGCGCGGCATCCGCGAGGTCGTGGTCGGAGGACGTGTCGAGAAGGGGCGCGAGCGCGGCGCGCACCTCGCGCCCGACGATGCGGGGGACGTCGGCGGTCAGCGTCATCTCGAAGCCGTGGTCCCCGATCGTCCATCCCATCGCGCTCTCGCCGTCGTCGGTGATCGCGGTCGTGAAGCGATCGAGTTCGAGGCGGCGGCCCTCGCCGTGCGGCGCCGCCGACACGACCGCCGCGGCGGCGCCGTCGGCGAAGACGGCGGAGGACACGATCTGGTCGGGGTCGGTCGAGGCGCGCAGATGGATGCTGCACAGCTCGCCGCACACGACGAGCACGTGCGCGGCGGGGGCGGCGGCGCAGATGTCGGCGGCCGTGCGCAGTGCCGGAAGGGCTGCGGCGCACCCGAGGAACCCCAGGTGACTGCGGGCGACGGAGGGGGCGAGCCCCAGGTCGCGGACGAGGCGGAAGTCCGGCCCGGGCGCGAAGAACCCCGTGCAGGATGCCGTGACGACGTGCGTGATGTCCGCCGCGGCGACACCCGACCGGTCGAGCGCCGCACGCGCCGCCGCCGCGAACAGTGCGGGGGCCGCCCGCGCGTACACGGCGTTGCGCACGCCCGTCGCGGGATGCCGCAGGTGCCGTTCCTCGTCGATGAAGGGCGAGGCGCCGGCATCCGTGGCATCCGCCCCGCGCGCGAGTTCGGGGAGGACCGTGTACCGCCCGTCGATCGCGGAGTGGTCGAACGCTGCGTGGATGAGCCGTGCCGTCAGACGATCGACCCCGGGCTGCGCCGCGAACAGGTCACGCAGGTCGCTCTGCGACAGGCGCGTTTCGGGCACGGCTGTCCCGATCCCGAGGACGGCGGCGCGGGGAGGGCTCATCTGCGCAGGCTAGCCCGCCGCACGCCGGAAATCAGGAGGTTGCCGCGGGGGGCGGAGTGTGCTGCGCCTGCGGGAGCTCGCGCAGGCGCCAGAACGGTCCGAGCGCGACCGGCAGCGCGGACAGGGCGGCGCCGGCCGCCGCTATCCACAGCGTCGCGATCGTGCCGACGGCCGTGCCCAGCCAGCCGGCGGCGAGGGCGGCGAGGGGCATCACGCCCCACACGCAGAAGCGGATCGACGCGTTCATGCGCCCGAGGAGGCGCCCCGGGGTGATGCGCTGACGGAACGTCACCTGGGTGATGTTGTAGACGAGCACCGCGAAGCTCATCGTGAACGACTGGACCACGAGCAGCGCGAACGCGCCCGGCTGGGGGAGGACAGCGGCCAGCGGCAGCGGCAGCATCGCGACGGAGAACGCGATCGCGCTGAGCGGGATCGCCCGCGCTTCGCCGACACGGGCCGTGAGCCGAGGCGTCACGATCGCGCCGAGGAGGCCGCCGACGGCGCCGAGCGAGAACAGCAGCCCCATGATGGCGGGGGAGAAGCCGAGGATGCGCAGGTAGAAGATCGGCAGCAGCGTGAACGCCATCGTCGAGAAGAGGTTCGAGATGCCGGTGGTCGCGACGATGCGCCGAAGGAGCGGATTGCCGAACACCCAGCGGAGTCCCTCCGCGATCTCGCGATGGAGCGGTTCGCGGTCGGACCGGTCGCGCAGCACCTCGTGGTCGCTTGTGAAGATCAGCGCGACCATCGAGATCACATACGTGGCGCTCGTCGTCACGATCGCGAGCGGTGCCGAGACGAGAGCCACGAGGCCACCGCCGACGGCGGGTCCGGCGAGCCCCGCGACCTGGTTCGTCGACTCGAGTTTGCCGTTCGCCTCGGCGATCTGGTCGCCCCGGACGAGGGACGGGACGATGCTCTGGTACGACACGTCGAAGAACACGGTCGCGACGCCGACGACCAGGGCGACGGCGTACAGATGCCACATCTCGAGGTGGCCGAACAGGTACAGCACGGGCAGCGCACCGAGCGCGACAGCCCGCACGCCGTCGGCCACGATCATCACCCGCCGCTTGCGCAGACGGTCGATCCAGGCACCTGCGGGAAGCCCCACGATGAGGAACGACGCCGTCGCGGCGGCAGTGAGGTAGCCGACCTGCGCCTCGCTCGCATGCAGGAGCAGCACGGCGAGCACCGGGAGCGCGAGTTCGAACACCTGCGCCCCGAACTGGCTGAATGCCTGTCCCGTCCACAGTGTGAGGAAGTTGCGGTCTCGCCACAGCGACCCGATCGTCTCCGCGCGGACGGGGCGGTCCGGCCCAGCTGATCGAGACATGCCAATCAGTGTGAGGAACTGATTGGGAAAAGTCAATCGGCCGGATACCCTCGTCGCATGACCGACATCACCGACGCCACGGCCGCGCCTGACGACGATGGCACGGAGGCGATGGCGCGCGCCCTGAGCTCACCCCTGCGGCTGCGCATCCTGCGCCTGTGCGCGTTCGACGCGCGCACCAACAAGGAGCTCGCACAGTTGCTGTCGGTCAACCCCGGCACGATGCTCCACCATGTGCGCACCCTCGTCGAGGCGGGGCTCCTCGCGGCGCAGCCGGAGCGGGCGGGCACCCGTGGTGCGCGCGAAGTCCCGTACCGGGCGACGGGCCGCTCGTGGCATGCGCGCGTCCCCAATGCGTCGATCGTGCTCCTCGAAACGATGCGACAGCAACTCGACGGACTCGACCCGGAGGTCATCGAGACGACGTGGATGGGCCTGCGCCTCGATGACGGACATCTCGACGAACTGCGCCGACGGCTGCACGCCCTGTTCGAGGAGTTCAGGGAACGCGGGCCGGATGCCGCGGGCCGGGCGTACTCGCTCGTGAGCGTCCTGCACCCCGACCTCAACCCGCCGACGGGCTGAACCCGTCGCTCAGGCGTCGAGGACGATCGACTCCGCGATCGGACGGCGCGTACGCGGGGCGAGCTCGCGCTCGCGCAGCGCCTCGGGGGCGGCGGTGATGTCGCCGAGGGCGCCCACGGCCATGACGGTGACGGCGGCCAGGTCGTCGCCGAAGCCGAACGCCTCGCCGACCGCAGCCCGGTCGAAGCCGCCCATCTGGTGGGTGTGGAGCCCGGCGGCGTGAGCCTGCACCGTGAAGTGCGCGGCGGCCTGGCCGGTGTCGTAGGTCGCCCAGGGCATGGGCTGGCCGTCGAGGGATGCCACGGAGGCGAACACCACGAGGGCGCCCGCGTCGGCCGCCCACGACTGGTTGAAGCCCATCAGCGCGTCGACGATCGCGGCATGCGCGTCCGTGCCGCGGCGCGCGACGACGAAGCGCCACGGCTGGCTGTTGTTCGCCGACGGGGCCCAGCGGGCGGCTTCGAGCGCGCTCGCGAGGGGCTGCGGCGGGGCTCATGGCGGCTCCTCTGAAGAGATGGACACGGAGGGACGCCGTCGGCCCGTTCTCATGCAACTGTATGCATCCCCGTCGTGTTCCCGCTGAACGCCTTTCGTCGGATTCCTTTCGCCGCGTGAGGTGACCGGGTGTCTTTCGCTGCGCAGAAGGTCGCGTGATCTTCCCCCGCGGATGCCTCGTGCCGCCGCCCGCGGCGGGATTAGCGTGGCCGTATGACCACCGTCGCGACCGCAGATCTGTACGACGAGCGCGGAGACGCGCTCGACTCCCTCGCCCTCCAGCTGCACGACCTGGGCGGCGTCGTCGCCTTCCACGGGCCCGTCCGCACGATCCGCTGCCATCGCGACAACGCCCTCGTCAAGGCGACCCTCGCGACGCCCGGAGACGGTGCCGTGCTCGTCGTGGACGGGGGCGGATCGCTCGAATCGGCGCTCGTGGGCGACCTCATCGCGGCATCCGCCGTCGCGAACGGCTGGGCGGGGATCATCGTGCACGGCGCGATCCGCGACCGCGCCGTCATCGCGACGCTGCCGATCGGGGTCAAGGCCCTCGGGTCGAACCCCCGCAAGAGCGCGAAGGACGGCGTCGGCGAGGTCGACGCCGCGGTCGAGATCGCCGGCACCGTCTTCCGGCCGGGGGCGCACGTGTGGGCGGATGCCGACGGGGTGCTCGTCGAGCGCTGATGAACGTCCGCCCCCGCAGCCTCGACGGCCACGGGGGACGGACGCTCATCGCGTCAGCGGGAGAGTGCCTCCGAGAGCTTCACGCGGGCGCCCATGCGCAGCAGCGAGTTCTCGTAGATCTTCGCGCCGAGGACGATCGCGAGGATGCACGTCACCGCGAGGATCACGAGCGACACGAGCGGCTCCCACCAGGCGGCCTGGCCGAGGAACAGGCGGGTCGGCATCGCGACCGGCGCCGAGAACGGCACGTACGACATGACCGTCAGGACCGTGGGGTTGTTCCAGAAGAAGATGACCATGAAGTACGGCGCGAGGATGAGGAGCATGAGCGGCGTCGTCGTCGATCCGATGTCCTCCTGACGCGAGACCATCGACGCGGCCGCCGCGAACAGGGCCGCGAGGAGCACGAACCCGAAGAGGAAGAAGATCGCGAACCACGCGATGGGCGCACCGATCCCCTCGAGGAACGTCGTCTGCCCCGTGACGGTGAGGCCGACGACGGCGATCGCCGCGAGGATCAGCACCTGCCCCATCGCGAGCACCGTGTTGCCGATGACCTTGCCGGCCAGCAGCGCCCGCGTCGGAATCGCCGAGATCAGCAGTTCGACGACGCGCGTCTGCTTCTCTTCGACGACGCTCTGCGCGATCGTCGCGCCGAACGTCTGCGCGGCGAAGAGGAACACGACGCCGAAGCCGATCGCGGCGATGTATCCGATCCAGTCGGTCGCGTTCGCGGGATCGAGCACCTCGACCTTCGGCGTCTGCGACAGCGACATCAGCAGCGTCGAGGGAACGTCGGACTCGACGATCACCGAGAACCCGAGCGGGTCGCCGCCGCCCACGACCGCGGCATCCACCGTGCCGTCCGTGACGAGCTTCTCGGCTTCGGCACGGTCGGCGACGGCCGTGATGTCGAGCCCTGCGACGCCCGTCACGTACTGCTGCGCGTCGGAGGTCACGGCGACCGGTGTCGTGCCAGCGGACTTCGCCGAGAACCCGGCCCAGATGACGCCGCCGAGGGCGAGCAGGAACAGGATGCCGAAGGAGATGAGGAACGGCTTGCTGCGCAGCTTCGAGCCGATCTCACGTTCGGCGACGAGCCACGTGCTCTGGGCGAAGCTGGGGGTCTGCGCGGTCACTGGATGACCTCCTTGAAGATCTGGGCGAGTGAGGGATGCTGCGGCGCGAAGCTCGTCACGTCGCCCGCGGCGACGGCGCGGCGGAGGACCCGCTGGGCGACCTCGCCGTCCGCGGCGTCGAAGACGGCGTACCCGCCGTCGAAGGAGACGACCTCGACGCCCGGCTCATCGCGGATCCAGCCGGCGTCGCCCGCCGAGACGATCTCGTAACGGTGCGACCGGTGCTGTGCGCGCAGGTCGTCGCGCGACCCGGCCGCGCGGATGGTTCCGCCCGCGATGATGACGAGGTCGTCGCACAGGCGCTCGACGACATCGAGCTGGTGCGACGAGAACAGCACGGCCGCTCCCGCGCGCGCCCGCCCCTGGAGGACCGCCGCGACGACGTCGACGGCGAGCGGGTCGAGACCCGAGAACGGCTCATCGAGGATCAGGACCGACGGGTCGTGCACGAGGGCCGCCGCGATCTGCGCGCGCTGCTGGTTGCCGAGCGAGAGCGTCTCGATGTTGTCCTGCAGCCGCTCGCCGAGACCGAGTTCGACGAGGAGAGACTCGGCGCGCTGCTCTGCCTCCGGCTTCGAGAAGCCGTGGAGCCGCGCGAGGTAGACGATGTGGTCGAGCACGCGCATCTTCGGGTACAGCCCGCGCTCCTCCGGCATGTAGCCGAAGCGGCGACGGTCGGCCGCCGTGACCGGCGCCCCCTCGAGGGTCACGTCGCCACCGTCACGGGCGAGCACCCCGAGGATGATCCGCATCGTCGTGGTCTTACCGGCGCCGTTGCCCCCGACGAAGCCGGTGAGCCGGCCGGATGCCACGTGGAATCCCACGTCGTCGAGCACACGGTGGGTGCCGTAGCTCTTGGTGATGCCGCTCAGTTCGAGCATGCGTTCCTCCTTCTCGGATGCGTGTTCTCGACGCTACGGGCCGCGGCCCCGGCGCGCCTCCGCCGTGCGGGGGAGCTTCCGCTCCGTCGATGCTCCGCCTGACGGCGGACACAGCGTCCGCCGTCAGGTCGGCGGACGCCTCGGGGTCATGCGAGGCCGTGGCGGTGCGCGTACACGACGGCCGCGACGCGATCGCGCGCGCCGAGCTTCTGGAGGAGGTTCGACACGTGCGTCTTCACGGTGGCCTCGCCGATGTAGAGGGCCGCGGCGATCTCGGCGTTGCTCTTGGCATCCGCCAGCAGGCGCAGCACCTCGCTCTCGCGCTCCGTGAGGTCGACCGTGATCGCGTCGGGCACGTGGAGGTCGGATGCCACGGACGCGGTCGGGACCGAGGCGGTCGGCACGGAGAGCCCCGCCGTCGGGACGGGTTCGGCCGCGAACCGCTCGATCACCCGGCGCGTCACGGCGGGTGCGAGCAGGGCATCGCCCGCGGCGGCGATCCGCACCGCCGAGACGAGTTCCTCCGGCCCGGCGTTCTTCAGAAGGAACCCGCTCGCGCCGGCGCGCAGCGCGGAGAAGAGATAGTCGTCCCGGTCGAAGGTCGTCACGACCACGACGGCGGAGGGGACCGCCGGTTCGGCGACGATCCGTCGCGTCGCCTCGAGCCCGTCCATGTCCGGCATCTGCACGTCCATGCAGATCACGTCCGGGTGGAGAGCGGATGCCGCTGCGACGCCTTCCGCACCTGTCGCCGCCTCGCCCACGATCTCGATGTCGGGCTCGGATTCGAGGATCATGCGGAAGCCCGCACGCATGACGGCGTGGTCGTCGACGAGGAGGACCCGGATCGCCGCGGTCATGCGCGGACCCCGGCATCCGCATGCGCCGTGTCGCCCGGCGTGGTGCCCGTCGCACCGGTGGTCGCCGCGTGCGGGACCCGCAGCCTGACGAGGAAACCCCCGCGGGTGCGCGGGCCTGCCTCGAGGGTCCCACCGGAGGCGATCGCCCGCTCGCGCATGCCGACGAGGCCGAGCCCCGGCCGGGTGGACAGCGGCGAGCGGCCGGTGTTGGAGACTTCGAGCTCGATCGCGTCCTCCGTGTAGCGCAGTCGCACGTCCGCGACCGCGCCCGGTCCGCCGTGGCGGCGGGCGTTCGTCAGGGCCTCCTGCGCGACGCGGTAGAGGTTCACCTGCGCGAGCTCGGGGGTGTCGATCGGGTCGCCCACCACGGTGAGGGTGGTCGGCAGCCCGTTGTCGTTCGCATGCGCGACGAGCTCGGGCAGGGCGTCGAGGTGCACCGTGGAGGCCGTCGGCGTCTCGGAGTCGGGGGTCCGGAGCGTGTCGAGCAGTTGGCGCAGCTCCGTCAGGGCATCGCGCGCGGACTGCTCGACCGACTGCAGCGCGCCGCGCGCCGATGCCGGGTCGCGGTCGAGCACCGCGCGCGCGGCACCTGCCTGCACCCCCATCGCCGACACATGGTGCGCGACGACGTCGTGCAACTCCCGCGCGATGCGCACGCGGTCGAGCGCGACGGCCTGCGCCGCCGTCAGCTCGCGCTCGCGTTCGAGCTCGCGCGTGCGCTCCTCGAGCACGGCGCGCGAGCGCGCCTCGTTCCACGCGCGCTCGCCGAACAGGTACGCGCCCCCGAAGAACGCGGCGTTCGCGAGGAACTGCAGCAGCATGTAGGCCGCGAACGGGGAGAACAGGCCCGCGCGAGACAGTTGGCCGCCGTCGTTCGAGATCGCCGCCTGGAACGTCGTCGCGACGAGCCACACGAACATCGCCGCGATGACCGTGAGGCGGACGATCGTCGCTCGGCGCCGATCGGGCACCCACGCGCCGACCGTGTACATCGCGATGAACAGGGCGACGTTCCCGACGTACATCTCCGGGATGCGCTGCGACACCCCGACGAAGAACGTGAGGGCCACGACGACGAGCACGATCTCGGGCGCCCGTCGGCGGAGGGCGAGCGGCAGCGTCAGCGCGACCGCATAGACGAGTGCCCACGCGAAGGGCGCGGAGGTGTCGCCGTACATCCCCGCGACGCGGCCGAGCCAGGCGCTCACGATCGCGCCGACGAGGAGCGCGCACGCCAGCCAGAGGTCGTTGCGCCGCTGCCCGGCGGTCAGGGTGCGGGTCGGTGCGGGAGCGGTCATCCCTCCACGCTAGAGTGCAGGGATCGCCGTCACCTCCCCCGCGCGGTGGAGACCCGACGACAGGACACTCAGCGAACTGACAGCCAATCGACATGTTCTGTCCACGAGCCTGCAAGATTGACTTCGTACACTCGGGCGAGTGACGAGCGCCCCGAAGACCACCTCCGTGGCATCCGCCCCCGCACGACGTCCTCTGCGCGAGCGCGCCTATTCGGTGCTCCCCGCGTCGATGCGCGAAGGTACGGAGCGACTGTGGGCGCGCCGCTACGCGGCCATGCGCGTCTCGCAGACGTCGCGCGGCCTCATGATCGGCTTCGCCGTCGTGCACGGCGTGTACCTGCTGGGGCTCCTGCCGACGATCATCGCGGGACAGACCCAGGGTGACCTGCCGCTCTACCGCCTGTGGGCGGAGCAGGCGCGGCTCGGGTACTCGCCGGTCGTCGACTTCCCGTGGGTGTACCCGGCAGGGGCGATCGTCCCGATCATGGGGGCGATCGCGGCGGGTCCGTACAACTACCAGCTGTGCTGGTTCCTCCTCGTCGTCCTCGCGAACTTCGTCGCGATCCTCGCTCTCACCGGCGGGTTCAAGCGCCGTGGCGGCTACGTCGCCGCGTGGTACTGGCTCGCGGTGCTCTTCCTCCTCGCGCCCGTCTCGATGCTCCGACTCGAGGCCTTCTCGGCTCCCCTCGCGATCGCGGGGCTCGCGGTCCTCCTCCGGCGCCCCGCCGTTGCCGGAGCGCTCATCGCCGCGGCGACCTGGATCAAGGTGTGGCCCGCCGCGATCGCCGCTGCGGCTGTCACCGTGGCATCCACTCGCCTGCGCATCATCTTCGGCGGAATCGCGGTCAGCGCCGTCATCGCCCTGGCCGTCGTCGCCGCCGGCGGCGGCGCGAACCTCTTCAGCTTCGCGACGATCCAGGGCGACCGGTCGCTGCAGCTCGAAGCCCCCGTGGCGACGCCGTGGGTGTGGGCGACGGTGCTCGGCCTGCCGGGCGCGGAGATCCGCCAGAACTACGTGCTCGCCACGCGTGAGGTCGCCGGGCCCGGCGCCCACCTCGCCGGCGACATCGTCGGCGTGCTCATGATCGTGGCCTTCGTGCTGATCGTCGCGCTGCTGTGGCGTGCACGTCGCCTCGCGGTCCGCGAGGGGCGTCTGACGCCGCGGCTCGAGCAGCGCCTGATCCTCGGCGGTTCGTTCGCCCTCACGGCGGCGCTCATCGTGTTCAACAAGGTCGGTTCGCCCCAGTACATGATGTGGCTCGCGCCGATCGTCGCGGTCGGACTCGCCGTCGACCGGCGCGCCTGGGCTCGCCCCGCGGAGTGGATGGCCGCCGTCTGTTTCGCGACGACGCTCGTCTTCCCCGTGCTCTATCTCCCGCTCATCGACGCGCACCCGATCGCCGCGTTCGTTCTGCTGGTGCGCAACGTGATGGTCGTCGGGCTGTTCGTCTGGAGCGTCGTGGCGCTGTGGCGCCTGGGTACCGAGAAGGCACCCGCGCGGGCTATGTTGGCGATGACCGCCCCTGTCGCCGCGATCGCCCGCGGCTGATCGAGGTCACCGGGCGGCGCCGAGGAGGATGCCATGCCCGTGTACACCGTCGCCGTGATCGTCGGGTCCGTCTCGGAGCCGTCGCTCAATCGGCGCTTCGCCGACGCGCTCGAGAAGCTGGGCCCCGCCGTCGACCTGACGTTCCGCGACGTCGCCATCGGCGGGCTGCCGTTCTACGGGACGCAGTACGACAAGGACTTCCCCGCCGAGGGCCGCGCGTTCAAGGAGGCGATCACCTCCGCGGACGGACTGCTCATCGTGACGCCGGAGTACGACCGCTCCATCCCGGGCGTGCTCAAGAACGCGATCGACTGGGCCTCGCGCCCGAGCGGCGAGAGCGTGTTCCCGGGGCGGCCCACGGCCGTCACCGGTGCGACGACGGGCGCCGTCTCGACGGCGGTCGCGCAGAACCACCTGAAGGCGATCCTCACGGCGCAGGGGGCAGCGGTCCTCGGCGTACCGGAGGCCTACATCCGCATCGGCGACGGCTTCTTCGACGACGATGGTGCGATCGCGAGCGCCGGGACGCGCACCTTCCTCACCGGCTACCTGAGGAACTTCCACGACCTCATCGCACGCTGGTCGCGTGACATCGCCGAGTGAGGTCGGATCCATGACCACCGCCGCAGCGCGCGGGCGCATCGTGATCGATCTCTTCACGACCCTGGACGGCGTCGCGCAGGCACCCAACGGCCGGGAGGAGGATCCGAGCGGGGGCTTCCGATTCGGCGGGTGGCAGTCGCCGTTCGACGATGCCGTCATCGGCCAGGATGTCGGTGACGGCATCCGCCGTATGGATGCCCTCCTGCTCGGCCGCCGCACCTACGAGCTGTTCGCCGCCTACTGGCCGCGGCACGTCGACAACGCCATCGGAGCGCACTTCGCCGAGATCCCGAAGTACGTCGCGAGCCGCGTGGGTCTCGAGGCATCCTGGGACGGCTCCACGGTGCTCACGGGGCCGGACGTCACCGCCCAGATCGACGCCC
>JASCPG010000005.1 GCA_029960085.1 Microbacteriaceae bacterium PS02067 | reverse complement strand
CCGGGCCCGCGGCCCCCTCGGGGGGGGAGGCGGCCGGAGTCGCGCAACCCACCCCCTCCTCCCTCCCCTCCCTCTCCTCTGTCGACTCGCCCGACTGCGCCGACGTGATCGCCGCCCCGACGACCACCGACGCGCCGATCGCCGCGGACGACGCGGCTCCGGCGTCGACGGAGCAACCCGACGAGTACGCCGCCTGGCGTGAGCAGCACGCCGCGTGGAAGGCGCAGGACGACGCGTGGCGACGTCAGCAACAGGACGCCGCCCGGATCGCCCGCGACCAGGCGCGCCTCGAGCGGCATGCCCGCGGCGCCGCGTTCTCCGCGGAGGCCGCGGAACGCCGGCGCCTCCGCAAGGCGTCGAACCCGCGCACGCCCTTCGCGTTCGTCGCGACGGTGCTCGGTATCGCGATCGTCGCGGGTGCGCTCGTGGCCGTCACCGGAGCGACCGAGCTGGCGGGCGCCCGCGGCCTGTTCGTCGCCGCGCTCGTCACCGCGATCGGCATGATCGCCGCGGGGATCGCTCGTCGTCGCAGCGGATTCCTCGCGTTCGTCACCGTGGTGCTCCTCACGGGCGGGCTCGCGGCGACGGCCGTCCCCGCGCTGACCGCGTTGCACATCGGCGGGTACGGGATCTCCAACGGTGCGCAACAGCAGAAGTGGACCGCCGAGCACCCGTTCGTGCAGCCGTACGGCGATGTCTCGGTCTGGCTCATCAACAACGGCCACGCCGATGAGCCGATCCACATCGTCAAGCGCACCGGGACGACGTGGGTGCGGCTCGAGCGAGGCGTCACGCTGCACCTGGACGTCACGGCGCCCGCCGGCATGCTGAGCATCATGCGGGCCGACGGTGCGATGCTCGACGTCGACGCGGCCGACCTGACGACGACATCGCTCGCGGACGGGCGGGTCCGCTCCGTCGGAACCTACACGTCGGCGCCCATCGACGATGCTGCCGGCATCACCACCGAGCAGACGCTCGTGATCGACCAGCAGACCGGATGGATCGCCGTCGAACTGCCCGTCACCTCCGGAGAGGACACCCGATGACCGACGACGAGCCCACCGAAACCCTCGCGGACATCCAGCCCACCGAACCCCTCGCCGACCTCCTGCCGCCGGCGGCCGGGCTCGCCCCGGGCGTCATGGCGGCGAACACCGCCGAAACGACCGAGGTGGCAGCCGATGCCCAGGTGCCCGCCACGGGCGCTGCATCCGAGGCATCCGCGGGTCCGCGCCCGCGCACCCGCTGGGCCGGGATCGTCTGGGGGATCGCGCTCGCGGCGCTCGCTTCGGCGGGGATCTGGCTCGCTTCCGGGGCCGGACGACTCGACGACCTGTCCACGTGGGTCGGGGATCTGTCGCCTGCGGCCGCTGTCGGCTACGGCGTGCTCGCCGTCGGCGCGCTCCTGCTCATCACCGGGCTCGTGGGCCTGCTGCGCCGCGCCCAGCGCGCGCTGTCGGATCGGGCCTCGGCCTCCGTCGACTGAGCCCGCTGCCGCACCACCCGGCGCCCCGTCCGGGACCCCGCCGTATTCAGTCTCCGCACGCCGAGAATCCTTCAGCACAGCCCTGCGAGCCCGTTCCAAACCCGGCGAGACTGAATACGGAGCGCGGACGCGCGAGAATGGATGCCATGCGCACGATCCTCAACATCATCTGGGTGATCTTCGCGGGCTTCTGGCTGTTCGTCGGCTACGTCGTGGCGGGGGTGCTGCTGTGCATCCCGATCATCACGATCCCGTGGGCGATCGCCTCGTTCCGCACGGCCGGGTACGTCATCTGGCCGTTCGGCCGCACGATCGTCGCGAAGCCGACCGCCGGGGTCGCGTCGTTCCTCGGGAACGTCATCTGGGTCATCTTCGCGGGGTGGTGGCTCGCCCTCGCACACCTCACGAGCGGCATCGCGCTGTGCATCACGATCATCGGCATCCCGATGGCGATCGCGGACTTCAAGATGATCCCGATCTCGCTCATGCCGCTCGGCAAGGACATCGTGTCCACCCGCGGCGGCGACTTCGACCGCACGCTCTGACGAGAACGCCGCAGCGGCCCGGCATCCCTCCGGATGCGCGGGCCGCTGGATGGGGCGCTATACGCCTCGGGTCACTTCGCGATCGACGAGCACGCGGCGTCGTCGGCCGCGCTCGTGCAGAGGACGAGCGTCGACGCGTCAGCGGATGCCTCGGGAACCTGGAAGCTCCACACGAAGGTGTAGAGCTTGCCCTCGGTCATCGGCACGGCGACGGCGCGCGGCGACACGGCCTTGCCCTCCACCGCCTTGTCAGCGGTCGAGCGGAGCACGGGAGCGGCGTCGACGTCCGTCTTGCCGCTCGCGGCGACCCACTGCGCGACGTTGACGGTGACCCACTCGTTGCCCGCCTCGGGGTCGCCGAGGCTCGCCGCGGCGCCGCTGTCAGGGACGCTCGCGCTCCATACCTGAAGGTCGTCGCCGGCGATACCGGTGCGGTCGCCGACCGCGGCGGGCGACGCGTACGAGGACTCGACGACCGGGGCGGGGGTCTTCGTGGCGGAGGCTCCGGGGCCGGCCGATCCGGCGGAGCATCCGGCGAGGGCGAGCGCCGCGAGGGCGGCGACGGACAGGACTGCTGTGCTTCGTGAGCGCATGACAATCACCTCTTCAATTCGTGGGGAGTCCTTCCACCGTACGCCTCTCGCGCGGCGCCGACGACCGGACCCCTCTGTCATACGGCGACGCACGGCGAAAGGATCCGTCATGCACCTGGCGGATGTCCGTGCGTTCGCCTAGCGTCGACAGCGTGCCTCAGGGCACGATTCGCGGCGATCCGGGCGGTCCCGGGCACCGGTTCATACCCGGTCGCGTTGCGGGTTCGACTCCCCTCGCCGCGTCGATTCGCGAACGCCCGCGATCCCAGTGTTTTCAAGGGATCGCGGCCGCTTGCTCCTCTTCAGCGGTGACCCCTCGGACGCCAGGTGGACACACTCTGCAGCAAGGCCTCAAATCGACGGTCGATCAGTCTTCTGCTTTTCCTGTAATTGTGCTTACATGTATTCCTGTAACCACGATCACAGGAATACCTGACGGCCGAGGAGAGCGATGAAGGGTAATGAGCTGGTGTGGCGCGCTCTTGCCGATCGCGCTCTCGAAGGGCAGCGGACCTGGCGGAACGTCGCCGACCTCGCGTACGAGGCAGGCGTGCCGAGCACGACCGCCTATCTCGCTCTCGAGCGCCTCGAGAGCAACGGGACCGTCGATCGGTACAGCCGCGGCGGGCTCGCGGTCGTCAGTATCGACAAACTGCTGACGATGCTGTGCGCGTGGCGCAACCTCGAGCGTGACACCCTCACGTGGACCACCCGCGAGGGCATCGATCCGGTTCTCGACTCGAAGCTGGGCCCCTACGCGCTCGGAGGCGCTGACGCGGCGAACGCGATCCTGAAAGGCCGAGCCGTCGCGGACTTCAACGAGCACATCGTGTACCTCCCCACATCCGTGAATCTCACCGACCTGCCCGCCGGCAAGGAGGTGCGCGTCCTGTCGATGGACAAACGCGCCGCGAGGACCTGGAACGGGTACTCGAGCCTCGCGCAGACGTATGCCGATCTGTTCGCGACGCCCGGTTGGCAGGCATCCGAGTTCCGGACCGCGCTGCGCGACAGCTTCGTGCGGGAACGCGAGTGGGATCAGGAAGGTGACGGGCGATGACGATTCTCGGAGCGGACGACGAGGGACGACTGCGCGCGCTTCTCGACTCGCTCGGATACGGTCTCGAGCCCTCGATCCTCATCGGCGGATGGGCGACGAATGCCCGCGTCGGCGGCGAGATCAGCCATGACATCGACCTGATCATCACCGACCAAAGCCTCCGACAGCGGCTCCCGGAACGCCTCACCGAGTACAGCGAGAACCACCTTCACAGCGGTGGACGGAAGGCGCGCGGCAATGCCGACGGCGTCCACGTCGACGCCTACTTCCCGTATGAATCGAAACTCGGGACCAAGCTGCTTCTCGATGTCGGTGCACTCACCCGGTACGTCGACCCCGACCTCAAGGTCGAGGGCTGGCTGATGCTGACGCTCGACGCGCACATCGCCACGAAGATCGCCGCGCTGCTCGACCGACACGCGACGGAGAAGGGACGGAAGGACGCCCGCGAGCTCGTCGCGCTGATCGACAGCGGCGGCACCGCCGCAGGAGTGATCGAGGTTCTCCATGCGTCCACCGGCGGGCCCGTCCATGAGATCCCCGATCACGTGCGCACGACATTCGAGCTCCTGCCCAAACTCGCCGGACTCAACCAGAAGGACCGGCGCCGCTACGCGTCCCTCGCCCGCGAGTGGAGCGAAGAAGCCGAACTGCAGCTCCGGCGCCGCGTAGACGGGCACCTGGGGCCGAGACTCGGAGCGGGCGCGTGACGCTGGATCTCGGGCCTGACGACAAGCGCATGCGACTGCGCTACGCCGGAACGTGCCGCCTGTGCGGGCGAGCGCATGATGCGGGAGCGGACGCCATCTACGAGCGAACGCTGAAGGCGATCCGATGCGTCGAGTGCGACACACCGGAAGTCGGGGGACCCACCGTCGAGGTGTCGGCCGGCGATGCCGGGGCTTCCGCGCGCCGGGAGTACGAGCGGCGCAGGGATGCCCGTGAGCAGCGGATCCGAGCGGACCATCCCAAGCTCGGCGGGCTGATCCTCGCCCTGTCGGACGATCCGCAGAGCACGAAGGCGTGGGAGCGCGGCGCGGTCGGCGAGGAGCTCCTGGCGCAACGGCTCGCCGACCTGCCCGACACCTTCCGAGTCATGCACGACCGCCGAATTCGCGGCACGAGAGCGAACATCGACCACATCGCGATCGGGCCCTCCGGCGTCTGGGTGATCGACGCGAAGCGATATAAGGACAAGCGCCCGGAGCTTCGCATCGAAGGCGGCCTCTTCCGACCGCGGGTGGAATCGCTCCGCATCGGCGGCCGCGACGGCACGAAACTCGTCGACGGCGTGAGATCGCAGGTCCAGCGCGTCCGCGAGGCACTGGCCGACGACGCGATCCCGATCGCGGGCGTGCTCTGCTTTCTCGAGGCCGACTGGCCGCTCCTCGGAGGACCCTTCACTGTCGATGACGTCCACGTTCTCTGGCCGCGACTCCTCGTCAAGCGGATGACCGAAGCGCCCAACGTCAGCTTCGACGTCGGCGTCGCTCATGCGCGCATCGCGGGGGCCTTCCCTGTCGCGTAGCCCGCAACTACAGCACGAACTCAGCCATCCACGCGCACCGTGGCGCCGTAGTCGCCTCGGCTATCGCTGGCAGCGCCGGAACCGTCTCTATCTGCCGCGGCAGCGAGTTCGGGATGAGCGGTTCGATGCGACCAGGCTGGGCGTGACGCGGCCCGGCGAGTGCCCACCCGTCGTCTACCTTCACAACGGCGAGCGGGTGGCCGTCGGCGGTCGCGATGCCGGCATCGATGTGCAGCGCGGCGAGAAGCGCCGCGAGTGTGATCTGCACTTCGGCTTCCGACGCTTCCCTTGAGCGGAGGACTGCGTGCGGTGATCTGAGGTCGGTTCGGCTGGCTTCGCGCAGTAGTGCACGGAGGTTCGCCCTGAGGGCGACGATCGCGGGGTGGGCTTCGGTGTGGTGCTCCGACAAGGCGACAGCGATTGGGCCGAGGCGCGGGTCGGGAGCGATCAGAGTGCGGATGGTGTCACGCATCCGCTTCCGCTCGCCCTGGAAGAGCCTTCGCACTCCACGTGGATGAGCGAGTACCGAGTGGACATCGGGCAGGTCGACGATCAGAGCGACGGCTTCGTCGATCGGGCCTATAGACGCGGCACTGGCGGGCACGTCGGCGAGCAGGTTGGCGTATCCGAAGTCTCCGTCGCGTGTGTAGAGGAAGACGTCCGCTGCGATGGTGCCGGTGGAGCGTGGCGGAAGGACGAGGTCGATCGGCCCTTGCGCAGGGCGCGTGGTCGCCACGGCACGCGCCGCGCCGGTCGCCGTCATGGCGGTCACACGCGCGTGCGTGTTCGGACTCCGGTAGGTCAGCTCGAGGTCAACGAGCGGTTCCAGGGCGATGTCGGCGCGCGAGCCCACGATGTCGGCGAATGCCTCCGCGCTCACATCCACGTCGCGCGGCCGCGCGTTGATGCGGTCCGGCGAAGTGAACCCGGCCGCGCGCGCTCGACGCCACAGACCGGACATGCGGGTGCGGTGGTTCTGTGGTTCGAGTGTGCGCTCCAGCATCCACAGCAGCCGTCCCGTGCCACGCTCGGGGTGGGGCGACAGCTGCCACCAGGTCAGGCGGCGAGCGAGGTCACCGGCGACGGCGGGTGCCCAGGTCGCGGCATCCGCGTAGCCCAGTGCGGCGACCCAAGCGAGGTAACGCGGCATGTCCTCGATGGCGCGGCGCAGCTCGGCCATCGAGACTCCGACCGGAAGGGTCTCGCGCGCGCGACCCGGCGACCGGAGAGCGATCTGCGCCGCTGCCAGGCACAGTCGTGCTCCGAACCAGTCGCGCGTGCGAGCGAGAACTCGGGGCGACCACCCGGTCAGCAGCTCATCGACGTATCCGGTGTAGACGCGCTCGTTGACGGGGCGTTCTCGGAGCGCCGCGGCGGCGGTGGTGACGGTCTGCAGGACCAGTTCTTCTGCCTCGTCGGCGTTGGACGGCAGTGGCAGCGCGGCGAGGGCGCGGAGCATCTCCCCCGCGGAGTCGACGTCGATCATGAGGCGGGAGGTCAGCATCCCGATCTCGGTCGGCGCGAGCTGTGCGTCGACCTCGGTCGCGAAGCCGCGCGCGAGGAGCGTGTCGATGACGTCGTCCAGGTCGACGGAGGTTCGCTTCTGCGCGAACGCGAGGGTCTGCTCGAACCAAGAGCGAGCACTCGCGCGGTCGGTGACAGATCCGAGCAGCAGCTCGGCGAGGATCGCGTCGCCGAGCTGCGTGACGATCCGACTGTTCGCCGCATAGCCATCGCTGAGCTTGACCTTCCACGTTCCCTCGTCAGCCCGCGGGACAAGCATGAATCCGTAGCCCTCGGGCTCCTGGCCGGCGCGCCCCGCCCGTCCGAACATCTGCTGTGCCTGGCTGACTTCGAGGGGAGCCATCCCGAGCTCGAGGTCACGGATGATGACGAACTTCGCGGGCGTGTTGACGCCCGTCGACAGCCCCGAGGTGGCAACGAGGACGCGAAGCTCGCGAGCGCGGAAGGCGTCCAGCGCACGGCCGGCGCGGGGTGCGTCGCGAAAGTGGATGCCGACGCCGCGACGGAAGCACTCTTCCACGATCGTGTCCAACTCGACGCCGTGGAACCGGACGCCGGCTGCGCGCGCCGCGGTGCGGATCACGGCGGCCTTGCTGCCGCAGAACACGACAGCGCTCGAACCGCCAGCGTTCCCGGCGTCCCGCGCGCCGGGGTCCGTTCCGACGAGACTCCGCAGCAGCGGGATTACGGTGTCGTCTTTCGCGGACTCGAACTGCTCGCGTTTGCCGTGGGGCGGCGGGTCGTAGGGCACGAGCTGCGTCGTGAGCACGGTTGGCCGCCACGTCGAGCGCACGAGGTCCGCGTGGAACCACGCCGCAAGTTCGTCGGCGTTCGACACGGTCGCCGAGAGCGCGACGATCCGCGTGCGTCCTTCCGCAACGCGGAGCCGCGCGATCATCGACTCGAGCGTCGCGCCGCGGGTCGGGTCACCGACCAGATGGACTTCGTCGATGATGAGGCATCCGATGCGGCCGATGACGTCCTTCAATGAGGCCCGCCGATAAAGCGCCTCGAACTTCTCTGTGGTCGCGACCCAGAGTTGCGCCTGCTTCACCGCATCGCTCGACATGTTGGTCTCGCCGGTGAGCTCGATCGTTCGGATGCCGTGCGCATTCCACCGCCGTGCGATCTCGGCCACCTCCGCGGCGAGTGCCCGCGCAGGCAGGAGCCACACCGCCGGCTTGCCGTCGGTGACGATGGACCTGAGTGCGGCAACCTCACCGATGAGGGTCTTGCCGGAGCTGGTCGGCGCGACGACCATCACATGACCCGCCGTCGAGAGGACGACAGGCACGGCCTTCGATTGAAGCGGGTTGAGTCGGTCGAACCTGTCGAGGTACTTCCGCAGCGCGTCGGGAATCAGAGCCGACGCGGGTGACCAGGACTCCTCACCCTCCGTGACCGCGGATGCGTTCTCGAGCAGCGACAGGAACCCGAGCTCGACGGCCTCCACCATCGCGGGATCGGTGTGCACGAATCCGGAGTTCTGGTTGCGCGAGATCTCGGCCGAGGTGAAGTTCATCGAGTGCGTGATCGCGACCTCGTCGGCAATGATCTCCTTCTCGTGGATGTACCGCACGGCAGTGACTGGCACGCCCGCATCGCGGAGCATGCGAAGGACTGCGTCGTTGGATGCCTCGGGTCGGCACAGCACATGGACCTCGACGCCGCGTCGATGAGCGCCAAGAACGCCGTCGAGAAGCTTCCGCCCGAGCGGCGAGACATCCCACCAGGGCACCTTCACCCAAAGCCGCTTGCGGGCGCCGGCTATGGAGTCGTTGAGCGCTACGAGGAGATCAGCGCCGTCACCGTAGTTCGACAACCGCCGAGGCTCGGTCGCCGAACTCACCGTCGCTCTCCCATTTCTGAGAAAGCGTATCCAACAGCTCCGCCAACGATCACCGATGTGAGGCTGATTGCGCTGGTCCTGCCTCGTTCAGACGACGAACGGGCGGATGCGTGACGTTGCTTTGGCAGCGATCCTCTCGGCGGTGTCGGTCGCCAACGCCAGCCGATCGCTCGGTAGTGGTGAAACCTCTGAAGCGGCTCCAGTCACGGTCGCCGCGAGCCGGGCCTCGTCCTCGGCGACGGCCCTACTCTGCGCCTCGACAACGTGCTTGATCTGTGCGAGCTCGCGGTCGAGTCGTCGTCTGATCTCCCCAAGCTCGGCGTGGAGCGCGACAATCTCCTCCGAGCGGGCAAGCAACGCGTCGCGCATGACGACGAGTCGATTGGCGACGTCGGATACGCCGTGGACGTGAGACCAGTCGGCCGGGAAGCTGTGCCGCGTGAAGGAGTTATGGTCGACCGCAGATAGCGCCGCGCCGTATTGGCGTTCCAGTGCGTCGACGTCGACACGTTCGAGTTCGCGCATGAGGAGCGCGCGCTGCTCCTCGTACGCGCCGGGCCACACTTCCTCTCTGACTGGTTTGAAAGGACCGTTGCCCATTCGGTCGTAGTAGTTCAAGATCTGCGAGGGCCGACCGGAGCTGACTCGTGGAGGCTCGACCGGCGCGAGAGGTTCGAGGAACACGCTCGTGAACGGCGGCTCGCTCCGAAGCTGAGACCACGGTTTGGGGAGAAGGAACACCGAAGCGTCCGTTTCATCGAAGACGAGCCTGAGGCTGTGGCGCAAAGCATCGAGGGTCGCCTGGCGTTGCGAGCCGGATACGGCCGGCTCTTCCGTAGCGTGTGCGCGGCCTTTCGCCTCCAGCGCCTCGAGCTGACGCATCGTGCTCCTGAGCGACTCCGTGTGCTGCTCATGATCCGCGGCAGCCCTTCGTGCCTGGCTTGCCTGCCACTCCAGAGAGTCCTCGAGCCGTCGACACTCGTTAAGGATCGTGCTCACGTTCGCAACGACGAGCGCTGCGGCCGCAAGCCTTTCCGGCGCGCCTGACCCTGTCGGCAACGCCGGCAATAACGCCACCTTCGAGCGTGCCGCCAAACGGGCAACGTCGTCGAGAATGGCTTCTGCCAAGTCCAGCAGCGAATCATCGGTGGCGCGTGAGCGCAGGAGGGAATCGACATCGGCGATGCCTAGGAGCTGGATGTCGACGCCTATCTCGGGCGCAAGACCGATCGCCGATCTCAGCGCGTCCATATCGCCAGTGCGCGCGCCGAGCGCCACAAGGAACTCGGGGCACGAAGCCAACTCCTCGCGGAGCGAGCCCATCAGGGCTACGTCGACCTCATCGGACACAACGAGAAGTCGGAGTGCCGCGCTTGCAACCAGGGGCCGGTCACGACGGCCGTACTTGATCGCCGATACGTAGGACTCGCCTGCAGCGACGATCTGGCCCCCTCGTTCTCTCAGAAGACCCAGGTAGAGGTGCGAAACGGCGATATACCGGTCGGCCTCGATTGCCCGCGTGAACTCCTCTATCGCGTCCTCGTCCCAACCCTCCCGGAATGCGCGCACGCCGCGGCGGATGTGCTCGCGCGCAACCGTCTCGGACGGAGACTCGAGGACGTCCAGAATCGACGACAAAGTCGAGTTGGTCTGCGCGGCACTCGCCAACACGATCGACGCCATGACCTCTTGTGCGACACGCTGGTTTTCGAGGGCACCGGCCGTCTGGGCTGCGCCGGACTGGACGGCCGCGATGAGGTCGGCCGAGCGCCGTTCGTCACGCCGATCCGCTTCGGTGAGAAAGCCGCTCAGCGGAGAACTGGGAGAGAGCCACGCACGCCAGGGGTCATCAGCCGTCACGCTCGCGAGCTTACCGTCGCGGACGCGGTCGGCTTCGAGGACGGCGCCGGTGCTGTCCAAGCGTTGAGGGGATGAGACGGCGGACGCGGACCATAGCCTTGAGACGGGTTCCCGACGACGTAACCCGACCTTCTTCTCGACCCCCGGGTGGCGAGCCTCCGAGTGCTTCGACGCGCTCCGCGACAGCTTGCTCGAATCATGCGAGGGCGATCAGGACCTGTAATGAGCGAAGACGGAAGACGCGTTCCCACGTGGACACCATGTGGACACAACCTGCGCAGATTCAGACCGATCCCCCTGATCAGAACCGAACGACACGAGACTCGGTCACAGGCCCCGCTTCCTTGGTTTTCCGCGGTAGAACTGCTCAACCCGCGTGATTCCGCGGTTCTCCGGAAGCAGCGAAATCAGCGCAACCGAAGTTTCGACTCCCGCCGTCGCGTCCACTCTGCGTGTGGACGTCGTACCCATCCTCCGCGCCGCCCCGCCCGCCGCGGGATCGCCTGACACTGGCGCGACCCATCTCCGCTGTTCCTCTTCTATCGATAATCGATAGACTGCGCGTATCATGCCCCACGCCCGCGCGATCGTCTCCATGCTCGGCGTGACGGCCGCATTCGCGGTGTTGACGGGCTGCGCCGGACTACAGTCGTACGACGGCGTGCTCTGGCGCCAGATCCGCGGGCAGCAGGAGGTCACCTTCCTCGCCCTCCAGCCGGGAGTCCCGGCGACGGACGCTGCCGACATCGCGGCCCGTCTCTCCGACGTGGTCACGACGTGGGACGGCTCCGAGCCGCCGCCTGCGATTCCGACAACCGCACCCGCGAGCGTCGTCTACGCGATCGAGGATGTCGGTGACGACGGCCTCGGCGGCGCGGTGGTCGAGTTCACGGAGTTCGTGACATCCGGGGCGCGCCCGGACGTCCCCCGCGACGACCTCACGAACTCCGCCATCACGTACCGCGGCCCCTCGACCGTGTACACCTGCTACCGGTGGCGCGTCGTCCTCGTCGCGGGGAGCGTGGGGGATGCCCAGAAGCCGGACTACGCCTCGGGGGACGACCCGGCCTGCGATCCACGACTCGTCGCGCAGCTTCCCGAGGATGCCGCGCACATCCCCACCTCGGACCTCACCGGCTGAGGCCGGCGATACAGCGTGCGAGCCCCTCGGCGAGCGCCGCACGCTCGGACGGCGCGAGCTCGGCGATCATCTCCCGCTCCACAGCGTCGACGATCGGCCGCGCGTCCTCGAGGAGCGCGGCGCCGGACGCCGTCAGCGCGATCGGCAGCGCACGGCCCGCATCCGCCTGCTGTGGACGCCGGACGAGCCCGCGGTCGGTGAGCGGCTGCAGCATCGCCCCCATCGACTGCCTCGTCATGAAGACGCTCCGCGCGAGCGCCGCCGCCGAGATCCCGGGCTCGACACTCAGCCGGTACAGACACGAGTACTGCGACACCGTCAGGCCGAGGGGCGCGAGGTCCTCCTCCATGCGTGCGCGCAGCAGCGCCTGCGCGTGCTTGACGAGATACCCGATCGACGGCTCGCTTGCTCCCATGTCAGTATTCTGACATACTCGCTTATGTAAGAATTCTGACATCAAGGAACATCCATGACCGTCATCGGCCCCGATTTCATCTCTCTCCAGGTGCGTGACCTCAAGAAGGCCGCCGCCTTCTACGAAAACGTCGTCGGCCTCGAGCGTGCCCCGTTCTCCCCGCCGCACGCGGTCGTCTTCGCGACTCAGCCCGCCTTCGCGGTGCGCGATGCCGCACCGGGCGTCGACCTCGAGGCAGGCCCCCTGGGCCTCGGAGTCGCCCTGTGGCTGCATGACCCCGAGGCATCCGAACGGCATGCCGCGATGGCCGCCGCCGGGGCGACGATCCTGCAGAGCCCCTTCGAGGGCCCGTTCGGCGACACGTTCGTCTTCCAGGACCTCGACGGCTACGCGATCACGCTCCACTCACGCACGACGCCCTGAGCGGACATCACGCGCGGCGGCCACGAGCGGCGCCGCGCGTGCGGATTGGCGCGCCCCGCACGCCCCTGGGAGACTGGATGCCATGACGACCGCACCGCTCCAGACGTTCGAGCCGGATGGCCGCGCCATCGCCTACATCGACGAGGGCACCGGTCCCGCCGTCATCCTCATCCCCGAGACCGGCCAGGACATCGCCTCACTCGGCACGCTCGCCTCGATCCTCGTCGAGGAGGACTTCCGCGTCGTGCGGCTCGCTCCGCTCGATCCCACCGCCGACCGACACGACCTCGCGCGCACCGTCGTCGACATCATGGATGCCGTGGGGCTCGACCACTCCTGGATCGGCGGCCACGGGTTCGGCGGCACCGTCGCCCGGACGGTCCCCACCGACCACCACGACCGCGTCAACGGCGTGCTCCTGCTCGCGCCGGAGCCCGCGGACATCCCCCTCGCGGACGACATCCCCGTGCTCGTCATCCACGGCACGGGCGACGAGGTCACCCCCCTCTCCGAGAGCGAGCGGCTCGTGGCATCCGCCCCCGCGCTCGCGAGCCTCAAGACGGTCGAGGGCGCGGGGCACCTGTTCCCTGCGACGCACCCGGGCGAGACCTCCTGGTTCATCGAGGACTACCTGGACTGGGACTGAGTTCCCCGGCGGTTCGCAGGTAGAGGCCCTACCCTCGACGCAACACCGCGATCCCGGGAGGCACCGATGCGCAGAACGCTCGGCGCGGCATCCGCCGCCGCACTCGCCCTCATGCTCGCGGCCTGCGCCTCCGGAGCGACGATGAGCGACCCCACCCCGACGCCTCCCGCGAGCACGCGTCCGCCGTTCCAGACGACGACACCCGGGCCCGTCGACCCGACGGGGACCCCCACCGACGTCCCGCCGGCGCGATGGGATGCCATCGTCGCCGACCTCTCGAGCCGCGGCGTCGCCGACGCGCCCGAACTCGTCTCGGCGACCGCCGTCACCTTCAGCGACGGCTCGCTGGGTTGCGCGTCGCCCGGACAGTCCTACACGCAAGCCCTCGTCGACGGCATGCGCGTCGTCGTCACCGCGGGCGACAAGACGTACGACTACCGGTTCGGCACGGGCGACGACCCCGTCCTCTGCACCCGCTGAGCGGCATCCCGAACCGAGCTGACCGTCACCGAGGCATGGCGCGACGGGACGCGCGCCGCGCCCACACACACCGAAGGGGCGGAACGCCCGCGCGTCCGCCCCTTCGGCTGGAATGGGTTACTTCACCTTCACCAGCAGCGCCTCACCGGCGCCCGACGGGTTGTCGAAGACGACGACCATCGTGCCCAGCGGCTTCTGCGCGGCGACCTGCGCGGCGTTCACGGCGACGTCGACCGAGGCGGAGCCTCGTGACGGCACGTCGACGAACTGACCGTTGCTGATCGCCGGAGCGGTCGGGTCGTACGTCGCCCAGCCGTTCACCGAGTCCTGCCCGCCGTTGACGCTGGACGTCTGCACCGTGTAGTTGAACGCCCCCGCGATGCCGAGGTCGCTCGCGTACACCGGCAGCAGCAAGGTGCTCGAGTCGGTCGGGGACTGCGTCTGGAAACCGCTCGCCGCCGTCGCCCCGGTCTTCGCGTTGACGATGAACACCTCGGACAGACCGTTGTTGTCCCCCGAACGCACGGCGCCGGAGTCCGCCGACAGCACGATCCAGTCGGCCTGGCCGTCGCGGTCGGTGTCGAGGATCACGTCGTACTCGTTGCTCGCCGCGTTCGACCAGCGGTGGTGCATGTTGAGCGCGAACACCATCAGGTGATCCGCCCCGTCGGCGAACGACTGCACACCCGCGGCGCGAATGTCGTACCCCGTGTCGGGCAGGGTCCCCGCGATGTCCTTCCCGTCGGACAGGCCCCACGTGTACACATCGGCGCCGGCGGATGCCTGCGCACCGAAGATGTTCCACAGCGAGATCTTCTTCGTGGCATCCGTCACCTTCTGCTTGCCGGTGAACAGCGCCGAGGTCGGCGACGACACCGTGCTCGTCGAGCGCGGCACGAGCAGGTACGGCACACGCAGCGTCGAGTCCGTCGCGGTCAGGGTGATGTCACCCGAGATCTCGTAGAACGCGAACTGGTCGCTCGCGACGACGGAGGTCGGGATGTCCTTGGCGGATGCCGTGACGCTCAGCAGCAGCTTGGCGGAGCTGCCCGGGCGCACCGTGATCGACTTCGTCGACAGGCTCACCTTCGCCTTCGCGGACTGCGCGGACGGCGACGTCGACACCTTGTAGGTGACCGACTTCGGACCGTCGTTGCGGACGGTGACCGTCTTGATCCCGGCGAACCCGAGCGGCGACTCCTGGAAGCCGAAGCTCAGCGCCGACTCGCGCGCCCAGCCGCTCTCCGTCCGGAATGCATCGCCCGTCGCGGTGACGGTCGTCGCGACGGCCTGCGCCGCATCGACGAGACCCACGCCGCCGATCGTCAGGCTCTGCCCGGCGACCTTCTCGGGGTCGGCGGTCGACACGACGGAGGCGGCGACCTGCGGAGCGCTCCACGAGGGGTGCGCCTGCACCGACAGCGCCGCGACGCCGGCGACGTGCGGTGCGGCCATCGACGTGCCCGACAGGGTCGCCGCGCCGTTTCCGGAGCCGACCGCCGCCGAGACGATCGAGACACCGGGCGCCGCGACGTCGGGGCTGATGGCGCTGTCACCCGACCGGGGGCCGGACGAGGTGAACGAACCGTACCCGCGGAAGCCAGGGTTCGAGATCTGTGCGTCGGCGAAGGTCGCCGTCGCGCCGGTCGTGAACACGGGACCGTTCGACGAGCGGACGCCGAGGAACGGGATCGTGACGTTCGCGGGCTCGCCCGTGTCGGCGTTCTCCGTGATCGCGCCCTCGAACGGCGGCAGGTCGTTGCTGCTGTTCACCATGAGCGCCGCGGCCGCACCGGCCTCCTGCGCGTAGATGGCCTTCGCCACCCGCGCACACGTGCCGCGCGTGGAGACCGCGAGCTGATTCTGGCCCGGAGCGACGCCCGCCTTCGTATACGCGGCGACGGAGCAGCCGAGCGCCTCGTTCTCGGGCGTCGCGGGGTCATCGACGAGGCGCACGACCGACAGCGTGCCGAGGCCCGCGACGGAGACGCCGTTGGCGTTGATGGCCTCGATGGACTGACCGCCGACGGTGATCGTCGCGCCGGGGAAGCCCTCGGCGCTGTCGACGGCCGAGACGGCGATCACGCCGTCACCCGTCCCCGGCGACCCGGTGAGGTACGGGTTGTGGCCGGCGTTTCCGGCGGATGCCACGACCACGACGCCCGCGCCGACGGCGTTGGCCGCCGCGACGGCATCCGGGTCGTCACCGCGCCCGAAGGAGGATCCGAGCGACATGTTCACGACGTCCATGCCGTTCTCGACGGCCCAGTCGAGGGCGGGGACGACCATGTCGGTCGAGCCGCCGCAACCGAACACACGGACCGCGTAGAGGTCGGCCTTCGGAGCGACACCCGGGCCGACGCGGAACGCGTTGCCCGGCGTCGTGCTGTCGTACGGCCCGGTGAACCCGGTGCCGTCGGCGAGGACGCCCGACCCTCCGGCCGTGCCGGCGACGTGCGAGCCGTGGCCCTGGCAGTCGAGCGGGTTGGAGTCCGGGTGCGGGATCGGCTGGTAGCTCGCGCTGCTGGGGTCCGCGTTGTACGAGTCGCCGACGAGGTCGATCCCGCCCTTGATGCGCGGGGCACCGGGCCCGAACAGCGCGGGGTCGGCAGGCTGGGTCTCGGCGGCATGCGCGGCCTCGTAGGCCGCCGCCGTTCCAGGACCGCCGAAGGTCGCGTGCGTGTAGTCGATGCCGGTGTCGATGATCGCGACCTTGACGCCCTGACCGGTGAATCCGGTGTTCTGCCAGACGGCCGGCAGACCGAGGTACGGCACCGAGACGGCGTTGTCGATCGAGTAGGTGCGGACCGGGTGGATCGCGACGACCCCGGGCAGCGACGCGACGGCGTCGACCTGGTCGGCGGGGACGGATGCCTGGAATCCGTTGTACGCGGACTGCATCTGCGCCTGGATCTCACCGCCCTTGCCCGTGATGGATCCCTTGATGGAGTCCTGTGCCTTCTTGAGCTTGTTCTTCACCGCGCTGCGTTCGCCCGTGCTGAGCTCCTGCCCGTTCTCCGCCTCCACGACGGCGACGGGGTCGCCCGTCATCTCGATCACGACCGTGACGCGACCGTCGGCGCCGATGGCCGCCGACGAGAAGGACGTGTCGATCGCGCCGCGTGAGGCTGCGGCATGGAACCGCGACGACGGGTCGTCGTCGGGGCTTGCCGCGAGGGCAACGGAGGCGGGCAATGTCAGCGCGATGGCGCCGACGGCCGCGAGAATGCGTCGTCGCAAGAGGGATCCACCTTTCGAACAGGACTCACACCTCCGGGTGGGAGGTGACTGAAAGGAGGCTATGCATCTGCCGTACGCCGACGGAACCTCGATGAGAACATCCTCATCGAGGTTCCCGACGCAGGTCAGGCGATGCGGGTCCCCGGCGGCAGGGTGCGGGCGGGCGTGCGCGTGCGCGTCCACGCCCACCACAGCAGCAGCACGGCGAGCACCACCTGGACGCCGAGGCCGACGAACCAGCTCGGTACGGTCGTGGCGATGATCTCCTCCGGGGTCGGCCCGCTCCGGTACTCGGTTCCGTCGAGATACCGCGGATCACACTCGTCCCACGTGCTCTGCAGCTCCGGTGCGGACTGCGCTCCGCGGACGGCGGTCTTGATCCATCCGAACAGGTCGTCGGGGTTGCCGTGCCGGTCGAAGCTCGTCGGGGTGGCATCCGCGAGGATCACGAAGGGATTCGACGACAGCAGCCACCACACCCGGTCCGGGCGCGGCACGCGATAGGTGTAGGTGTCCCACTCGCCGCAGACCATCTGGTCGGTGTCGCCGTAGCAGTCGTGGCCACCGTCCTTGCAGACGATCTCCCCGTTCGAGGTGTACTCGGCCGACCGGTTCTTCGACGTGAACTCGCTCCCCGCCGCCGTGCTCACGAGCCCGAATCCGATGACGGAGCCGACGGACAGCGCCGCGACGATGAGGTAGGTCACCGCGACGGAGAACAACGGACGCGCGAGGATGCCGGAGATCGCGACCCCGATCGCGGCGACGATCCCGACCTCGACGACGAGGACGGCGAGCGAGGTCACGACGGCCCAGCCGTTGACGCCGCCCGCGAGGGTCGCGATCACGAGGAAAGGCACCGCCACCGCGGCGAAGGCGAGGCCGGTGATACATGCCGCGAGGAACTTGCCGAGGAGGATCTCGCCCGTCGTCGCGAGCGTGACCTGGAGGGGGGCGAGCGTCGCGGCGTCACGGTCGCCGTTGATGCTGTTGCCGCTCAGGGTCGGCGAGACGAGCAGGACGAGCAGGAGGGTGACGTACACGACGGCGGAGAACACCCCGGCACCGCCCGTCCCCCAACCGCCGAAGGCGAGGAACGACAGCAGCGTCACACCGATCAGCAGCAGGGCGAAGATGCCGAGCAGCACGTACCACGCGACGGTGCGCACCCGCTGGGTCAGTTCGAGGCGGGCGATCGTCCAGAGCCGTGCGCCGTTCACGAGCGGCCTCCTTCGAGGTCGAGGAACGTGTGTTCGAGAAGGCCCGTGGCCGCGGCGAACTCCGCGACGGGGAGCCCGGCACCGACGAGCGCGGCGAGGGCGGCGGCGGCCCCGGCATCCGTCTCGAACGAGACCAGCAGGTCGCGTCGGTCGATCGGGATGAGGGCCGCGTCGAGGCCGAGGACGCCCGCGACGGGGAGGACCGCGGCGCGGGCGTCGCGGTCGGCGAGACGGATGCGCCACGTGCGGCGGCGGCTCGCGGCCGCCGCGACGCGGTCGCTCGACACGGTCGCCCCATCGACGAGGAAGACCGCCTCGTCGACGACCTCTTCGAGTTCGGACAGGATGTGGCTCGAGATGAGGACCGTGCGCCCCTCGGCGGCGAGGCGGCGCAGGAGCACGCGCAGTTCGACACGCGCCTGCGGGTCGAGCCCCGAGGCGGGCTCGTCGAGCAGCAGCACCTTCGGATCGTGGACGAGCGCGCGGGCAAGGCCGAGGCGCTGCTTCTGCCCGCGCGAGAAGACCCGCGCCGGAGCGTCGGCGAGGTTCGCGAGGCCCACCTCGTCGAGAAGGCGCGCCGCACCGGCGGCGGCGGTGGCGGCATCGAGGTCGTAGAGGCGTCCCGTCGCCACGAGGGTCTCACGTGCCGTCAGCGACGACCAGGCGCCGAGGGCATCCGGCATCCATCCCGTGATCGCGCGGACGCCGGCGGGCTCGGTGATGGGGTCGATCCCGCCGATGCGGAGCGACCCGGCATCCGGTGCGAGCAGGGACGCGAGCATGAGGAGCAGCGTCGTCTTGCCCGACCCGTTCGGGCCGATGAGGCCGGTGACCGCGCCGGGACGCGCTTCGAGGGTGACGTCGCGGACGGCGTGGACATTCCCGAAGGAACGACGCACGCCGGCGGCGAGGATGCCGGGGGACTCCATGACCCCACACTATGGCGCCGGGCCGCCGGAGCCCAGGACCGGGCTTGCGCCGGCGGCGGAATGTCAGCGGAAGAACGCGACACCCAGGTCGGGATGATCGACGAAGACGCCGTCGACACCGGCATCCGCGATGATCTGCCATTCGCTCTCGTAGTCGCCGAAAGCCGCCTTGCCGCGCCCCGTGCGGAACTGCGCGACGAGGAAGGCGTTCTCGGGGCGGCACGTCCACGTGAAGGCGCGCAGGCCCCGCGCGTGGGCGTCGGCGACGATCGAGGAGGGCCCGGCCGTGCGTCCGCGGCGGTCCGGCGCGAGGATCATCCGCTTGTCGACGCTGATCCCGTCGACGACGCCGACGAGCGCGTCGAGGCCCGAAGGGGCGATCTGGTCCGCGTAGGTCGGGGCCGCGGCGCCGTGCGCGGCGACGAGGTCGAAGGGGCGCCCCTCCGCCTCGACGAGGTAGATGTAGGTGCCCCGGATGCCTCGGGCGCGGAGGTCCGCCAGCACGGTCGACTCGAACGACTCGATGTACAGGGGAAGCTCTCCCCCGCCCCAGCGCGCCGTGCGCAGCTCGTCGGCGATCGACCCGGCCACGTCGTAGCCGAGCCCCGCGAAGTAGGTGGCGTGCTTGATCTCGAGGACGACGCCGATCTCGCGCCCCTGGTCGAGGGATGCCTGACGCACGATGTCGAGGACGTCACGCAGGCGCAGCGGCGGCTGCGCGTCGTCGAAGCTCGCGCTGCGCGGACGGAGCTTCGGGAGGCGCTCGCGGCAGCGGAGCGTGGACAGCTCGGCCCACGTGAAGTCCTCGGTGAACCAACCGGTCATCTCGGCGCCGTCGATCGTCTTCGTGGTGCGTCGGCCGGCGAACTCCGGGCGGGTCTCGACGTCGGTCGTGCCGCTGATCTCGTTCTCGTGCCGGACGACGGCGACCCCGTCCTGCGTCCAGACGACGTCCGGCTCGACGGCATCCACCCCGAGCGCGAGCGCCAGGTCGTACGAGGAGCGGGTGTGCTCGGGGCGATACCCCGGAGCACCGCGATGACCGATCACGAGCGGACGACGACGCGGCATGCCTCCAGGCTATCGAGGCGGGAGCGCTGAGACTCTCAAAGCGGCCTCACAGCACGAGACCAGCGCCGTGTCCCGCACCCGCGATACGCTGGGGGAACGCGGGATCGCCCCGCGCCTCTTGCATTGGAGTGAGACCACCATGGCCTCGAGCAGCAATCCCGCATTCGCCAACCCCGCGTTCCAAGAGCAGCGCCCCGGGCTGACCCCGCCCGCTGCCCAGACCCAGACTTCCGCCGCGTCCGCGCAGGCCGTCGACGCCGCCGTCCACGCCCAGCTGGAAGGCGCGTTCGCCGCGCCCGCGGCGAGCTCCGCCGACACCGGCCGGATGACGGTGGAGGACACCGTCATGAAGACGATCGGCCTGTTCGCGATCCTCCTCGTCACCGCGGTGGCGGGATGGATCTGGACGATGTCGCCGGTGACCGCGGCGAACCCCGTCCCGACGATGATGCCGTGGATCATCGGCGCCTTGGGCGGCTTCGTCCTCGCGATGATCATCACGTTCACGTCGCGGAAGACCGTGCGCCCGGGCCTCATCTTCGCCTATGCGGCGTTCGAGGGTCTGTTCATCGGCGGTATCTCGGCGTTCTTCGAGTTCATCTGGCCCGGCATCGTCGTCCAGGCGACGATCGCGACCCTCTCGGTCGTCGGCGTGACCCTCGCCCTGTTCGCGAGCGGCAAGATCCGCGCATCCGCGAAGGCCACCAAGATCTTCCTGATCGCGATGGTCGGCTACCTCGTGTTCTCGCTCGTGAACGTCATGCTGATGCTCTTCAACGTCCCGATCGCCGGTGGAGCCTTCGGCCTGCTGAGCAACAAGGTCGCGGGAATCCCGCTGGGTCTCATCATCGGCGTTCTCGTCGTGATCATGGCCGCGTACTCGCTCGTGCTCGACTTCGACTCGATCCAGCAGGGCGTGCGCAACGGCGCCCCCCGCCAGTACGGCTGGCTCGGCGCGTTCGGCCTCATGGTCACGATCGTGTGGCTGTACGTCGAGATCCTGCGCATCATCGCGATCCTCCGCGGAAACAACTGACGCGCGACACCGCGCGTTCTCGAAGGCCCGTCCCCTCCCGGGGCGGGCCTTCGTCGTTCCCACCTCGTCGCGTCCACCCGTCCGTCGCAGACTCCCCGCTCCGGCCGGGACGGAGGTGAGACGACGGATGCCGGAGCGCACGGCCCCGGCATCCGTCAGGTCACTCCCACTCGATGGTGCCGGGAGGCTTGGAGGTCACGTCGAGGACGACACGGTTGACGTCGCGGACCTCATTGGTGATGCGGTTGGAGATCTTCGACAGCACGTCGTACGGCAGGCGCGTCCAGTCGGCGGTCATCGCGTCCTCCGACGACACCGGGCGCAGCACGATCGGATGCCCGTACGTGCGGCCGTCCCCCTGCACGCCCACCGACCGGACGTCGGCGAGGAGCACGACGGGGCACTGCCAGATCTCGCCGTCGAGGCCGGCGCGAGTCAGCTCTTCGCGCGCGATGGCATCGGCGTCACGCAGGATCTCGAGGCGAGCAGCGGTGACCTCACCCACGATCCGGATGCCGAGGCCGGGGCCCGGAAACGGCTGCCGCCCGACGATCGCCTCGGGGAGGCCCAGCTCACGGCCGATCGCGCGCACCTCGTCCTTGAAGAGGGTGCGCAACGGCTCCACGAGCTCGAACTGCAGGTCTTCGGGGAGCCCCCCGACGTTGTGGTGGCTCTTGATGTTCGCCGTGCCGGTGCCGCCGCCGGACTCGACGACGTCGGGATACAGTGTGCCCTGCACGAGGAACCGGATCGGGTCTCCCTCGGCGGCGGCCTCGGCGATGAGGTCCTGCTGCACCTTCTCGAACGCGCGGATGAACTCGCGCCCGATGATCTTGCGCTTCTGCTCCGGGTCGCTCACGCCCGCGAGCGCGTCGAGGAACGTCTCGCGCGCATCGACCGTGATGAGTCGGACGCCGGTGGATGCCACGTAGTCGTTCTCCACCTGCTCGCGTTCGCCCTTGCGGAGGAGCCCGTGGTCGATGAACACGGCGACGAGCTGGTCGCCGACCGCCTCATGCACGAGCGCCGTCGACACGGCCGAGTCGACGCCGCCGGACAGCGCCGACAGCACGCGGCCCGAGCCGACCTGCTCGCGGATGCGGGCGACCTGCTCGGCGATGACGTTGCCGCTGTTCCAGTCGGCGGGAAGACCCGCCGCCTTGTGCAGGAAGTTGACGATGACGTCCTGGCCGTAGTCCGAGTGCTTGACCTCCGGATGCCACTGCACACCGTAGAAGCACTTCTCCGCGTTCCCGAACGCGGCCACGGGCGTCGCGGACGTCGACGCGAGCACCTCGAACCCGTCGGGCGCGGTCGCGACCTGGTCGCCGTGGCTCATCCACACGTTCTGCTCGGCCGGCTGGCCGCCCAGCAGCACGCCGCCGTCGCCCGTCAGCGAGGCATCCGTCGCGCCGTACTCGCGCAGCCCCGTGTTCGCGACCTGGCCGCCGAGCTGCTGCGCCATGACCTGGAAGCCGTAGCAGATGCCGAGAGTCGGGATGCCGAGGCGCAGGATCCCCTCGTCGAGCGACGGCGCACCCTCTTCGTAGACAGAGGACGGGCCACCGGAGAGGATGAGAGCGACCGGGTTCTTGGCCTCGATCTCGGCCGCCGTCGCGGTGTGCGGGACGATCTCGCTGTAGACCCCGGCCTCGCGCACGCGCCGAGCGATCAGCTGGGCGTACTGGGCACCGAAGTCGACGACGAGGACGGGACGCTGGGCGGTCTCGGTCTGGGTGGTCACCGCTTGTTCTCCGTGGGGATCTCGTGGGTCAAAGATGAGCGCTCGGCGCGGGCGTGGAGTTCGTCGGCCTCGCGCTCGGCGAGGTAGGCCTTCACGTCGCGCGCGACGCGCACCTCCATGAAGAAGGACAGCAGCGGCACGATGCCGCCGAGGGCGAGGAGCACGAAGCGCGTGAAGTTCCAGCGCATGAGGCTCCACATGCGGAAGCACGCGAAGAGGTACACGACGTAGAACCAGCCGTGCGCGACGAGGATGCCGAGCGACAGGTTGAGTCCGTCTCCCGTCGATTCCAGCCCGCCGGCAGTCTCCATGACGGGTGCGAACCAGAGGAATCCGCCCGAACCGCCGAGGAAGAGCTCGTAGTGCAGGACGTACTTGACGACCATCTCGGTGCACAAGAGGAGCAGCATGACGCCCGTGATGACCGACGCGATCTGGTAGAACTTCAGCGCACCGCGGATCGCCGGGAAGGTGGCGAGCTTGGGCTGGGGCATGGCTTCGAGTCTAGCCGTCGCCGCGCGGGGCCTCGGCGGCCTCCTCGAGCGCTTCGACCTCCTTCTGCCAGGCATCCTTCGCCAGGCGGTACCACATGTAGAAGGCGAAGCCGGCGAAGATCGCCCACTCGACGGCGTAGAAGATGTTGAGCCAGTTGACGTTCGACCCCTCGCTGGGCGGGGGCGAGTCGATCGCGGCGAGGCCCGTGTCCTTCAGCAGCCCGGCGACGGCGTCCACACCGTCTGCGACGAGATAAGGCCGGTAGACGTTGAGCTCGGCCACGTCGTGCCAGCGGCCGAGGAGTCCCGCGGGTGACATGCGGGTCATCTCGGTCGCGGGCGCTCCGCGCGAAGGCACGGCGGGGCCCTCGTCGGAGATCAGGCGACCCGTCAGCGCGATCCCCTCGTCGGTCGCCCGAGCGAGCCGGGATGCCGCGGCATCCGCCACCTCGCGATCGGCCGTCCAGCCGATCGCGACGGCGAGCGACGTCGGGTCCGGGACACCCTCCGTGGACGGCACCCGCAACTGGCCGGTGACCCAGTAGCCCTTCTCACCGTCGTTGAAGCGTGACGAGACGACGAGGAAGTCCTCCGCCACGAACGAGCCCGAGACGCTCACGCGCTGGCCGACGAGCGGCTCGGGAAGATTCTCGCCCGGGGCTGCGACATCCGCGATCGGGCGGACGTTCTCCGTCGCACCGGGGGGCGGCGGGCTCGTGTCGACGGCACGCGAGAGCTGCCACTGCCCGAGCCACGCGAACACGCCCGCGACGAGGAGCGCGAACGCGAGCATACCGATCCACCACGGGCGGAGCATCACTTCGCGCAGGGTCGGGGGGAACACCTCCGCCCGCTCGCCGCCGCCGCGCGGCGACGGCCCGCCCGAGGTCGCCGAGCCTGCCGAAGGGTCGTCCACCGACATCAGTTCGCGGCGTACGGCGCGACGACGACCTCGACGCGCTGGAACTCCTTGAGGTCCGAGTAGCCGGTCGTCGCCATGGACTTCTTGAGCGCGCCGATGAGGTTCGCGGTCCCGTTCGCGACGGGTGCCGGTCCGTACAGCACCTGCTCGAGCGGGCCGACCTGCTCGACCTCGACCCGCTTGCCGCGGGGAAGCTTGGAATGATGCGCCTCGGGGCCCCAGTGATGGCCTCGACCCGGCGCGTCGGTCGAACGCGCGAGCGCGACGCCGAGCATGACGGCATCCGCCCCCATCGCGAGCGCCTTCACAATGTCGCCCGACGTGCCGACACCGCCGTCGGCGATGACGTGCACGTAGCGACCGCCCGATTCGTCGAGGTAGTCGCGGCGTGCGCCGGCGACGTCCGCGACGGCGGTCGCCATGGGTGCATGGATGCCGAGGGTCGCCCGCGTCGTCGACGCCGCTCCCCCGCCGAATCCGACGAGGACACCGGCGGCACCCGTGCGCATCAAGTGGAGCGCCGCCGTATACGTGGAGGCGCCGCCGACGATCACGGGGACGTCGAGGTCGTAGATGAACTTCTTGAGGTTGAGAGGCGCGGCATCCGACGACACGTGCTCGGCCGAGACGGTCGTCCCGCGGATGACGAACAGGTCCACGCCTGCGGCGACGACGGTCTCGTACAGCTCCTGCGTGCGCTGCGGCGTGAGCGCGCCCGCGACGGTGACGCCGCCCGCGCGGATCTCGGCGAGGCGGTCGCGCACGAGCTCGGGCTTGATGGGCTCGGCGTACAGCTCCTGCATGCGGCGGGTCGCCTCGGTGGCCGGCAGCGACGCGATCTCGGCGAGGAGCGGCTCCGGGTCGTCGTAGCGGGTCCACACGCCCTCGAGATCGAGCACGCCGAGGCCGCCGAGCTGACCCAGCATGATGGCCGTCGTCGGGCTCATGACAGAGTCCATCGGCGCGCCGAGCACGGGGATCTCAAACCCGAAGGCGTCGATCGACCAGGCCGTCGACACGTCCTCCGGGTTGCGGGTGCGCCGTGAGGGCACGACCGCGATGTCGTCGAACGCATACGCGCGGCGGGCGCGCTTGGCGCGGCCGAGCTCGATCTCCATGCTCACCCCCTCAGCCTACCCGCGTGCCCTCGCCACCCGCTTCTCGTCCCACACGGGCTCGTCGCTCTCCACCACCCGGCCGTCGGAGCCGAACACGATGAAGCGGTCGAACGAGCGCGCGAACCAGCGATCGTGCGTGACCGCGAGCACGGTCCCCTCGAACCGGCGCAGCGCGTCTTCGAGCGCCTCCGCCGAGACGAGGTCGAGGTTGTCGGTCGGCTCGTCGAGGAGGAGCAGTGTCGCACCCGAGAGCTCGAGCAGCAGCACCTGGAAGCGCGCCTGCTGACCGCCCGACAGGCTGTCGAAGGTCTGCTCCGCCTGACGCACGAGCCCGTAGCGGTCGAGGGCCGAGCTGGCCGCATCACGAGGCATCCCCGGCCGTCGATCGTCGCCGCGGTGGAGGACGTCGAGGAGCGAGCGCCCGGTGTACTCCGGATGCCGGTGGGTCTGCGCGAACCAGCCGGGGGTCACGCGCGCGCCGAGGACGGCGCGCCCCGTGTGCGCGACCGGTTCGAGTGCCGCGCCCACTTCGGTGACGTGGCCGAGCAGGCCGTCCGGATCGGTGCCGCCGCGGGCGAGGAGCCGCAGGAAGTGGGACTTGCCCGATCCGTTCGATCCGAGGACGGCGACGCGGTCGCCGAACCAGACGTCGAGGTCGAACGGCTGCATGAGTCCCACGAGTTCGAGCCGTTCGGCGACGACGGCGCGCTTGCCGGTGCGCGCTCCGCGCAACCGCAGGTCGAGATTCTGCGCGGGCGGACGCTCCTCGGGCGGACCCGCCTCCTCGAAGCGGCGGAGCCGGGTCTGGGCGGCGCGGTAGCGCGAGGCGAACTCGTCGCTCGCGGCGGCTTTGGCCTTCATGTCCGCGACGAAGCGGATGAGCTTCGCGTGCTGCTCGTCCCAGCGCCGGCGGAGCTCGTCGAGGCGGGCCATCCGGTCTTCCCGCGCCGCGTGGTACGTGCCGAAACCGCCGCCGTGCACCCACGCGGTGCTCCCCGCCCCGCCCGCCTCGAGCGTCACGATCCGATCCGCGGCCCGCGCGAGCAGCTCGCGATCGTGCGAGACGAGCAGCACCGTCTTGGGCGTCTCGCGCAGCCGCTCCTCGAGCCAGCGTTTGCCGGGCACGTCGAGGTAGTTGTCGGGTTCGTCGAGCAGCAGCACCTGGTCGGGCCCGCGCAGCAGCGCCTCCAGGGCGAGCCGCTTCTGCTCGCCGCCCGACAGGGTTCCGAGGTCTCGGTACCGCGCCCGCGCGAAGGGGATGCCGAGGGCCGCGACCGTGCACGTGTCCCACACCGTCTCGTACTCGTATCCGCCCGCTTCCGCGTAGTCGGCGAGCGCGGCGGCATACCGCATCTGGGTGTCGAGGTCGTCGTGCTCGATGATCGCCGCCTCGGCATCCTCGAGCTCTCGAGCGGCGGCGCCGACGCGCGCCGGGGCGACGGCGATCAGCAGGTCGTGCACGGTCTGGTCCGCGTCGCCGTGACCGATGAACTGGTCCATGACGCCGAGTCCGCCGTCGATCGTGACGACTCCCGATCGCGGGGCGAGCTCGCCCCGGATGATCCGCAAGAGCGTCGTCTTGCCGGCGCCGTTCTGCCCGATGAGCGCGGTCGTCTTGCCCTCCGCGACACGGAAGGTCACCTCGTCGAGCAGGGGTCGCCCGTCGGGCAGGACGAACGAGACGGCGGCGATGTCGATGTGCCCCACGGCGGATCCTTCCGCCCCGGCCGCGTCGCAGGCGCGGAGCCGACCAGCTTATCCGACCGGGCCCGACTCGGTGTCTCCGCCCGGCGCGGCGTCGCCTCCCGCTGCACCGCTGTCGGCCGCGGCGCGCGGCCCGCGCGACCAGCGTCGCAGGAGCAGAACGCTGACGGGCCCGCTCAGGAAGAAGGCGAAGAACGCGTACGATCCGAACCACGGCGAGGCGGCGACGGTGATCGCACCGCAGACGATGGCGGCGATCCCGCCGGCGGCAGCGGCGGAGCGGTGCGCGTAGGCATCCGGGTCCATCAGGTGCCCTCCGCGCGCGGCCGCCCAACGCCACGAGAGGTGTCCGAAGAGGGCGACCAGGAAGAAGTCGATCGGCAGCAGCATCCGGCCGGCGTAGAAGCTGTTGAACTCCGAGTTGAGCGCCGTCGCGAACGGGATCAGCACGACGAACAGCAGCCGCGCGTTGTTGAGCCACAGCAGGGTCGTGTCGATCGTGCGGATGTCGCGGAACTGACGCAGGTGGATGATCCACATGGCACTCAGCAGCGCGAAGCTGATCCCGAACGCCATGAGGTTCGGCCAGAGCGCACCGAGCGCCGCCCACAGCTGCCCGTCGCTGCGGATCTCGCCGAACGAGGTCGTGGTCAGATCGAGCACGAGGAGGGTCGCCGCGATCGCGAACACGGCGTCGGTGTAGGCCTCGGTCCGCGTCACGCCCGGATCGTGCGCACCCGCGTCGGCCGGCTTTCGTCTCACGGTCGCCAGGTTAGCGCGCCCGGGTTCGCGGCGGGGCCCCGCGCACGGGCGCCGGCGCCGCTCGCGCTCTTCCCGCGCGCTGTCACCCCGCGAACTCCGCAGATTGTGACCTACTCCGCACCGGGCGCCCTGATCGGGTGCGGAGTACGTGGCATCCTGCGGAGTTCGTCGGATGCCTCACACAACGGATCACCACGCGCACCCGGCCTCCCCCGGCCACGCCCCGCCCGGCGACATCCCAGCGCGCCGCACCGGCGTGTTCCGCGCGCTCACGCGCGAGCGTGCAACCCGGCGGCGAGCGCGCGGCGGATGGTCCGCTCGACGCCGGGCCAGTCGTGCACGACCTGCGCGTACGAGAACCTCAGCACGGTGTATCCGCGCAGGCGCAGTTCAGCGTCGTGGGCGATGTCCTTCGTGCGCTGCGCCGACGAGGAGTGGTGCGCCCAGCCGTCGATCTGCAGGACGAGCCACTCGCCGACGAGGGCGTCGACCGGCTTTCCGGCGAGGACCACCTGCTGCCGCACCTGCACACGCAGCCGCCGCAGCGGGCGGCACACGAGCACCTCGAGCCCCGAATCGGCGAGACCCGTGATCTCGGTGGCGAGCTCGCGTGCGGCATGCGATGGCCAGCGGATCGCGCGCAGCGCCTCCGGCGAGAGCTGCTCGACACGGGCGGCCGACTCCCAGAGCACATGCGCGACCGCGGGAGGTTGACACACCGCGATGTGGGCGAGGGCGTCCTCGACCGTCGCAACCAGCGCCCTGCCGACGGGAGCTACCGGCTGCGTCCAGTGGGCTACGCCGGTCCACGGCATCCGCGGGCCCGTCGACCCGGGTGGAAAGTGCAGGTGCACGGCGTCGTCGGCACCCTCCGGCATCCACCATCCGCGGTGCCGTGCGAACGTCGTGCACGTGATCCGCCCGCCCCACTGCGCCGCCGTGCGGAGCTCGTCCGGGGCATCCGGCGACACGAACCACGCGCGGCGGAACACGTCCACCTCACCCGCGTGCACGGCCGCCCGCAGGTGGGTGTCGCGATAGCCCTCGTCGCGGAGCTGTTCGCGATGCGCCGCCGCGCCGCGCAGGCGCTCTGTGATGGGAAGCAGGTGCATACCCGGCATCCTGCCGCGCCGGTGACTCTCGGATGCCTCCGCGAACCCGCTCTCGTGGACAACTCCCGCCCGGCCCTGCCCGGGGAGGAGGCGATGAACTCCGCAGAAAGTGACGAACTCCGCACCCGATCGCGGGAACGGGTGCGGAGTTCGTGTAATTCTGCGGAGTTCGCGCGGCGCCCGTGGGTGCCCGCGCCCCGCCCGCGCGGCTACTTCTTGTAGTTGGGCGCCTCGACCACGATCTGCACGTCGTGCGGGTGGCTCTCCTTGAGCCCCGCCGCGGTGATGCGCACGAACTTGCCGCGGGCCTTCAGCTCCGCGATCGTGCGCGCTCCGACGTAGAACATCGACTGACGGAGGCCCCCGACGAGCTGGTAGGCCACCGCCGAAACCGGTCCGCGGTAGGCGACCTGGCCCTCGATGCCTTCGGGGATCAGCTTGTCGTCCGAGGGGATGTCGGCCTGGAAGTAGCGGTCCTTGGAGTACGACGTCTTCTTGCCGCGCGTCTGCATCGCACCGAGCGAGCCCATCCCGCGGTAGAGCTTGAACTGCTTGCCGCCCTGGAAGACGATCTCGCCCGGCGACTCGTCCGTACCCGCGAGGAGCGACCCGAGCATGACCGAGTCGGCGCCCGCGACGAGCGCCTTCGCGATGTCGCCGGAGTACTGCAGACCGCCGTCGGCGATGATCGGGATGCCGGCTTCGCGCGCCGCCTGGTAAGCCTCCCAGATCGCGCTCACCTGCGGCACGCCGACGCCCGCAACGACGCGGGTCGTGCAGATCGAGCCCGGGCCGACGCCGACCTTCACGGCATCCACTCCGGCGTCGATGAGCGCCTGCGCGCCCTCGCGGGTCGCGATGTTGCCGCCGATCACGTCGATGTGCGCGAACGACTCGTCTGCCTTCAGTCGCTGCACCATGTCGATGACACCCTGAGACTGCCCGTTGGCCGTGTCGACGACGATGACGTCGACGCCCGCATCGCGAAGCGCCTCGGCACGCTCCCACGCGTCGCCGAAGAAGCCGATCGCCGCGCCGACGCGCAGTCGCCCCTGGTCGTCCTTCGTCGCGAGCGGGTACTTCTCGCTCTTGTCGAAGTCCTTGATCGTGATGAGACCGGCGAGCTTGCCGTCGTCGTCGATGAGAGGGAGCTTCTCGACGCGGTGTCGCGCGAACAGGGCGATGACCTCGCCCGCGGCGATCCCCACCCGACCGGTGACGAGGCCTTCGCTCGTCATGACATCACGGACCTTCGTCGTCTGCCGCTCGAAGCCCGACACGAAGCGCATGTCGCGGTTCGTGATGATGCCGAGGAGGCGACCGTCCTCGTCCACGACGGGAAGGCCTGAGATGCGGTACTGGCCGCACAAGGTGTCGACCTCTTCGATCGTCGCGTCGGGGGTCGTCGTGATCGGGTCGGTGATCATGCCCGACTCGCTGCGCTTGACCTGGTCGACCATGGCGGCCTGCTCGGCGATGGCGAGGTTGCGGTGCAGGATGCCGAGTCCGCCCTCGCGGGCCATCGCGATGGCCATCCGCGCCTCGCTGACGGTGTCCATCGCCGCCGACAGCAGCGGGGTCGCGACCGTGATGCGGCGGGTGACACGCGACGACGTGTCGGCCTCGGAGGGGATGACGTCGGTGTGCCCGGGCAGCAGCAGCACGTCGTCATAGGTCAGTCCGACGAAACCGAACGGGTCGTTGTGCTCCACGTGTTCTCCCTGCTGGACGGCATCCCTGAGCGTGTGTACAAGTGTAAGTCGCGCGCAGGGGCCGCCTATTCCTGGCTTGTGGTCCCCGCGCATGTGCGCGCGCGGACGAACGAGCGAAGACACACGAAACACACCGCAGGGAGGCGGAAACAATCCCGACACATTACGCTCGTACCGTCGATCATCACTGTCGATGCGACTGCGTCACTCGTTTGGTGCGCCGGACTGGAGGATCCTTTGAGACCCACGACCGTCACCGCGCGAAATCCACTGAGGTGGATCGTGCTCTTCCTCGGCGCGCTGCTGGCCGCGTCGCTGCTTCTGCTGGCGCAGCCCGGTGCGGCGCACGCGACAAATACGACGCGTGCCGCGGATGCCACGACCGCTCCCGGCGACTCAGCTCAGACGGGGACTTGCACACCCAGCTCGACCGTCGGATGCCTCTCCGGGCGCCTCAACGGCGTCGCTGACGGCGTTGCGGTCACGGCAACGGGCCCGGGGGGCTCGATCACCACGAAGACCGACAAGGAGGGCCGCTGGGCGCTCTCGGTCGCTCAGGCGGGCGACTATTCCGTGACGGTCGACGCGGACACCCTCCCCGACGGTGTCACGCTGCGCGCGACCGACCCGCAAGTGCGTCCGGTCACCCTCGGCGCGAACACGGCGGTCCTCTTCTCGCTCGACGGGGCCTCCAGCGGCGGCGGAAGCGGAGGCGGCGGTTCGGCTGTGACGGGAGGGTTCGACTGGGACCGCCTCGCCCAGCAGGCGGCCTCCGGGCTCCGGTTGGGTCTGCTGCTGGCCCTCGCCGCCGTCGGTCTCTCCCTCATCTACGGCACCACGGGCATCTCCAACTTCGCCCAGGGTGAGATGGTGACCCTCGGCGGCCTGCTGGCCTTCGTCTTCGCGAACCTGCTGGGGATGAACCTCTGGCTCGCCGCGATCATCGTCATCGTCCTCTGCGGCGCCTTCGGCTACTTCCAGGACGTCGTGATCTGGAAGCCGTTGCGACGACGACGACTGAGCCTGCCCCAGCTGATGATCGTGACCATCGGACTGTCGCTCGCGCTGCAGTACACGTTCCAGTTCTTCATCGGAGCATCGACCGTGCGGATCGTGACCACGAACCCGGTGCCCGTGAAGCTCGGCCCGGTGACCCTTAGCCTCGACTCGCTGATCGCGATGGGGATCGCGGTGGTCGTTCTCATCGGGGTCGGCCTCTTCCTCCTCTACACGCGAGTCGGTCGAGCAACCCGCGCGGTGAGCGACAATCCCTCCCTCGCGGCCGCCTCCGGCATCAACGTCGACGGGGTCATCCGGCTCATCTGGACCTCCTCCGCGGCACTCGCGGGTCTCGCCGGCATCCTCCTCGGACTCGTTCTCAACGGCATCAACTGGATGACCGGCATGCAGCTGCTGCTACTGCTGTTCTCTGCCGTGACCCTCGGCGGGCTCGGCACGGCGTTCGGCGCCCTGTTCGGCGCGCTGATCATCGGCATGACCGTGGAGCTGACCAACATCTGGCTGCCCGGCGACTTCAAGTACGCGACGGCGCTGCTGCTGCTGATCCTGCTGCTCCTCGTGCGGCCGCAGGGACTGTTCGGACGCAAGGAACGGGTGGGCTGACCGGTGAACGGAATCCTCGATCTGCTGTACCAGCTCTCGGCCATCGCCATCTCCCCGGCGACGGCGGCGTTCGCGATCGCCGCGATCGGACTCAACCTGCACTTCGGCTATACGGGGCTGCTGAACATGGGCCAGGCGGGCTTCATGCTCCTCGGCGCCTACGGGTTCGCGATCTCCGTGCAGTCCGGCCTGGGCTTTTGGCCGGCCGTGCTCATCGCCCTCGTCGTGGTGATGGTCTTCGCGCTCATCCTCGGCGTCCCGACGCTGAAGTTGCGCGGCGACTACCTCGCCATCGTGACCATCGCGGCCGCCGAAATCGTCCGCATGATCGGCCGCTCGTCGATCATGGGCCCAATCACCGGCGGCAGCAACGGCATCCCGGGCGCGCAGTACCGCGATGCGTTCAACGACCTGTCCTTCTTCCCGCCCGGCTCGTCGACGCTCCTGTGGTTCACATTCGAGAACACGGGCGTGTCGGGTTGGTGGATCCGTTTCGTGGCCTGGGCCCTCGTCGCTCTCCTGTGCCTGCTCGTCTGGTTGCTGATCCGCAGCCCGTGGGGCCGCGTGCTCAAGGGCATCCGCGAGGACGAGGATGCCGTGCGCAGCCTCGGCAAGAGCGCGTTCTCGTTCAAGATGCAGGCACTCGTCCTCGGTGGGGTGATCGGCGCGATCGCCGGCATCATCTACGTCCTGCCGAGTTCCGTGCAGCCGGATGCCATGGGGCGCTCGACCACGTTCTTCATTTGGACGGCGCTCCTGCTGGGTGGTGCCGCCACGATCTTCGGGCCGGTGCTCGGCGCAGTCCTCTTCTTCGTCGTGCGCATTTTCGTGCAGGGCGTGACCGCGATGGTCGTCCCGTCGAACGTGATGTCCACACAGCAGACCGAGCAGTTCTCCTACATCGTGATCGGCATCGCACTGATGCTCCTCGTGATCTTCCGACCACAGGGCATCCTCGGCAACAAGAAGGAGTTGAGCTTCAGTGTCTGAGACCACGACGGCCACATCCGCCGCCCGCGCCGCGCTGGCTTCGGTCCCCCACAAGCCCGGTGCAGCCAAGCCCGACCCCATCCTCGTCGTGGACAACATCGTGCGACAGTTCGGCGGCATGACCGCCGTCGACGTCGGCCACCTCGAGGTGCAGCGTGGCGTCATCACCGCCCTCATCGGGCCGAACGGCGCCGGAAAGACAACGTTCTTCAACCTCATCACCGGGTTCGACAAGCCGACGAGCGCGAAGCGGCTGATCGGGGGCGTCCCGGCGGACAAGGCGGCACGCTGGACCTTCGACGGCAGGACGATCGCGAACACCGGGGCGTCGCAGGTCGCCCGGTCGGGGATGGTGCGCACGTTCCAGCTGACCAAGGCCCTGTCACGCATGACGGTGATGGACAACATGCTGCTCGGGGCACGCGATCAGCCGGGCGAAAACATGCTCACGGCCCTCGTACGCCCGCTGTGGTCGCGCCGCGAGGCGGAGATCACCGAGAAGGCGGCGGATCTGCTCGAGCGGTTCAAGCTCTACGAGAAGCGCGAAGACATGGCCGGTTCGCTCTCGGGCGGGCAGAAGAAGCTGCTCGAGATGGCACGAGCGCTCATGAGCGACCCGAAGATGATCATGCTCGACGAGCCGATGGCAGGCGTGAACCCCGCCCTCACACAGTCGCTGCTCGGGCACATCCAGGCCCTGCGCGACGACGGCACCACCGTGCTGTTCGTCGAGCACGACATGCACATGGTGCGGCACATCTCCGACTGGGTCGTCGTCATGGCGCAGGGCGCCGTCGTGGCCGAAGGCCCTGCGGCCGACGTCATGGACCAGCCGGCCGTCATCGACGCCTATCTCGGCGCCCACCACGACACCGACCTCGGAGACGATGCGCTCCTCACGGAGACCGCGACGATCCGCATCGCTGACGAAGTGGCGCGTGAGGAGTCGGCTGAGGAAGGTCGTGTCGCCGACGCCCTCGGTCACGGTGACCGCACGGAGCCCCGAAAGGACACCCAGGCATGAGCACAGCCACTGCAGAAGAACCGGTGCTGGTCGCGAAGGATCTGCATGCGGGCTACCTGCCCGGGATCAATATCCTCAATGGCGTCAACATCGAGGCACGACCGGGTGAGCTCATCGGCATCATCGGCCCCAACGGCGCGGGCAAGTCGACGTTTTTGAAGGCCGTGTTCGGCCAGGTGTCGATCCGCGGCGGGAGCGTCTCGCTGAAGGGCGCCGACATCACCGGCTGGAAGCCGAATCGCCTCGTGCGCGCGGGCGTCGGCTTCGTGCCGCAGACGAACAACGTGTTCCCCTCGCTGTCGATCGAGGAGAACCTGCAGATGGGCATCTACCAGAAGCCCAAGGAGTTCGCCGCGCAGCTGGAGAAGATCTTCGACATCTTCCCGGTGCTCGCCGACCGCCGCTCTCAGCGGGCGGGGTCGCTCTCCGGCGGCGAACGGCAGTCGGTGGCGATGGCGCGGGCGCTCATGATGGACCCGTCGGTGCTCCTGCTCGACGAGCCCTCTGCGGGCCTGTCCCCCGTACGTCAGGACGAGACCTTCCTGCGCACCCGACGCATCAACCGTGCCGGGGTCAGCGTCATCATGGTCGAGCAGAACGCCCGCCGCTGCCTGCAGATCTGCGACCGCGCGTACGTACTCGATCAGGGCCGCGACGCGTATACCGGGACGGGACGCGAGCTCGCCCAGGACCCGAAGGTCATCGCCCTCTACCTCGGCACGCTGGCTGCCGACGTCGAGGCGGAGACCGCCGCCAACAAGATCATCGACACCGACGCCTGATCGTTTCGGTCACCGCCGTGTGACGAAACCCCCGGGAAGGGATTCCCGGGGGTTTCGTTCTGCCCGCGCGACGACGTCGTGCCGGAGTCGGTGCGGGGTGGGCCGCCGTGACCGCGGGGCGCAGACGGCAAAGACCGGCCCCCGGGGTCGGAACTGATGACTCAGTCCGCCCCCGGGGGCCGGTTCACCGTCCGGTCGCCGCCTCGCTGTCAGCGAGGCGGCCGCGGAGCATCGATCAGGACTTGCCTTCGACCGCGCTCACCCAGATCGGCTTGTTGTCCTTGTCGAACTTGTAGATGCCGATGAAGGCGCTCGACGGGTCGTTCTTGTCGTTGAACGGACCGGCGCCCGAGACACCCTTGTAGTGGATGTCGCCACCGGCCTCGATCGCCTTCTTGCAGTCCGCGTACGACGTGCACTCGGTGCCGCCGTTCGCGCCGGAGACCGCGGCCAGGTTCGCCTGGATGGTCTTCGCGTCGTTCGCGCCGCCCTTGAGTGCGGCGAGAGCCGACAGGATGACACCGTCGTAGGACTCGGCAGAGTAGGAGTAGTCGGACAGCTCCGAGCCCTCGACCTGCTTGTGCCACGCCGAGGCGCGCTTCTTGAAGTCGTCGGCGGGGTTCGCACCCGGGATGGTGCCCTGGGCGCCGTCGAGCGTGCCTGCCTCGAAGACCTTCGAGTAGTCCGACGTGTTGCCGTCGGTGTAGTAGGTCTTCGACATGTCCCAGCCCTGCGCGACGAGCTCCGGCACGATGGCCTTCGTCTCATCGAAGGCGACCACGACGATCGCGTCGGGCTTGGTGGCGAGCGCCGCCGTCACCTCGGAGGAGAACGTAGTCTGGCCGGGAGGGAACTCCTGACCCGCGCCGGTCGCACCGTAGGTCACCGAGCCGCCGGCATCCTTCACCGTCTTCTCGATGACGTCGCGAAGGCCGGTTCCGTAGGCGTCGTTGAAGACGAGGAACGCGATCTTGGCGTTGCCGTCGCTCGTGATGAGCGAACCGAGCGCCGAACCCTGCACCGTGTCCGGCGGAGCGGTCCGGAAGTAGAAGTCGGAGTAGCCCGACAGCGACGCCGCGGTGTTCGCCGGCGAGATCTGCACGATCGGGTTGGCGCCCTTCGTCAGCTTGTCGACGACGTTGAGCGAGACCGAGGAGGAGGCGGCGCCGACGACGAGCGAGACACCCTCGTTGATGAGCTTGTCCGCGGAGGCCGACGAGACGGTCATGTCGTTGCTGTCGCCCGAGTCGGTCCAGAACGTACACGCCTTGTCGCCGGCGGCGACGATGTCGGAGACGGCCAGGCCGACGCCGGAGATCTCGGGCGGGCCGAGGAAGGCGAGCGTGCCGGTGACCGGAAGAAGGGTTCCGACCTTCAGCGAGTCGGCGGTGGTGGTGCCGCTCGCACAGTCGAGGTTCTTGTACGTCTCGGAGGCAGCTCCGGAATCGCCCGACGACGTTGGCGACGGGGTGCCGGAGGAGCTGCACCCCGCCAGCGCGAAAGCTGCGGCTCCCGCGACGGCGATCAGCGGCAGCCACCGCTTTGTGGATTGAACCATGCGGGTTCGTCCTTTCACTCGGATGCGCGGATCCAGACCGCGCGTGCCGTCACACTATGGCCGCTTTGTTTCGGAGTGTTTTCGAGCGTGCAATCGGTGAGGATTCGTTAGCGATTCGCGACCAAATCGTTATCTGAGCGGCGACGCTGCGCGGCCGCGCTGATTCAGACGAGGTCGCTCACATCCGATGCTGCGCGGGAGCGACGCGCGTGCCGCAGCGAGTCCACAGACAGGATGACGAGCGCAAGCCACACGAGCCCGAACCCGATCCACCGCTCCAGCGGCATCGGCTCGTGCAGGAGCCACCAGCCGGTGAGGAACTGCAGGATCGGCGCGACGAACTGGAGCAGCCCGATGACGGTCAGGGGCGCGCGCCGCGCTCCCGCGGCGAAGAGGAGCAGCGGCACCGCGGTGACGATGCCTGCCATCGGCACGAGGGCGGTGTGCCACGCTCCCTGCGTTCCCCAGACGAGGCCGGTGGTGGAGGCGACGACGATGAGCTGCCCGATGGCGATGGGGGTGAGCCAGAGTGATTCGAGGGTGAGCCCGCTGATGGCATCCACGCGCGGCCCGATCTGCTTCTTGACGAGCCCGTACAGGCCGAAGCTCGCCGCGAGGGTGAGGGCGATCCACGGGAACGAGCCGTACGCCACGACGATGACGAGCACGGCGACGCCGGCGATCGCGATCGCGACCCACTGCGCCGGGCGCAGCCGCTCGCCGAGGACCAGCACCCCGAGGAGCACGGTGACGATCGGGTTGATGAAGTAGCCGAGGCTCCCCTCGATGACATGCCCGGTGAGGATGCCGATGAGGAACACCTGCCAGTTGACGTAGATGAGCAGGCCCGCGATCACCGTCCAGAAGACGAGGCGGCGGTCGCGCAGGATCGCGAACAGCTTGCCCCACGTGCGCGTGACGGTGAGCAGCACGGCGCAGAACAGCAGGGAGAAGAGGATGCGCCAGACGACGATCTCCCACGGTCCGACCGGGGCGAGCATCAGGAAGTAGAGCGGCAGGAACCCCCAGAGGAAGTACGCCGCGAAGGCGTAGACCCCGCCGACGCGCTCTTCGCGGGCGGACTCGTCGGGTGTCATGGGTCCGAGCCTAGAACGGTCGTGACACCGCGGGGGTCGCGGCGCCTGCCATTTCGCGTCGGATGACCGCCACGCCGCGCCCGCGGCATCCGCCACGGCCGCCACGGCCGCCCGTGGGAACGACGAAGGGCCCGGATGCCGAGGCATCCGGGCCCTTCAGGTCTGCGGTGTCGCAGGCGCCGTCTCAGCGGACGACGACCGCCAGCACGTCGCGAGCCGACAGGACGAGGTACTCGTCGGCGCCGAACTTCACCTCGGTGCCGCCGTACTTCGAGTAGATGACACGGTCGCCGACGGCGACGTCGAGCGGCACACGGTTGCCGTTGTCGTCGATGCGGCCGGGGCCCACCGCCACGACCTCGCCCTCCTGGGGCTTCTCCTTGGCGGTGTCGGGGATGACGAGCCCGCTGGACGTGACCTGCTCGGCCTCGACCTGCTTGATGACGATGCGATCCTCGAGCGGCTTGATGGAAACCGACACGGTTCACCTCTTTCTGGTGCGGCGCACGGCCGCGGTCACGGAAAAGACTGATTAGCACCCGAGGGGTCGGAGTGCTAACCGCAAGTCTAGGGCGCCGTTGGCACTCGTGCAACGCGAGTGCCAGTTCGCGTGACGTGCGGCGTCGCTCGTCGGGCCGTGGCAGGCTGGCTCCATGGACCGCGCCGAACTCGATGCCCTCCTCACCCCCGAGGGCCTGCGACTCGTCGACGAGGCCTCTGCGATCGATTCGACGGATGCCGTGGCATCCGCCGTCTCACGCCTGCGCGCCGCCGGTCACTCCCCGCAGCTGGTCTCGGCGGTCGTCGGCCAGGCGCGCCTGCGCACCCGCGCACGGCAGAAGTTCGGGGCGTTCGCCGATCGCATGCTGTTCACCCGCGCCGGCCTCGAACAGGCGACCCGCCTCGAGGTCGGGGCGCGCCACGCAGGGCGTTTCCGCGATGCCGGCGTAACCCGGGTCGCCGACCTCGGGTGCGGGATCGGCGGCGACGCGCTCGCGCTCGCCGGGATCGGACTCGACGTGCTTGCCGTCGACGCCGACGAGATCACGGCGGCGCTCGCGGCGTACAACCTCGCGCCGTTCGGGGACGGCGTCTCCGTGCGCAGCGGCCGCGCCGAGGATGTCGACCTCACCGGGATCGACGCCGTGTGGCTCGACCCCGCCCGCCGCACCGCGGGCCACGGCGAGACGACCCGCGTCGGTGCGGGCGACTGGTCACCCCCGCTCGACTGGGTGTTCGGCCTGTCGGCGCGCCTGCCGGCCGGGATCAAGCTCGGGCCGGCCTTCGACCGCTCGCTCATCCCCGACGACGCCGAGGCGCAGTGGATCTCCGTCGACGGGTCGACGATCGAACTCGTCGTGTGGACCGGCATCCTCGCGCGCCCCGGCGTGCGGCGGGCGGCCCTCGTCATCCGCGGCGGGCAGGCGGCGGAGCTCGTGGCATCCGGCGATGCGCCCGACGCGCCCGTGCGTGGCCTCGGCGCATACCTGCACGAACCCGAAGGCGCCGTCATCCGGGCGCGGCTCATCGGCGAGGTCGCCCGCACGATCGGCGCCGGGATGCTCGATCAGCGCATCGCGTACCTGACATCGGATGCCCCGGCATCCAGCCCGTTCGTACAGAGCTTCCGCGTGCGCGAGCAGCTGCCGAACGATATCAAGGCGCTGGGCCGGGCGCTCCGCGACCGCGGGATCGGGACCCTCGAGATCAAGAAGCGCGGGGTCGACATCGACCCCGCCGTCCTGCGGACGAAGCTGAAGCCCTCCGGAGCGGAGTCCGCGACGCTGTTCGTCACTCGTATCGGGCACACGCGCACGACGCTGCTCGCCGACCGGGTGTAGCGGGCAGGCGGTCAGCCGAACAGCGGGCCCTGCGTCGACGCCCACCACAGCCAGCCGGCGCTGTAGACGAGCGAGAGCGCGCTCAGGCACAGCGCCCACACCGCGATCGACCGCGACTCCCAGGGGCGTCGGAGGGCCAGGATCGCGAGTACGACGCCCACGAGGCCGATGAGGAAACCCCACCCGACGAGGAACGACACGGCGAGGCCCACGACGGCGAACGTCAGTGCCCACGAACCGAGGTGCGTCGGTGCGGGAGCAGGGGCCGGGGGCTCGGTCCACGCGAACTCCGTGTGGACCGTCGCCGTGATCGGGACGGGCGCCGTCAACTCGCGCTGGAAGCCGCCGCGGTGCTCGCCCGGGAGCGCCGCCGACGCGGCGACGGTGACATCGTCCGAAGGCGCACCGAGCGGGAGGGAGGGCGATGCTGCGGGTGCGGGTGCGGTCGGGTACTCGGCTGACGTGGCGGGAGCGGGCGCGGCCGCCGATGCAGCGGGTTCGGCGGCGTCTCGGTCGTGGTCTCGAGGGTCGCTCACGGGGCCTCCTCGGAGATCTGGATCTCCGTCACGGGCAGCGTCGAATCCGCCCCGAAGGCGAGGGTCGACGGGCGGCGTCCGCTCGAGATGAGCTGGGCAGCGAGCGCGGCGATCATCGCGCCGTTGTCCGTGCAGAGGCTGAGCGGCGGGATGCGCACGGTGACGCCCGCGGCCTCGGCGCGGTCGAGCGCGACCTCGCGCAGACGGCGATTGGCGACGACGCCGCCGCCCAGGAGCAGTCGCGGCACGCCGTGGCGGGCACAGGCATCCAACGCCTTCGTCACCAGCACGTCGACGACCGCCTCGCGGAACGATGCGGCGACGTCAGCGGCGCTGGGGCCACCTGGCGCGCCCGGGCCGGTCTCCGGCGACGCCTCGCTGGCGCCCTCGCCCGGGGTGAGCGAGGACTGCTCGACCCACCGGGCGACGGCGGTCTTCAGCCCCGAGAACGAGAAGTCGTACCGGTGCTCTGCCATGTCCGACGCGCGGGAGAGGCCGCGCGGGAAGCGGATCGCGTTCGGGTCGCCGGCCGCTGCCGCACGGTCGATCTCGGGGCCGCCGGGGTAGGGCAGCCCGAGGATCCGGGCGATCTTGTCGAAGGCCTCGCCGGCGGCGTCGTCCATCGTCTCACCGAGGAGTTCGACGTCGGTCGTCAGGTCGCGGACGAGCAGAAGCGACGTGTGCCCGCCCGAGACGAGGAGCGCGATCGTCGGGTACTCGACCTCGTCCCCCGTGAGGATGTCGGCGGCGATGTGGCCGACGAGATGGTTGACGGCGTAGAGCGGCTTGCCGAGGCTGACGGCGAGCGCCTTCGCCGCCCCGACGCCGACCATGAGCGCGCCGGCGAGGCCGGGGCCGCTCGTCACGGCGACGGCATCCAGTTCATCGAGCGTGATCCCGGCCTCCGCGACGGCCGCCTCGATCGCGGGCTGCAGCGCCTCGAGGTGCGCTCGCGCGGCCACCTCGGGGACGACGCCGCCGTAGCGGGCGTGCTCGTCCATCGAGCTCGCGATCGTGTTCGACAGGAGGGTCCGGCCCCGCACGATGCCGATGCCGGTCTCGTCGCAGCTCGTCTCGATGCCGAGCACGAGCGGTTCGGCGCGAGTCATGCGACGCCCTTTCCGATGCGAGAGACGGGCTCTCCGTTGCGGAAGCAGGGCGAAGCGGGGCGCCGCGCGGCTACGCGCCACTCCGGGCGCAGTTCGCCCTGCTTTCGGAACCGATTCACGAGCACGCTCCCGCATCGGAGGGCTGCGGCACACGCGCCGCGGCCCAGGCCGGGATGTCGAGCTGCATGACGATCGCGTCGACGCCGTCGGCGGCGTAGTAGTTCGCGCGCCGGCCGATCTCGCGGAACCCCTCCGACACGTACAGCGCGTGCGCCACCGGGTTGTCGTCGCGGACGTCGAGGAACACGTGCCGCACATCCCGCAGCGCGGCCTGTTCGAGGAGCGCCACGAGAAGGGCCCGCCCGGTCCCGCGTCCGCGGGCGGGCTCGGCGAGCGCGATCGTCTGCACGTCGCCGTCGTTCGCGCCCGCCGGTGCACGAAGCCCCGCGTACCCCTCGACGCGACCTGCGCGCTCGGCGACGACATAGTGGTTGTGCGGCGAAGCGAGCTCTTCCGCCATCATGGCCGCGCTCCAGGCATCCGACGGGAACGCGGCGCGCTCGATCGTCATGATGGCGGCGAGATCGGCGGAGGTCGCCGGCCGGAGGCTCATGCGGTCACCCGTTTGGGCGCACGCGGCAGCGTGACGTCGGGCGCGCGGAGGTACAGCGGTTCGGGGCCGGTGAGCCCACGCCCCGCGGCGACCGCCCGGGCGGCGACCGTGGCGAGCATCGCCGCCGAGATCGAGACGGCGTCGCGGCGTTCGGCTCCGAAGCCTGCGAGCACGGTGTCAATCTCGTCGCGCGGAGTGAGGGCGGGGCCGGCGACCCGCACCGGGAGGCCATCGTCGTCGATGCCGTCATAGACGGTGTAGGCGAACTCCCGACGGCGAGCATCAGTGACGATGCCGAAGCGAGGCACCTCGGCGAAGGGATCTGTGAGCGCGCTCGCGAGGAACACCTCGAGCGCCGCCGCGTCGTGGCTCGGTACGGCGACGACCGGGAGCCCCCGACCCAGGGCGAAGGCGCGCGCGGCGGCGATCCCGACCCGCAGCCCCGTGAACGGGCCCGGGCCCATTCCCGCGGCAACATGTGTCAGGGTCACGGGCTCGATGGCGCCGGTCTGCCCGAGTGGCCCGCGCGCGGCATCCGCGAGCGCGGCCTGCAGCAGGTCGCCGATGACCTCGGCGTGTCCGAGCGGGTTGTCGCTGGATGCCTCGGCGCGTACGACTCCGTCGAGGTCGACGACGGCCACGGCCGTGCCGAGCGAGGTGTCGATGCCGAGGATCACCTCTCCAGGGTAGTCGGGCCCCGGCGGAGGGGCGGCTCGGCAGGGCTAGGGGCGGCGCGAGATGCGGACGAGCCGGGGCGCGGCATCCTCCATGTCGGCGACGTGCGGTCCCGCCGTGCCGCACGCGTTGTCGACCCCGGTGCCCGACCAGCCGCGGTCGATCTCGACCTCCCACCACGTGTCGGCGACGGCTGCGGCATAAGGCGCCGCCCACTCCGCGATGACGACGGAGTGCGGATAGTCGATGTCGAGATCGTCGAGCTCTCCGTCTGTGCCGAGCCGGTACGCATCCACGTGCACGAGCGACGGACCGTCACCGAGCGACGGATGCGTGCGCGCGATCACGAACGTCGGGCTCTGCACCCGCCCGCGCACGCCCAAGGCCGCGGCGATTCCCCTGGTGAGGGTGGTCTTTCCGGCACCCAGCGCGCCCGTGAGCACGACCAGGTCACCGCCCGCGAGCGCCCCGCCGAGCTCACGACCCAGGGCCTCCATCTCGGACGGCGAGGCGATCTCGCGCTCGCCGACGAAGGCATCCAGCCCGCTCATGCCGCCTCCACCGATCCGCGCCCCGCACTCGCCGTTCCGCATTCAGTCTGCGCGGAGCGGGCGCCGCGGCCGGGCCCCGTGTTTCCGCGGCTCCGGCCCCGTGCGCCCGCGCTGCGGACTGAATACGGTTCGCGAGAGTCGGCGAAGAAGCCGAACGGATGCCCGCCGAGCCCCGCGACAGCGGGGGTCGCGCTGACGAAGGGCGTGGCCCCGGCGCGCGCATGCCGGGTCATCGTGCGACCTCGCGGCGGGGCACGCGCGGGCCGATCCGTGTGACGATCTCGTAGTTGATCGTGTCCGCGGCGTCGGCCCAGGCCTCCACCGGCGGGTGACCGAGGGTCGGGTCGCCGAACAGCACCGCCTCATCGCCCACGGCGACGGGGTGCGACCCGACATCCACGACGAACTGGTCCATCGCGATGCGACCCGCGACCGGGAACGTCGCGCCGCCGATGCGCACGGCCGCAGCGCCGGAGGCCGCGCGCGGCACACCGTCGGCGTAGCCGAGCGGCACGAGGGCGAGCGTCGTCTCCTCCTCCGTGCGGTGCACGTAGCCGTACGACACTCCCTGCCCCGCGGGCACCCGTCGCACGGCCGCGACCGCCCCGCGCAAGGTCATCGCGGGGCGAAGGCCGAGGTAGGCCGAGGTGCGGTCGGGGAAGGGCGAGAGTCCGTAGATCGCGATCCCGAGCCGCACGCACCCGAAGCGCGCCTGGGGCAGGGCGATCGCCGCATGCGAGGCGGCGATGTGCCGCACCTGCGGCGCAAGCCCGTGCGTCGCTGCGAGCGAGAGCGCGCCCTCGAAACGGGAGACCGCGGCGAGGTCGTCGGCCTCGCTCGTGTTCGAGAGATGACTGAAGATCCCGACGACACGCAGCCGCCCGATGCGTTCGAGGCGCGCCGCTTCGGAGAACACGCGGCCGAGGTCGGCGGGGGCGATGCCGTTGCGTCCGAGACCCGTCTCGGCCTTGAGGTGCACCGCGACAGGACCGTCGCCGGATGCCGCGGCCGCAGCCGCCTCGAGCTGCTCGAAACTCGAGATGCCGAGCTCGATCCGCGCGGCGGCCGCCTCCACGAAGGATGCCCCGCGCGCATGCAGCCACGCGAGGATCGGCGCGCCGATCCCGGCCCTGCGGAGCGCGAGCGCCTCGGAGATGTCGGAGACGCCGATCCGGTTCGCGCCGCCGGCGAGAGCGGCGGCGGCGGAACGCGCAGCGCCGTGACCGTAGCCGTCCGCTTTGACGACGGCGATCACGTCGGAATCGGTGACGCGGCGCAGATGCCTCACGTTCTCGGTGATGGCGGCGGTGTCGATGAGCGCTTCGCGCAGGACGCCGGCGGGGAGGCTGCTCATGCCGAGGCTCCTTCGGCCGGGGTGGCGACCGCGGCCTCCGTGGGCACGTGTGTCGAGGCGGCGGGCGAGACGCCCACCGATTCGGCGATGACGTACGCGGTCGCAAGGCCCGCATCATGACTGAGCGACAGGTGAAGCGAGCGGATGCCGCGGGCATCCACCGTCTCGGCCGTCTCACCGGTCAGCGCGAACACCGGCCGCCCGCTCGGCTCGGAGGCCACTTCGATATCGGTCCAGTGCACGCCCTCCGAGCCGCCGAGGGCCTTGATGAGGGCCTCTTTCGCGGCGTAGCGCGCAGCCAGCGAGTGCGGCTTCAGGGCGCGCTCCCCCGGTGCGAACAGCCGCTCGAGGAGCCGCGGCGTGCGCGCGATCGACCGCTCGAAGCGTGGGATGTCGACGAGGTCGACGCCGATACCGACGATCACGGCATCCAGCCTACCGGCGCCGGTCGGGGCGGATGCGGGCGCCGACGGCGACGCCGTCAGCCGCGCGGAACCTCACTCGACGGTGACGGACTTCGCGAGGTTCCGCGGCTGGTCGACATCGAGACCCTTCGCCGTCGCGAGGCCCATCGCGAAGATGTGCAGCGGCACGACCGCCAGCAGCGGCTCGAAGAAGGGCCCCGCGAGCGGGATCCGCAGCACCTCGTCGGCGAAGGGCAGCACCGCGGCATCCCCTTCTTCCGCGACGACGATCACCCGGGCTCCGCGCGCGCGGATCTCCTGGATGTTCGACACGACCTTCTTGTGCAGCTCCGCCGACTCGCGCGGCGACGGCACGATCACGAAGACCGGCTGCCCCGGCTCGATCAGCGCGATCGGACCGTGCTTGAGCTCGCCTGCGGCGAACCCCTCGGCATGGATGTAGCTGATCTCCTTGAGCTTGAGGGCCCCCTCGAGCGCGATGGGGAACCCGACGTGACGGCCGAGGAAGAGCACCGACTGGGTGTCTGCCATCCAACGCGAGAACTGCTCGATGTGCGTCTGCTCCTCGTCCAGCACGCGCTGGATCTTCGCGGGGACCGCCTCGAGCTCCCGCACGTGATCGGCGGACTCGGCGGCGGAGAGCACCCCGCGCAGTCGGCCGACATGGAGGGCGAGCAGGTACAGCGCGGTGATCTGGGCGACGAACGCCTTCGTGGATGCCACGGCGACCTCGGGCCCCGCGTGGGTGTAGATCACGGCATCCGACTCGCGCGGGATCGTCGCGCCCTGCGTGTTGCAGATCGACAGCGTCTTGGCGCCGCACTCGCGCGCGTACTTGACGGCCATGAGGGTGTCCATCGTCTCGCCGGACTGCGAGATCGACACGACGAGAGTGTCGTCGCCGATGACGGGATCGCGGTAACGGAACTCGTGGGCGAGCTCGACGCTCACGGGGACGCGGGTCCACTGCTCGATGGCGTACGCACCGGTCTGGGCCGCGTAGGCGGCGGTGCCGCACGCGATGACGATGATGCGACGGATGCCGGTGAACAGATCGTCGAGACCGTCGAGCTCCGGGATCACGACCTCGCCGTCGTGGACGCGCCCGCGGATCGTGTTGGCGACGGCCTCGGGCTCCTCGGAGACCTCCTTGGCCATGAACGAGGACCAGCCGCCCTTCTCCGCTGCGGAAGCGTCCCAGACGACCTCGAACGGGGACGCCTCGACGGCAACGCCCTCGAAGTCGGTGATCTCGACGCCGCCGGGAGTGATCGCGACGATCTCGTCCTGGCCGATGGCGAGGGCGCTGCGCGTGTGCTCGACGAACGCGGCGACATCCGACCCGAGGAAGTTCTCGCCGTCGCCGAGGCCGATCACGAGCGGCGAGTTCCGGCGCGCGCCGACGACGAGTCCGGGCTGGTCCTGGTGCATCGCGAGCAGCGTGAAGGCACCCTCGAGGCGCGAGACGACCGACCGGAAGGCTGCCGTGAGATCGCCGGAGGTGCCGTACTCGTGTCCGAGCAGGACCGCCGCGACCTCGGTGTCCGTCTCGGAGCGGAAGGTGTAGCCGAGCGAGAGCAGTTCCGCCTTCAGCTCGGCGAAGTTCTCGATGATGCCGTTGTGGATGACGGCGAGCTTGCCGTCGTCGGCGAGGTGCGGATGCGCGTTGGCATCCGTCGGACCGCCGTGCGTCGCCCAGCGGGTGTGACCGATTCCCGTCGTGCCGTCGGGCATCGGGTGGGCCGCGAGGTCGTCGCGCAGCACCTGGAGCTTGCCGGCCCGCTTGCGCATGTCGAGGTCGCCCGATCCGTCGATGACGGCGATGCCGGCCGAGTCGTAGCCGCGGTACTCGAGGCGGGCGAGACCCGAGAGGAGGATGGCCTGGCTTTCGCGCGGGCCCACGTATCCGACGATTCCACACATAGGGTCAAGGGTAGCCCGCCGAGGTTTGGTCGGACCCCTCGCAAAACCGTCCGAGGGCTTCGCGAAGTGAGGCCTTCGCGGGCAGTGCTCTCCGGGAGGGAGCGCCCGCGAAGGCCTCCGCCACATCGCCTGGCCCTCAAGCTGGGGACTCCGAGGGCACGAGCCGCTGGGGACGACCGGCGATCGTACTGGCACCTCCATTCTCGCCGCCGGGAGGGGCGGGGCCCCGGACTTCGGGCACGACACGCGGGCGCCTCGACCGCCCGGGGAAGCTTCGTTTCACGGGTGCTTCCCAGGGAGGCGCGGATGTGCAATACTCATCCCCAACCGGCTGTCGAAAGGCAGGACGGATGCCGAGGGGTCGGCGTCCTCCAGTCCGGTCCCGGGGTCGATGTGGGAGTCGATCCGGGGGCAGTCGGGGAGAACGGGGAATGGCGGACTGGTTCCGCCGCTGGGGATCGCGGGCTTCGGCCTGCAACGGGGAACACTGGGGAATCTCATGGGGGGAATCACTGTGGCGCGCGCCTGCGCGCGCCGGGAGCGCCGATCCATCGCGCCCGCGATCGAGGGAGCAGAGCGTTGACCGCGCTCGTGTCGGGTGCGCCGACGCACGTCGCATCGCACGTCGCAACGACGCCGGCGCCGATCACGCAGACGATCGGCGCGCCGAAGGTCATGCCGGTGCTCGAGCGGCGACTGAGTCAGGGCCGGCGTCGACGGGCACGCTTCGCGCTCATCGACACCGCGATCATCGCGTCGGCCGCCGCTCTGACCACCGTTCTGCACGCGGTGGCGCCGGCGACCGAGCTCGATCGCATGTCGGTCACGGCTGCGGTCGTCATCGTGGCCGCGTGGGCGGCGACGCTCATCGTGCTGAGCGATCACGCGCACCGGCGGGGGGCCGGCGAGCGTTTCGAACTCGCGCCGATCCTGCACTCCACGATGGTGGGCGTCGCGGCGATCGCGACGCTGTCGGTCGTGACCGGCTGGCCCGTGCTCGGGCCGCACCTGCTGCTCACCGTGCCGCTCGGTGCGGCGACGCTCGTGGCGGTGCGCGCAACGCGCCGCACCTTCGCCCGGCGCCGACCGCCGCACCGCACCATGGGGCCGCGCACGATCGTCGTGGGCTCGCGCAGCAGCGTCGAGTACGCGCTGACGTCGCTTCTGGCCGACTCACGCCTCATCCACAACGTGCTGGGTGTCGCCCTGCTCGGCGACGAAGGCACCAGCGTCGAGGTGGCCGGCCGGACATTCGCCACCTTGGGCCGCCCGGAGGAGGTCGCGCGCCTCGCCAAGGAGCTCTGCATCGAGACCGTGATCGTCGCCGACGGTGTCCACGACGCCGACTATCTGCGCCGGCTCAGCTGGAGCCTCGAGGGGGCCGCGACCGACCTGATCCTCGCCACGCGCCTCACCGACGTCGACCGCTCGCGGATCGCCTTCGACCGTACGCACGGGCTCGCGCTGACCCACGTGAGCCTGCCCCGCTTCGACCGCTCCACGCTGCGCGCCAAGCGCGCACTGGACGTCGTCGTCGCCACGCTCGCGCTCGTGCCGATCGCCCTCATCACGCCGCTGATCGCACTTCTGATCGTCCTCGACAGCCCGGGCGGGGTGTTCTTCCGCCAGCGTCGCATCGGGCGTGACGGCCAGGTGTTCGAGATCCTGAAGTTCCGCACGATGGGAGTGGATGCCGAGGCCCGAAAGGCCGAACTCGCGGCATCCAACGAGGGCTCGGGACCGCTCTTCAAGTTGCGCAACGACCCCCGTGTCACCCGGGTCGGTGCGGTGCTGCGGAAGTTCTCGCTCGACGAGCTGCCGCAGTTCTGGAATGTGCTCGTCGGTGACATGAGCGTCGTCGGCCCTCGGCCTCCGCTGCCGAGCGAGGTGGCCGACTACGACCATCAGGTGCTGCGGCGACTGTACGTGCAGCCCGGCATCACGGGCCTGTGGCAGGTGAGCGGACGCAGCGACCTGTCCTGGGAACAGAGCGTGCGCCTCGACCTCAACTACGTCGAGAACTGGTCGCTCCTGGCCGATGTGAAGATCATCCTCCGCACTGCGGCCGTCATGGTCCGCCCGAGCGGAGCGTACTGAAAGAGGTGACCGAGCATGCCCGGCCCAGCCGACCCACGCAGACGATCCCGCCTTCGGGCAGGGTCGGTGGGTGCTCCTCGTGCGCGCGCACGGGTGCGGTATGCCGACCCCCGGCGGGTATGCGCCGGCCACCACGCGGCGCGCCCGCCCTTCCTCCCACACGAGGGCGGGCGCGCCGTTCACCGAGGTTGCGCGGGACGTGGCTATCGGCACGAGGGGGAAGCTGAGTAGATTCTGAGGAGGCGATCGCCCGCACAGATCTGCCCCGGGGACGGCGGCCGATCATGTCGGACGAACGAGTGTGGGAAGCAGTGGCGGTACGGAGCATGTGGGGATCCGTAAATGGGGACGACTGAGGGCGCAGATGCGCCCGAGACGAAGACGCGCGCGCTGACGCGCGGAATGCGATGGGCGCTGATCGGCATCGCCGTGATCGTCGCCGCGGGGCTCATCTGGGCGGGATCGCTGCTTGTCGAGCGGCCTGGCGCGGGCGGGAGTGCCGACACAGCGCGGTCTGGGTCGGTCCAGGGACCGACCCAGGGGACGACCGAGTCGCCTGGAACACCGACCACACCGACCACAGCGCCCACGCCCGTCGACGGCAGCGAAGTACTGCCACCGGAGACAGGCCAGTCGGACGCCGCGCGACTGCCCGAGCGGACGCAGGCGTCGCCGCTTGTGGCCGCACCGCTCCCGCCCGACGCCACCGCCCAGGGGAAGCTCGTGGACGGCTTCCCCACTTCTGTCGCGGCTCCGGTGGCGGGCGCGGAGATCATCTACTCGTCGATCGCCTCAGAGGGCACGAGGATGCAGGCGGGTCTCACCGCGCGGACCGAGCAGAGCGCCGCAGAGATCGCCGATCACTATCGCGCCCTCTGGGCCTCACTCGGACTCGCTCCCGCCGGCGGCGATGACTCGACCGTCTCATACTCCGGCCCCTTCACCTCGATCTCGCTCACCACCAGTGAGACCGCGACGGGCCTCGTCTACAAGCTGTTCGGCACGCTGCGGACGGAGTGACCGTGTACATCTCGCTCACCAACTCCCCGGCAGACAAGCCACGCGGCGGCGCACCGGCCGGCGTGCGCACCGTGTCGTCCACCGTGGTGACGCTCGGTATCGTCTCGATGCTGACCGACATCTCCTCCGAGTCCGTCTCGGCGATCCTTCCGCTGTACATCACCGGGTTCCTCGGCCTCTCGACGATCGCCTTCGGCGTGCTCGACGGTCTGTACCAGGGCACGAGCGCGATCGTCCGCATCGCGGGGGGCTACGCCTCTGACCGCCTCGATCAGCCCAAATGGGTGGCGTTCGTGGGGTACGCGCTGGCTGCGGTCGCACGTGTGGGACTCCTGCTGTGGAGCGGGTTCGCCGCGATGACGGCCGTGATCACCGCGGACCGGATCGGCAAGGGCATCCGCACAGCGCCGCGAGATGCCCTCATCACGGCGACGAGCGATCCCGAACGGCTCGGCAACGCCTTCGGCGTGCATCGGATGCTCGACAACATCGGGGCCGCTATCGGTCCGTTCCTCGCGTTCCTCATCCTGCTGGTGGTGCCGGACGGGTTCCACATCGTCTTCGTCGCGTCGCTCGTCTTCGCCACGCTCGGCGTGCTGATCCTCGGTCTCGTCGTCCCGAACGTTCGAGCACGGCGCGCGGAAGCACGTCGGAAGGTGGACTGGCGCGCCGTGGTCCGAGGACCCATGCGGCGCGTCCTCGCCGCCGCGGGCACCCTCGGACTCGTCACGATCGGTGACGGCTTCGTCTACCTGGTGCTGCAGGCCCGAAGCGATTTCGCCGCGCTCTGGTTCCCCCTGCTGTATGTCGGCACGAACGTGGCCTTCCTGGCATTCGCCGTCCCTCTCGGGCGCCTCGCCGACCGGGTCGGCCGAGCCCGCGTTTTCGTCTGGGGCCACCTGGGGTTGCTCGCCGCCTATGTCATCGCGGTGCTGCCGCTCGCCGATGTGGCCGCGACGATCCTCTGTCTCGTGTTCCTGGGCGCGTTCTACGCCGCGACCGACGGGGTGCTTTCGGCTCTCGTCTCACAACTGGCACCCCCGGACAGTCGAGGCACGGCGATCGCCACCGCGCAGACGGTCGTGGCGCTCACGCGGTTCGTCTCGGCAGCCGGCTTCGGCGTCCTGTGGTTCGTCGCCGGCCGCGACGCGGCGATGATCGCAGTGGCGATCGTGCTCGCGCTCGCGATTCCCCTCGTCGCAGTTCTCCTGCGTCCGGTGCTGCACCGGCCGGCGAAGGCGGAGAAGGGCGGGACGCCGTGAGTGTTCGCGCGCGCTGGATCCTGATCGCGGTCCTCGCGGTCCTGGCTTTCGCTGCGACCGGCGTCGTGGGCATCGTCGCATGGCAGCAGTATCAGGCGCGGCAGCAGGCTCCGAGCGATGTGGCGACCGAGGCCGCACCGGTGATCGGATCCGATCGCGTGGTCTTCCGGAGCACCGCCTCGGGTGCCGAGTACGGCCACGTCGCCTCGGTGCCGCTGACCGATCCCAGCGGTCCGCGCGCGATCTCCGACGTCGTCTGCGACCGCGTGGATGCCACGCCCCTCGAGTTCAGCTGCCTGCGGACAGTACGCGGCATCACTCCGAGCTATACCGGCACGCTGTATCGGGCGGACGGCACTGAAGCCGCCTCATGGCCCCTTCCCGGTCTCCCGAGTCGCACCCGCATCTCATCCGATGGCACCCTCATCGCCTCCACGTCGTTCGTGACAGGACACTCCTACGCGACCATCGGCTTCTCGACCGACACCCGCATCCACACGACGACGGGAGAGGACCTCGGCACTCTCGAAGACTGGTCGCTGACGATCGACGGCCGGCCGAGCGCACCGGTGGACCGCAACTACTGGGGCATCACGTTCGTCGATGACGACACCTTCTACGCGACCGTCGGGATGACGACGGTCGGCACCACCTACCTCGTGAAGGGATCGATCTCCACCCGGTCCCTCGATGCGATCGCCGCCAACGTCGAGTGTCCCTCGCTTTCCCCCGACGGCACGCGGATCGCGTTCAAACGCGTCACATCGGGCTCCGGCCCCACCGTGCACTGGACACCCGCGGTCTACGACATCGCCACCGGCGCGGTCACCCTGCTGCCGGAGACGCGCAGCATCGACGACCAGATCGAGTGGCTCGACGACGGCACGATTCTCTACGGGATGCCTCGAGACGGTGCCGTGGGCGACTACGACGTCTGGAAGCTGGCGGCGGACGGCTCGAGCGAGCCGAGCGTGTTCATCGAACACGCCTGGTCGCCGTCGGTGGTGCGGGGGCGAGGGTAGAGCCCATGGTCAGCGTCATCATCGCAGCGCACAATGAGGAAGCGGTCATCGACCGGTGTCTCACCGCGCTTCTTGCGCAGGATGTGGCCGGGCGACTGGAGATCATCGTCAGCGCCAACGGATGCGCGGATCGCACCGCCGAGATCGCGGCCCGTCGCGGAGCGGTCGTCATCGATCGCTCCGAGCCTGGCAAGGCGGCGGCGCTCAACGCCGCCGAAGACGTCGCCGGGAGCTTTCCGCGCATCTACCTCGATGCCGATATCGTCGTCCCTCCCGGGGGTCTGACCGCGCTGTGCGAGTCGCTCGACGCGCCCGGCATCCTCGCTGCGGTTCCGGCTCGACGTATCGAGGTCGTAGGCCGCTCCTGGCCCGTGCGCGCCTACACGGCGATCAGTTCACGGCTCCCGGTCTTTCGGCGAGGGCTGTTCGGACGCGGCCTGATCGCGCTCTCCGAGGAGGGGCGAGATCGGTTCGCGGATTTCCCGACGCTGGTTGCGGATGACCTCTTCCTCGACTCACTCTTCGACGATGCGGAGAAGCGCGAAGTCGCGGCGATCGAGGTCGTCGTCGAGGCTCCGATGCGCACCTCCGATCTTCTCGCCCGGCTGGTTCGCGTGCGCCGCGGCAACGCGCAGCTGCGGGCGGCGGCGGCGTCCGGGGAGGTCGCGATCACCGTCCGACCGTCGGATCGCTGGGCCTGGCTGCGCGACGTCGTGGTGCCGAATCCCTGGCTCGCGCCCGCGGCCGTGCCCTATGTCGTGATCACCGCGATCGCAGGGCGGCGCGGGCGACGTGGGCAGGCGGTCGGCTGGGGACACGACACGAGCACGCGAGCACGACCTGAGGAGAACGTCACGTGACCACGCACATCTGCTTCCACGGCATCGGCGTCTGCGCCGATGAGCGGGAAAGCGGCGAAGCCCGGTACTGGATGGCGGAGGACACCTTCCTGCGCACGCTCGACGCCCTCGCGGACCGATCCGACGTCGAACTGAGCTTCGACGACGGCAATCGGTCCGACCTCGACATCGCTCTCCCGGCGCTCACGGAGCGCGGGTTGCGGGCGACGTTCTTCGTGCTCGCGGGACGCCTCGACGACCCCGCGAGCCTGAACGCGCACGACTTGCGCTCGCTGGTCGCGGCGGGGATGTCCATCGGAAACCACGGGTGGACCCACACCCCGTGGCGCGCGCTCGACGACGCGGCGGCACGGCGCGAACTGTTCGACGCGCGCAATGCCATCCAGGAGGCGTCGGGCACGACCCCCACCGAGGCGGCGCTCCCTCTCGGCCGGTATGACCGGAACACCGTGCGCCGGGTCCGCGCCGCCGGGTACCGGGTGCTGTACACGAGCGACCGCTACCGGAGTCGGCCGGGAGCATGGATGCGTGCGCGCTACAGCGTCACCGAGCATGACACCGCCGAGTCGGTCAGCGCTCTCGTCACGCGCCGGAGCGGGGCGTCCGAGGCGCGGAACGCCGCCGCAAGCCTCGTCAAACGGTTGCGCTGATCCTCTCGCGGCGCCGACGACGCCGTGCCCGCCATCCGATGACGAGCAACGCGACCAACGCGCCGACGAGGGCGCCCAGACTGTTGGCGAGCACATCTCGCAGGCTCGGCTGCCGCGAGGGGATGACGATCTGCGCAAGTTCCACGCATGCCGACAAGGCGATCGCGAGCGGCACCGCCCACCAGCGCGGGTACAACAACACCGTCAGGAGGAACCCGAGCGGCGTGAAGAGCAGGATGTTGGCGACGAACTCGACCCAGCCGGAGCCGAACCCGTCCAGACCGAAAAGACGGGCCAGGACGTCGGCGATCGCCTGAACGATGTCGCCGTACGAGACAGGCGCCAGAAGGATGACCGCAGCGGCCACCCCGTACACCCCCAGTCCGATAGCGGCACTCCGTCGTCCCATCACGCCCCTCCCCAGGTGGCCGCATCGCAGACGGTGCCCCCGCCGACGCTGCTCCTGCAGGAGCATATCCGAACGGTCTGCATGTGAGTGTTCTCTCATTCGTTCCGAGGAGGCCCTACACTGCGGTCATACTTCCCTAGAACCTGATCGTCAGACCCGGTCCTCTCCCCGAAAACCCGCCGGGTCGCTTCCCACTTACGGAACGAGATGTCTGCCGAAGCCCCCACCCCTCGCGAACGCGTCCGCGTGCGCTCCCACCTGACGCGGAATCTCCGCGTCGCCGTCGCCGCACTCATCGCGGCCGGACTGTCCATCACAGGACTGGCCATCATCACCCCTGCCGTCGCCGCCCCCACGACGACCGGCATCTTCTCCGACCAACTCAAGCCCACCGTCGCCGTCGATCCCGATCGGGTTCCGGTCGAACTCGGCATCCGATTCAGCCCGGAGCGTTCGGGATCGGTCACCGCATTGCAGTACTACCAGGGCAGCGCCACGACGGATGTGACGTCCGCGACGCTGTGGTCCGCGGACGGTACCGTACTCGCACGCGCGTCGTTCCCCGCGGATCGCACCGTCGGGTGGCGGACGGTCGCCCTCGACAACCCCGTCAAACTCAGCGCAGGCAAGCGGTACGTCGCCTCATACCAGGCACCGGAGGGCGCCTATCCGGTGCGAGAGCAGGATCTGGTGCGCAGCAAGACCCAGAACGGCTTCCGCCTCGACTCGAGCGCCGGTGTGTACCGCTACGGCGCGACGAGCAGCGTCCCGCAGAGCACGTACCGCGGCTCGAACTATCTGGTCGACATCGTCTTCGCGGCATCCGGCGATGCGAAGCCGCTTCCGTCGTCCAGCCCGACCCCGTCGACCTCGCCCACGCCGAAGCCGACCGCGACCCCCACGCCGAAGCCGACCGCGACGCCCACGCCGACACCGACACCGACGTCCACCCCGACACCGACGGCGACCCCCACACCGACGCCGTCGGCGACGTCCGCTCCGGCGACCCCGGGCTCGTGCGTGGGCGCGGCCAACACCCCCGGCGGACCGGACCCGTGGGGCGGATGCTGGCCAGGACCGCAGAACACCGGCTACCCGCAGGGCCTGCCCGGCGACTCCCGCAAGCCCGTCACCCTCACCACGTACACGGGCCCGACCACCATCCGCTCCTGCGGCGTCGTCATCGACTCGAAGATCGTGAACGAATCGATCATCATCGAAGCCGGCAACGGCACGACATCGAAGAGCACTCCATGCGTCACGATCCGCAACTCCCTCGTGAAGGGCGTCATCTTCGCGGAGAAGTCGAGCTACGGCCCCGTGCTCATCGAGGACACCGAAGTGGCCCCGCCGGACCTTCCGTGGTGGGAGAACATCGGTCGCAGCAACTTCTTCGCCTACCGCGTGAACTCGCACGGCGGTGAAGGCGTGATCAAGTGCGACACCAACTGCGAGGCCAAGGACAACTGGGTCCACGGGATGGAACTCGGCGGCGCCTACCACTACAACGCCTTCGGCGGGAACGGCACCGATGGCTTCCGCATCGAGCACAACTACGCCACCTGCGGTGATTGGTCGGCCTACTCCAGTCGCGTCGAGGATGCCGGCTGCTCGGCGGTGATCGGGTTCTACGGCGACTACGGGCCGATCCAGAACATCACCATCACGAAGAACTACCTGGCATCCACGTTCGATATGAGCGACGCCGGCAAGCACACCCAAGCCGGCTACTGCCTCAACCCCGGCTACTACCCCGGCAAGCCGTACCCGAACACGCGGAACCTCACGGTCACCGACAATGTGTTCGCCCGCGGCGGATCCGGCAAGTGCGGCGTCTACGGCCCGACCAACTCGTTGAACAAGGCCGGCGCGCCGAACGGCAACGTCTGGTCGAACAACCGATTCAGCGACGGCGCGGCGATCGGACGCCCCGAGGAGTGACGCCCGCTCCCCCACCCGGAACGGCCGGTCCGCGCAATGCGGGCCGGCCGTTCCGGTTCGACGCGGCGCCGTTCGATCCGGCAGCTCGATCCGGTGCCGGGCGGTGCTGCGTGCTCAGCGCGGAACGAACACCGATCCGAGGCCGAGCACCTCGGGCCGCGCCGAGGGAACGAGCAGCGCCTTCACCGCGGCCCGCGATTCGCGGCGCCCGAGGGCTGCGCGGCGCAACTCGACGAACACGCTCGCCCACAGGTACATCCAGCCGCGCACGGGCCCGGTGAGGCGGCGGTAGATGCGGACGCGGTTCACGATCTTCAGCGTGTGGGTGAAGTCGCTCTCGCCCGAACCGCCACCGACGTGCACGGCCCCGGCATCGGGCGTGTAGCGCGTCGCCCATCCGCCCGCACGCGCGCGCAGGCTCAGATCCGTCTCTTCCGAGTAGAGGAAGAACGACTCGTCCATGCCCCCGAGCGCCGTGTAGCAGCCCGCATCGACGAGGAGGACAGCGCCGACCGCCCAATCGACGTCGTGCGCGCTCTCGTACTCGCGCGGGTCCTCGATGCGCTCGGTGAAGGCTGCGAGCCCCGTGAAGCTCAGGCCGCCCACCCGGCCGAGCGTCGGACGCCGGCGCAGCGACGGCGACAGCGATCCGTCGCTCTCCCGAACGCGCGGGGCGACGATCCCCACTCCGGGTTGCGCCAACACGCGCATCATCGTCTCGACCGAGTCCGGGTCGAGCGTGGCGTCGGGGTTGAGGATGAGGAATGCCCGCGCCTCGGGCGCGGCGGCGATGGCGCGGTTCATGCCCGCCGCGTACCCGATGTTCGTGGAGCGGATGACGACGCAGTCGGTGCGCTCGTCGAGGATCTCGAGAGTGCGGTCGGTGGAGCCGTTGTCCACCACGACGATCGCTCCCGAGAGCGCCCCGAGCGCGGGACCGACACTGTCCAGCAGCCCCGCGACGTGATCCTCGCTGTTGTATGTCACGACGACGGCAGCGACATCGATTTCCACTGGTCCAGCCTAGTGATCCCCCGTAGAATTCTGTGGTGTCCTCGACATCCGATCACAACGCCGAGAACGCCCGCCGCGCACCCGTTTCGATCGTGTGCGTCTACAACGACGAGGCCGTTCTGGACTCGTGCCTGCGCCAATCGGTGAGGGCCCAGAGCACGGATGCCCCCGAAACGGAGCTGATCGCGGTCGACAACCGTGAGGGTCGGTTCTCGACCGCAGGTGCGGCGCTGAACCACGGCGCTCGGATCGCACGGAATCCCGTGGTCGTCTTCGTGCACCAGGATGTCGTGCTCCATTCGCTGCCGCGGCTCGAAGAGGTCGCCGCGGAGCTGCTGGATGCCACCGACATCGGCATCCTGGGCGCCTGCGGCATCGACGCCGACCGCAGCATCGTCGGCCGGATCCGCGACCGGATCGTGCCGATCGGTGAGCTCGCACCGACTCCGCGCGACGTGGACTCCCTCGACGAGGTCCTGTTGATGACGACGCGCGACCAGATCCTCCGCGAGCCGTTCGCCGAAGAGCCGCTCCTGGCGTGGCATGCCTACGGCGTCGAGTACGCGGCCCGGATGCGGCGCGCCGGGCTGCGAGCGGTCGCACGCGACATCCCGCTCACGCACAACAGCCTGAGCACGAACCTCGCCAAGCTCGACCTCGCGCATCGACACGTGGGAGACGCGTACCCCGAACTGCTTCCGCTGCACACGACCTGCGGCACGATCCGCCGCTCGGGGGCCACGGCCGACCGGCTCTCGGCGGGGCTCCGGCGCTACAACAGTGCGCGGCTGTGGTGGAACGAGTCGCTCGTCGCCCGGACGACGCGCCGGGCGAGCCCCGACAGCGCACAGGTGCTCGCGGACATTCGGATGCTGATCGACGACGCCCTCGAAACGGGTGGCAAGGCATCCCTGCACGTCATCGACCTCGACCCGGAGGCTGTCGCGACCTTCTCGCAGCACCTCGACCGGTTCGGCCGGCCGTTCCGTGTCACGGCGGCAGGTGCCGACGAGGCGCGCCGGATGATCGCCGAGCGTCAACCCGACGAGCTGATCTTCGTCGCGAGCCTCACCCCCGACGTCCTGGCCGCGTGGGGCCCGCTCGAGGACGAGCCCCATCTTCTCGGCAATTCTCACTCCACCGGCCAGTGGGCGCTGTTCGGGGTCACCGCCGCCGAACTCGCGTCCCTCTGGCCGTCGTGGCGCAACCAACCCGTCCCGGGCCTTGCCTGACGCCCGGCGCCGCGCCGCCGGCCTCGCCGCATCGGCGTGGGGCGTCGTGGTGTTCCTCACCGACTGTCTGCCTCCTCGCGTGCGCTACGGGTACGTGCATCGACTGACCGCTGCCGTGCTCCGCCGTCCGCTCCCGACCCTGCGCGCGGCCGACGACGCACCCGAACGACCATCGCCCGCGTCGGCCTCCCCTGCCGCGAGCGAGACCGACTCGGGAACGGATCGCGGTGCGCCGACGGTGTGCCTGCTCGCGGCGGACGGGCTCGACGTGGGCGGCATCGGAACCGTGATCGAGATGCTCGCACGCGGACTCGACCGGTACGAGGTCCGGCCCATCGTGCTCTGCCGCGGTGACGGCGAGCGCGCCGCCCGGCTTCGCTCCGCGGGGATCGACGTCGTCTCGGTCGGCGACGAGGCGGAGGCATCCGCGGCGATCGCCCGCCTCAGCCCCGATGTGGCGCAGTCGCACAGCGCCTCGCCGTTCATCGAACGCGCACTCCTCGCGAGCGGGGTACCGCTCATTCCGGTGATGCACAACACCGAGATCCACTACACACCGGCGCGCTGGCGCGAGTTCACCGCCCTCGCCGCGGGATCGGTGGCGGCCATTGCGGTGAGCGCCACCGTGCGCGACTTCCATCTGCAGCGCGCAGACATCCGCGTTCCGGTGACGGTGGTGCCGAACGGCGCCCCCACCGTGGCACGACCCACCGCACAGGAGCGGGCAGCCGCACGCACCGCGCTCTCCCTCGCGATCGAGCACGACCTGGGGGACGCGATCGTGTTCGTGAGTCTCGCCCGCTACGACGCGCAGAAGAACTATGCGGGGCTCGTCGCGGCGATCGCCCCGGCGCTGGCGGACACGTCGCCCCCCGTCCATCTGATCTGCGCGGGGGACGCGTCCGACCGCGTCGAGGTGCGCCGCACCGACGCGCTACGCCGCTCAGGTCCCGCCGCTGACCGCATCCATCTGCTCGGCAACTCGGATGCCCGCACACTCCTTTCTGCGGCGGATGCCTTCGTCCTCGATTCCTTCTTCGAGGGGTGGCCCGTGGCGGCGACCGAGGCGATGGCGTTCGGGCACCCCGTGCTGCTCAGCGACGTCGGCGGGGCGCGAGAACTCGTGGAACGGGATGCGGGGCGCTCGGTGCTGATCGCGAATGCGACCGGCGCGGCCGACGCCGTCAGCGACGGTCGCGTGCGGGCAGCCCGCCGGCGCTCGCGTCGCCAGTCCAACGCCGCCGAGCTTCGCGAGGGTGTGCGTCGGATCGCCGCAACGGTCCTCCGTGAACGCTCCGGGGGCGCCGCCGCGACGGGTGCTGCCGATGACGAGCGTTCGGGAGTCGAGGCGATGCTCGCGGGGCACGCGGCTGTCATCCGCGCGGCCGCCGCGCATAACGCTCACCGGGAAAGAGGCTGAGCCCATGGCACGCGTCGAGACCTCGCCGATCACCGCAGATGACACCGGGCCCGCGGCCCGGTTCCTCCACACCGAGCTCAACTCCGCGGTCAGCGTCGCCCGCTGGCAGGCGCTGCTGCAACCTTCGTGGCCGGACGCGGGGCCGAATCGGGGGTTCCAGCTCACCGTCGACGGCGAGGTCGTCGGGGTCTACGCCGCCGTGTACGCGCGCCGCGAGACCAGCACGGGCCCCCTCACCACATGCAACCTCGCGGCGTTCTGCGTGCGCGAGGAGTACCGCATGCACAGCCTCAAACTCGTGCGCGCCCTGCTCGCGCAGCCCGGTTACGTGTTCACCGATTTCTCGCCGAGCGGCAACGTCATCGCGATGAACGAGCGCCTCGGCATGCGCACGCTCGACAGCACGACGCGACTCATCGTGAACGGCCCCCGCCCCGCCCCGCGCGGTGTGCGTCTCACGGAGGACCCGGCCGCTCTGGGCAGCGTGCTCCGCGACCGCGACGCCGAGGTCTACCGGGATCACGCGGATGCCTCGGCTGCGCGTCACCTGCTCGTGCAGCGCGGCAGCGACTACGCGTACCTGGTGTTCCGCGCGACGTCCCGTAAACGCCTGCGACTGTTCGCGGCGCCCCTGTACGTTGGCGGCGACCGCGGGCTGCTGAGAGAGGCATGGGGCGGCGTCCGGTCACGCATTCTGTTGCGACACCGTCTGCCGTTCACCCTCGCCGAGCGCCGGATCCTCGGCTTCACCGACGGACTGGGTCGCGCACTCGCGCACCCGCGCCCGAAGATGGTGCGCGGGGACGTGGCCGACGCCGATGTGGACTACATGTACAGCGAGCTCGCACTGCTCGCCTGGTGACGCGCCGCGGGCAGCGCGCGGCGCGTCACCGCCTGTCAGACCGCGAGCTTCGCGTCGACGAAGTCGGTGAGCGTGCCGACGCTCTCGAACAGCTCGGCTCCGAACTCGTCGTCGTCGATCACGATGTCGAAACGGTCCTCGAGCGCGCCGACGAGCGCGACGACGCCGAAGGAGTCGAGTTCGGGGAGTGCGCCGAACAGCGCGGTCTCCCGAGTGAGCTCGTCGGGCTGTTGCGTGAGATCGAGCGCGTCGATGAGCACCTCGCGCACGGCGTTCAGAGTGTCGGTGGCCATGGGGTCTCCTGGTTCGGATCGGGGGTCAGACGAGCACCTCGGCGGGTGCCGGGTGTCCGAGGAAGGCGGTGGGGCTGGCGGTGAGTCCGTACGCGCCCTGCTGGAACACGACGATCAGGTCGTCGATGTCGGCGTCCGGCAGCGGCACGTCGTCGGCCAGCAGGTCGAGTGGCGTGCAGAGGCATCCGACGACCGTCACGACATCGTCGTCCTTCGCATCGGTCGCGCGATTGCCGACGACGACCGGGTAGTTGCGGCGGATCGCCTGGCCGAAGTTGCCCGACGCGGCCAGTTGGTGGTGCATGCCGCCGTCGACGACGACGAACGTCTTGCCGCGCGAGACCTTGCGATCGACGACCCGCGTGACGTAGACCCCGCACTCCCCCACGAGGAAGCGCCCCAGCTCGATGACGGGGCTCGCCTCGGGGAATCGCGCGGCGATCGGCCCATCGACGAGTTCCGCCAGCCCTTCGGCGACAGCGCGCAGATCCAGCGGCTGGTCGCGGGCGGTGTAAGGGATGCCGAAACCGCCGCCGAGGTTCAGGTATCGCAGCGGTCCGGGCAGGTGCTCGGCGAGGTCCGTCACGAGGTCGACGGTGCGCCGCTGCGCCTCCGCGATGATGTCCGCCTGCAGATTCTGCGAACCCGCGAACACATGGAATCCGAGGATGTCCACCGCGTCGCCGGCGCACGCGAGGACGTCCGGTACCTGTTCGGCATCGATCCCGAACTGCTGCGGCCCGCCGCCCATGCGCATACCCGAGCCCTTGACGGCGAAATCGGGATTGACGCGCACCGCGGCGAGCGCGCGCACCCCGAGCTGCCCCGCCGCCGCGGTGACGCGCGCGAGCTCCGTCGCCGACTCGACCTCGACGATGATGCCGGCAGCGACGGCCTGCCGGATCTCCGCGGGGGTCTTCCCGGGTCCGGCGAAGCTGACCCGATCGGCACGGATGCCGGTGTCCAGCGCGTGCTGCATCTCCCCCGCCGAGGCGACGTCGATGCGGTCGACGCGACGCGCGAGGTGCTGCACGAGCGCGGGCATGGGATTCGCCTTCATGGCGTAGCTGAGCTCGACACGCGCGGGCAGAAGGCCGCGCAGTTCGTCGACTCGGGCGTCGAGCAGCGACCGGTCGTACGCGAAGAACGGTGTCTGTCCGACGCGCGCCGCCACGCGGCTCAGCGGTTGGCCGCCGAGGCGGAGCTCGCCGTCGATCGTGCCGAAGCGGGTCGCGTGTTCGTGCGGAGTCATGCGGATACCTCGCGGACGATGAGAGGGCGGTCGAACTTGCCGTTCGGGGATCGGGGCAGCTCCGAGCAGATCACCACGCGGGAAGGGAGCATGTAGGCGGGCAGACGCGGCCGCAGCGCGGCGACGAGCGCCTGCTCCTCGAGGGCGTCGCCGGCTGCCGTGACGACCATCACGATGCGCTGGCCGAGGGCGGGGTCTTCCACCCCGACCGCCACGACGTCCCCGACCAGACCGGTCGCATACGCGGCCTCTTCCAGTTCCGTCGGGCTCACTCGGTAGCCGGACGTTTTGATCATGTCGTCGGCGCGACCGACGAACCGCAGGAAGCCTTCCTCATCAGCCACGACAGTGTCACCGGACCATACCGCCGTCTCAGGAGCCCGCCACGGCTGGTCGGGGCGCACGATCGGGCGGAATCGCTCGGCCGTGCGTGCCGCATCGTTCCAATAGCCGAGTGCCACGAGGGCTCCCCGATGCACGAGCTCTCCCTCCTCGCCGGGCTCGCAGACGGTGCCGTCCGGGCGGAGGACGAGGATCTCGGCGTTCGGGATCGCCTTGCCGATGGAGTCCGGACGACGGTCGACCTCGGCCGGGTCGAGGTAGGTCGAGCGGAACGCCTCGGTGAGACCGTACATGAGGTAGGGCGCCGCACCCGAGAAGGTCTCCCGCAGGCGGTCGAGCGTGCTGCGCGGCATCCGTCCACCGGTGTTGGCCCAGTATCGCAGGCGCGCCGCGACAGGTTCCGGCCACGGCACCGACATCAGCTGCAACCACAGTGGCGGCACGCACGTGAGCCCTGTCACCCCGTGCTTCTCGCACAGGCGCACGACGTCGCGCGGCAGCAGATAGTTCATGAGCACGCAGTGCGCGCCGACGGCGAATGCGGTCGTGACCTGGCTGAAGCCGGCGTCGAAACTCAGCGGCAGCACGCTCAGGATGACGTCGTCGCTCGTGTTGTGCAGATAGGTGCTGACGCTCTCGGCCCCCACGATGAGATTGCGGTGGCTCAGCACGACGCCCTTCGGCTTGCCCGTGCTCCCGGAGGTGTAGAGGATGGCCGCGGGGTCGAGGTCGATGGACGCCGGGGGTGGCAGCTCGACGGAAAAGGCAGTCTCTGCGCTCTCCGAGGACCCCTGCGGATGCCACGCCTGAACGGCGACGCGCCCGGCGTCGGGGGAAGCGGCGGCGCCGACGACGATCGCATCGGTGACGGCGGTCTCCTCCAGCACGCCCGCCAGCTGGGCGAGACGGTCGGCTGAGGTGATGAGCACACGTGCGCCGCTGTCAGCGAGGATGTGCCCGACCTGCGCGGGCTTGAGCACGTGGTTGATCGGCACGAACACGGCGTCGGCAGCGGACGTGCCGAAGATCGCCGCGACGGTCTCCAGACGCTTCTCGAGGTAGATCGCGACTCGATCACCGCGGGTGACGCCGAGAGCGCGCAACTGCAACGCCGTATCGCGAGTCTGCGCCCACAGCTCTCCGTAGCTCAGCGTCCGATCGCCGGACGTGAGCGCCGGGTCGTTCGGATGCGTGAATGCTCGCTCGGCGAGCAGGTCGTGGAGATGGATGCGCATCAGGTGTCCTCGGATCGGGCAGTGGCGAAGCGGAAAGCGGGGTCGCGCGCGGCGATGCTCGACGGACGGACGCCCTCGCCGGAGACGCTGTCCTCCGGCTCGGCGCGCGAGACCCGCCCCAGATCGCGCACGAGCAGGTCGTCCGACGCGGCGATCGTGCGGAGCGCGCCGCAGAGCCCGGCGAGGAAGAAGATGAGCCCCGCCGACATCGGGAACGACAGACCGTCGAAGAACAGCAGCAGCACGGCGGCGGTGAGCAGCGAGGCGGCGAGGGCGCGGCTCATCGCGCGGGTCTCCTCGTACGGCGAGTGACGGCTCGCCCAGAGTGCGCTGAAGATCCCCGAGAGCACCATCGCCGCCATGCAGGCGACGCCGAGTGCACCGAGCTCCACCGTGAGCAGCACCCACCCGTTGTCGAAGATGTAGTAGCGCGGCAGGAACGTGCCGAACCCCTGGCCGATCATCGGCGAGGATGCCAGGAAGTCGGGCACTCGGGCCAGGGCTGCCTGCCGTGACAACGTGCTCGGATCGTTGGAGGCACCCGCGAACAGGTTCACGAGCGTGCCGAACATCCCTGGGATGAGCGCGAAGACGACGCCGGCGATCATGACACCCCCGACAGCGACGAACCAGCGATAGGCGCGGGGAATCGCGGGCAGAGATGCGATGAGCGCCACACCGAGACCGATGAGCGCAGACCGCGACACCGTCAGAAGCGACGCGAGCAGCAGGATGCCGACGCCCAGCCACCACCAGAGGGCGCTGGCGGTGGCGGCGGCACTTCGGAACCCCCGGTTGACGGCGGCGGTGATCGCGAGCGGGAGTGCCGCGACGACGACCGTGCCGTACTCCAGAGGGTGGGTCGCGGTGGCGGACGGCCGGGTGAAGGCACCGCGGGTCGCGACGTCGCCGGCGTCGGCGCCGAGACCGGGGATGAGGTTGATCCACCCGAGGAGCGACTGCCCGGTGAGGAACTGGGCAAGCCCCAACGCCGCGAAGAGCACACCTGCGAGGGCCAGTCGTCGAGCGAGACGGGCCGCGTCGGCGTGGGTGCGGATGCCGTCTATCGCGACGAGCAGAACCCCACCCCACGACGCCAACCGCACGAGCGCCGTCGCGGCGGGACTGATCTGGTCGGCGGGTTGGCCTCGCAAGAGCGCGGCGGCGAAACTCACCAGGGCGACGACCACGAGCGCCAGGAAGAAGATGCGCACGGGCTGCGCGACGCGCAGCAGCGGGGCCCCCCGCCGCTGCAGTGCGGCGAGAATCCACCAGAACAGCAGCACGAGCCCCCACAGCACGGAGGGCCGACCGAGCCCGCCGAGCGGACTGATCGTGAGGTAGGACGGCACAGCGAACAGCAGCACGAGGTACACCGTGAGCATCGTCGCGGCGCTCACGCCGCTCGATCTCTCGTGTATCCCCGTGGTCCCCACCGCAACCGGTGGCGCTTCGCTGTGCAGAGTCATCGGATCAGCGTGAGAGACGCCCCACGCGCGGGCGATCGGCATCGTCGGTCGTGTCGTCGGCGTCGACCTCCTCGGCGGACGGCTCGAAGCCGTCGAGGTCCGCCTCCACCGGCTCATCGACCGCCGCCTCGGCCGCGGTCTTCGAAGCGGAGCCCGTTTCGGCATCCGTCGTCGCGGCTTCGGTCACCGGGCCGTCGGCTCCCTCGGCATCCGCCACCACGGCATCGGGCGTGACGTCATCGGCGTCGACCTCCGCGGCGCTCTCATCAACGTCCTCTGCCGCGATCGCGGTGGCGCGCTTTCGCACCCCGCCGCGTCCGGAGCGTCGCGCCCGTCGGATCAGACCGTCGACCATGCTCGCGACCACGAGCGTCAGCAGCACCGCGGCGAATCCGACCGCGGCGGCGAGCACCAGCCGGTTCTTCTGCTGGAGGGTGCTTTGGGTGTCCTCCGTCAGCGTGGCGACCCGCATCTGATCGTCGGGGGTGACCTTCTGCTGAGTCTGCAGACGCTCGAGCACGACCCCGGTCTGATCGACGAGCGCATCGAGCGCGGACGCCGCCGCGGCATCGCTCGACGCCGTGACCGTGATCTGGATCGCTGGGCCGGACACCTGCGAATCGCGCGCGACCTTGAGCTCAGCGTCCGGGTGCTTCTCCGCCACGGGGCCCAGCACCTCGTTGGACTGCATCACGCGGACGACGATGTCGGCGGCCTGCGTCAGCCCACCCAGGTACAGGTAGGGGTTCGTCGCTCCCGGCGGCACCGTGCCTTCGCCCGGCATGAGCAGCTGGGTCGCGGTGCGCTGATACACCGGCGGAACCATCACATAGGTGGCGACGGCGAGAGCGAACGCGAGGACGAGACCGGGCACGGTGACGTACCAGCGTCGGAGCAGACCTCGAAGGGTATCTGCAACGTTCATGAGATTGTGCTTCCTCTTTGGGGTGAGCTCGCGGTGGCGAGGCCACGTCGAAGCGACCGGCGCTTCGGTGTGCGCAGGAGGCGATCGAGGCCGATGGCGCCCGACACCCCCACGATCAGTGCGGCCAGCATCATGGCCGCGAGGGCCATCATCTGTTCCGTACGGGACGGGGAGACCTGCGAGATCTCCGTGCTGAGGGGACCGACGGTCGCCGTGATCCGATCTTCCGGCGCGGTCGACGCCGCGACCTGCTGTCCTTCGGCGATGCCGAGAACCTCGTCGAGCAGTGCGCTCTGACGCTCCGCCACCCACTCCTTCGTGCGTCCGACGATCCGGATGTCGATCGTCGCCGACGGGAAGATCGACATCCACTGATTGCCGTCGTTGCGAAGCCCGACGACGACTCCCTCACGGATGCCGGCGCCGTAGTACGGGGCATCCAGCGTCGAATAGCTGAGCACGGGGCGACCGCCGTTGAGTTCGGCGGCGACCGACCCGGCGAACGCGATGACACTCGCGTCGGTCGTGCCGCTGCCAGGGAGAAGGGTGGATCGCAGGGGGAGCGTGAAGGTCACGGTGCTGTGGGTGTAGTACGAACCGCCATCGCGGGCGAGGGACTGGTAGAGCACGGCGAATGCCACGACGACGGCCAACACCACATACAGGCGTCGCCAGACAGCCCCCAGGACGTCGCGAAACGTCATCGCTCCCCTCCCCACACAGTGTCTCCCCACACAGAGCGCGATTCCGGCCAGCATACTCGGCTGCGACGGCGCACGTTCTGTGAATATCCCGCCATTACGGGCGCAGTCGCGCCTTAAGGCGTAGCAGCCCATCTTTGCCGAGTACCGCGATCGCCGTACGCCGGATGCCGCTGCGGCCGGCATCGCGCAGGCGGCGGGCCGGCCCGCTCACGAAGCGGTCGCGCAGGAGCGCCCCACGCCCCGGGTCTGCGACGTCGTCGAGCGCGCCCGGAAACGCCGACCGCCACCGCGCGGGCGAGGCCAGATGGCCGCGTACCCGGTTGCTGACGTTCTCTCCGTGGACGACCTGCAGCCATCCCGGCGCCCCGTCGATCAGGACGACAGGCATCGTGCGTCCGAGCATGTTGTGCCACTCGTCCCACGACGTGGACGGTCGCGACCACGGGGTCGCGACCGAGCAGAAGGCATTGTGTTCGTCGCGGTGCTGATACAGGCCGTCAGGCCCCTTGACGAGCCCTTCAGGCACGTAGAGCGCCCGCCGGTCGTCGAAGTCGACGGCTGCGCGCACGCGCTCGAGGAAGTCCACGGCGATCGCATCGTCGTTGTCGAGGTTGGTCGTCAGCAGCATGCCGTCCGTGTGACGAGCCACGACTCGGATGTCCTCGAGCAGCGACTCCGGCGTGACTTCGACGCGGAAGCAGGGCGTGAACAGGCCCGCCTCGGCGTACGGGGCGATCGCATCCTTGAGCCACTGCGGGCTCTCGGGGTCGAAGAAGATCAGCCACGTGAAATCGTCGGTGCTCTGGCGGCTCACCGACGGCGCACAATAGCGTTCGAACAGCGCCCACCGGTTGGTCAGCCACGTCTCACTCGCGCGGATGCGCGCCTCCACTCCACCGGTCGGGAGGTTGAAACGGGTGAGCAGCAGATGGTCGAGCATCATCAGCCGTCCTCGGAGCGCCGTGACGGCGCGACGGCCGACGGCGCGGTGCGTTCCCGGACGAAGCGCGCGAACTCCTCCGCGTCGTCGAGGTCCACCGATGCGCGGTCCGCCGAGGTCGCCTTCTCCGGTCGCGCCGCGTACGGCCAGACGGCCAGGCGGGCGGCATCCGGATACTCGTCCATCAGTGCGTCGAACACGCCGACGTAGGCCTCGGCCTGTGGCTTCCAGTCGAGCTCCGCGACGACGCGCCGGCGTGCCGCCAGGCCGAGTTGCGTGCGTCGCTCCGGATCATCCAGGAGCGCCTCGACGGCGTCTGCGAAACCGACGATGTCCCCGGAGGGGATGAAGACTCCGGTCTCCCCTGCCGACACGCGCGTCTCCACCAGGTCGAACGACACCGACGGCAGCGCGTAGGCCATGTACTCCATCGTCTTGTTCATCGTCGACACGTTGTTCAGCGGCGTGTTCAGGTCCGGACCGAGACCGAGATCCGCGGCGCTCAGGTTCTGCGCGATCTCGGCCGGGCCCACTCGCCCCGTGAACACGACATTCTGGTCGAGGCGTCGCTCGGTGCATTCGCGACGCAGGTCTTCCAGGCAATCGCCGAACCCCATCAGCACGGCGCGCACGCCCGTCCGTCCGCGCCGGTGGACGAGCTCGTCCATGACGGCGAGGATGTTCTCCACGCCGTCCTGCGGGCCCATGATCCCGATGTAGGCGAGCACATGCTCGGCACCGGCGCGGATGGCCGGATCGGGGTAGATCGGCCGCATCACCGTCGTGTCGGGACCGCTGCGGACGACTGTCACGAGCGCCGGGTCGAGCCCGCCGCGGCGTTCTGCGACCCGCTTGTAGGAGCCGTTGGTCGAGATGACACGGTCCGCGACGCGATAGGAGTTGCGCTCGAGGAGCGCCAGAGCACCGAGTTGCATGCGCCCAGCGAGCCCTGCGGGCTTGCCGAACCGCGAGATGTAGAGCTCAGGATTCAGATCGTGCTGATCGAAGACGAACTTCACGCCGCGGATGCGCCACAGCAGAGCCAGCAGCCAGTACGTGTCGGGCGGGTTGCACGCCTGGATGACATCGAAGCCATGCCGGCGCCGAACGCGCAGGGACAGCAGCGCCGTGCGCACCCACGAATATGCGAACTCGATCGCGAAGCCGAGCAACCCCTTCGCCTCGGGTGCGGGAGCGTACTTGTGGATGTGCACGCCATCGATCTCCTCATAGCCGGGGTCGCCCGGGCCCTTGGGGCAGATGACGGAGACCTCGTACCCCTGAGCGCGCAGCGCCTGGCATTCCAGCCAGACCCGACGGTCCAGGGGGACGGGCAGGTTCTGCACGATCACGAGCACGCGCGAACGGCGGGACGACGCAGTCATGTGTTGACCTCTCTGGATGCGGCGCGCTCACGCGCCCCGCGGACGAACGGCAGACGCGCTCCGACCTTCGAGCGCGCGAGCATCGCGAACCCCTCGGTGAGCACGTCGGGAGCCATGAGCCTGGTCACGGCGAGATGGAGGACGCTCACGACGGCTCCCACGAGGATGATCGAGAGCACGGCGGGCCACGTGGCGGTGAGCGTGAGGGTGAGCCAGCCGGCACCTCCCGAGAGGATCACGGCGACGGCGAGGTAGCCGAAGGGGCCCGCGACCGTCCAGGCGGACGTCTCCAGAAGTCTCCCCGTGAGGAACCAGCGGCTGACGGTCGCGACGATGCACACTCCCAGGAATCCCCATGCGATCGCGACCAGTCCCTGCGAGGCGAGGAAGAACGTCGTGCCGAGGGTGAGCCCATCGATCACGAGTGCGTACACGAACCACGTTCCGGGTTTTCCGAGTCCATAGAAGAGCCCATGATCGAGCGCTGCGCCCACCGTGAGGACACCGCCGAGGGCGAGGATCCGGGCAACCGTGTAGCTCTGCTCCCACCCGTCGCCGAAGACGATCGGCACGACGAGCGGTGCTGTGACGGCGATGACGGTGAGGGGCAGCGACAGCACCGCATACGTCATCCGGACCGCGCGCAGGTACGCGTCGCGCAGCCGATCCCGCGCTTCGCGGATCTTGGCGAAGGCGACCGTCGTCACGGGGACGATCGCGCTGCCCGTGAGGTCCTGGACGACCTGCACGAGGCGTTGCGCGATGCTCATGTAGCCGAGCGCGGCGATGCCCAGCGTGCCCGAGATGACGGCGGCCTCACCCCACGCACGGAGCATCGCGACGAATTCGACCCCGAGAACCTGACCGCCGAAGCCCGCCATGACGCGGAACTCCCGCCAGGAGAAGAGCATCGCCGGACGCCAGCGGGACGTGATCCACGCCAGCAGAGTGGTCACGGCCGGGGCCACGAGGCTCTGCGCCACGAGCGCCCACACTCCGAGACCGGCGAATGCGACGGCCATCGCCACCACCTGCGCGATGACGGCGGCCACCGCCCCCTGCAGTGCGAGGATCCGGAACTGCATGCGCCGGCGCAGCAGCGCCATCGGGACCGACCCGAACGCGGTCAGCACCACCCACAGCGAGAGCGACTGCAGCACGGGGGTCACGCGCTCATCGTGGAAGACCACACCGAGCAACGGCGCGATCGCGACCATCACCGCGCACAGCAGCACGCCGGCGATGAGAGAGAACCAGAACGCCGTACTGAGCATGCGCCGGTCGGCATCCTTCACCTGGACGATGTAGGCGGCGAACCCGAGATCGGCGATGAGGAAGAAGAACGGCAGCACCGTCGACGCGGCCGCGACCGTCCCGAAGTCCTCGGGCGACAGGAGGCGCGTGAGGACGGCGATCGTCACGAAGCCGAGCAGACGGATGGCCCACCGCTGCGCGGTCAGCCAGAACACCCCGGCTGTCGCCTGGCGCCCGATGCTCTCATCCGCGGCCGCGCCGGATTCCTCCGCGCGCTCTTCCTCGACGCGTTCGGCCATGACGCTGTCGACGGCCAGCTCGTCGAGCGATGCCTGCACCGGGTCGGACGGCTGCCCTGATTCTGCGTTGATCATCGCGGCCGCCTACTGCCCGAACAGTCTCTGGCGGTGCCAGCGCCACCGAGCCGACATCTGTCGGGCGAAGCGCCCGAGACGGGTCGTCAGAGCGGCGGAGGCTCCCCGACCTCGCTGGCGCGACATCATCCACCACGCGATCGTGCGGCGGACGGACGGGTCCAGCGAGACCGCCTCGTCCAACAGCGGCTGAGGGTCATGCCCTGCCTCGACGTCGAGGAACGCGTTCGTGAGCGCATCCCTCGCGAGCCCGTGCCGCACCGACCGCGCGAAGGCGGGATCATCCGCAAGCGGGCCGCCCCGTTCGGCGAGGAAGAGCTCGAACGCATCGCGGCGCGCCCGGACGTCGTGGAGCAGCCCCGAGTGGATCGTGGCGCGCATACTCGCACCGTGCACCCGGTACAGGCCCTGCACCGCGTTGCGGATCCAGGCGACGTCGCCGAGCGATGCGAGGCGCAGCCACAGGTGGAGGTCGCTCGTGCCGGGCACCTCGGCCCGATGTCCGCCTGCCCGCTCGAGGAGCGATCGGCGGATGACGATCTCCGGCTGGGAGATGGGGTTCCTCCCGCGATGGCGCGCCACGGTGCGGATCCAGCTCTCGCCGGACACGAGACGCCACGAGGGGGTCGCGACATCGGGCACCTGCGGCAGCGGCCCACGCACATGCTGAACCTGCCCGTAGACGAACGCGACCGTCGGGCACGCCTCCAACACGTCCACCGCGCGGCGCAGCGAACCGGGAGTGAGCACGTCGTCGGCATCGAGCTTCATGACGTATGGCGCGGTGGCGGCGTCGAGCGCTTCGTTGAAGGTGGCGATGTGCCCCCGATTTCGCTCGTGGGCGACGAGCCGCACCCGGTCATCCCGCTCGGCCCACCTGCGCGCGATGTCGACGCTCCCATCGGTGGACCCGTCGTCGATGATCGTGACATCGACGCAGACACCGTCCTGCTCGAGTGCGGAACGGATGGCTTGATCGAGGTAGTCCACATAGTTGTGGCACGGGATCACCACCGAGACGGCGCGTGCTGCGTCCTCCGTCCGCGGGGCCGACGGCGCCACCGGCCGTCCGCGCAGTCGACGTGACCACCGTCGGAGCGCCGGGATCCGCACCGACAGTGAGGACTTGACCAGCTCGAGCCCCAGTCGCAGGGGCCCGAAGACACGCTCGCGCAGGCGCGGCGGCGCCGCGAGAGTGCCCAGATAGCGGTCGGCGAGGCGTCGCGCGGCGACGTCGAGGCTGTATTCCTCGACGACGAGACGGCGGCCCGCACGGGCGAGTTCGGCCCGCTGCGCGACGCTGAGATCGAGCAGGTGCGCGAGCTCGTGGGCGCATCTGTCCGTGGCGTCGCGCCCATCGCCGACGCCGTACCAGCCCTGTTCGAGGAAGACGGGGATGCTCTCCGCGTCGACCACATCCCAGAATCCGGCTTCTCCCTGGACCAGAAGCGGCCGTTCGACGGCCATCGCGCGGAGGGCCGAACCGCCCATGCCCACCGCGATGTCGGCTGCGAGGTAGTACGGCAGCGGGTCGTAGCGGGCACCGAGCAATCGCACCGCCGCAGTCCCGGCCTCGGCATTCGCCCGGCGAACCGCCGCTTCGACGGTGACGCGCTCGGGTCCGTCGCCGACGACGGCGAGACGCACGGGACGCGTGCGCGCCAGGCGCCCGACCGCTTCGATGAGGGTGAGCAGGCCCTCGAGCTTCAGCAGCTGCACGAGACGCCCGACGACCACGACGAGGTCGTCATCGGGACCCGCGCCGCACTCGCGTCGAGCCTCGAGCACGACATCATCCGCCAATGCGTCGGAACGGAACAGCTCGGTGTCCACCGGCGGCTCCAGGAGGTACGCCTCGCGGCCCTCACCGAGCGCACGCGCGACGAGCGACCTCGTTCCGAGGACGAGCGGAACGGACGCGGGCAGAAGGTACGGATAGTCCATCGACAGGACTGTGGAGAGCACGGGGACCCCCCGTCGCCACGCGACCGCGAACGCGGCATCCACCGTCGGCATCCACTCGTAGGCGTGCACGAGGTCGATTCGACGGTCGCGCACGATCCGCGACAGTTCCCGCATCCGACGCACGGATGCCCCCTGGTCACGCAACCGGGTGAGGTGTATCTCGATGCCGAGCTTGCGGGCACGCTCGACGAGGATGCCGTCCGGCGCATACAACACGAACTCGAACCGGGGATCGGTCGACATCTTCTCGACGAGCTCGAGCGCGTTGAGCTGGCTGCCGCCGAGCTCGAAGTTGTGCGGGGCGACGAGCACCCGCACGCGGCCGCCTTCCCCGCTGCCGATCATGACCCGTCGCCGTCGAGGCTGCGTCGAAGCATCTCTGCCACCCGCGCCTGCTGCGCTTCGGTGAGGTGCGGGAACATCGGAAGCGAGAGGATCGATGCCGCGGCCGCTTCGGCGACGGGGAACTCGCCCGGGCGGTGCCCCAGCCCGGCGTATGCCTCGGTGAGCGGAACGACGGTCGGGTAGTGGATGCCCGCGCCCACCCCCGCTGCGCCGAGTTCTGCGAGCACGCGGTCCCGCTCCGCGACGCGGACGACATAGAGGTGCCAGACGTCGGTGTTGCCCTCGCGCACCTCCGGCAGACGCACCCCCGCGATGTCGCCGAGGAGGCCCGCGTAGCGGGCCGCCGCCGCCCGGCGCGAGGTGTTCCACCCCTCGAGCCGCCGCAGCTTCGCACGCAGCACCGTCGCCTGGACAGCATCCAGACGGGCGTTCATGCCGATGCGGTCATGCACGTACTTGACGGAGCTGCCGTGCGCGGCGAGGTTCCGGACGACGTCCGCGAGCCCCTCGTCATCGGTCATGACGGCCCCGGCATCGCCGGCTGCGCCGAGGTTCTTGCCGGGGTAGAAACTCGTCGCCGCGACGCGCCCGAGGGCGCCCGCGCGTCCCGCGGGACCGGAAGCGCCCTGCGCCTGGGCCGCGTCCTCCACGACGGCGAGACCATGGCGGTCGGCGATCGCCGCGACCTCGGCCATGGGAGCCGTCTGCCCGAAGAGGTGCACGGGGACGATGGCACGCGTGCGGGTCGTCACCGCGGCGTCGATCGCATCCGGGTCGATGAGCAGGTGCGCGTCGTCGACATCCACGAACACCGGGACAGCGCCGATGCGCGAGACGGCCTCAGCCGTCGCGATGAACGTGTTGGCCGGCATGATGACCTCATCGCCGGAAGCGACGCCGACGGCGCGGAACGCCAGCTCGAGGGCATCCGTGCCGTTCGAGACGCCGACGACGTGACCGGTGCCGATGTAGTCGGCGTATTCGCGCTCGAACGCGGCGACCTCCGCGCCGCCGATGAAAGCCGCGTCCGTGAGCTGGCGCTGCCACACAGGGAGCACGTCGTCCATCACTTCCGCTTGCTGTGCGGCAAGGTCGAGGAACGGAACCGCCTGCTGTGTGATCGTCTGCTCAGTCATCTGCTCTCCCCAATCGTCTCGCCGGAACACCGGCCCACGTCTCTCCCTCGGGCACGTCGTGCAACACGACCGCACCCATGCCGATGGTGGCATCGTTCCCGATCATCACACCCTGGCGAACCGAGGCGTTCATCCCCACGTAGGCACGCTTGCCGACGTGCACGCTACCGCCCAAGGCGACACCGGCCGCGAGAGTCGCGAAGTCGCCGAGTTCGTCGTCGTGCGTGATCGTACAGTTCGGCATCACCACGACGTGCTGCCCGAGGCGCGCATCAGCGGTGACGACGACCCCGTCGAGGACGATCGAACCGGGCCCGACATCACACGTCCGACCGATCCGCGCGGTACGCGCGACGAACGTCTCGAAGCGGTCATCGTCGACACCTGCACGCATGAGCCGACGTGCGACTTCGCGGCGCACCGCGCTCGGGCCGATGCACAGGAGCAGTTGATCCTCGCTCGTCGCCGCGAGGGCGGTACCGCCCAGCACGGGCACACCGGCGATCTCGCTCCCGTGGCGCTCCACGTCGTCGTCGATGATGCCGACGACACCGGTGATCCCCGCCGCGAGGACTTCACGAGCCAGGCCACTCGCCCCCACAAGGAGCAGCCCGGCGGTCATCCGATGGCCTCTTTCAGCGGATCTCGCAGGACCGCGATCACCCTGTCTTGATCCGCGTTCGAGAGCGTGTGGTAGACGGGCAGGATCAGCGTGTTGTCCGTGAGGTGCTCCGTGTTCGGGAGGGAACCGGCTGCGGCCAGGTCACGATAGGGCGGCTGACGGTGCGTGGACATGATGCCCCGACGCGCCGAGATGTCCGCTTCGGCGAGCGCGACGAGCAGCCCGTCACGATCCGTCGGATAGCTGTCCTGCACCTCCACCCAGAAGGACTGCACGTTGCCGGTCCCGTAGTCGGGGTCGCCGACGGTGCGAAGCCCGTCGACACCGCGGATGCCGGCGCGGTAGCGCGTGGCGATCTCGCGACGTCGGGCGACGATGGCAGGGAGCTTGCGCAGCTGCACGAGCCCCACCGCGGCCTGCAGGTCCGTCATGCGGAAGTTGAACCCGACCTCGGAGTACTCCTCTGCGGGCGGCAGCACGCTCAGGTGGCGATCCGCGGCCGACACGGTCATGGCGTGCTCGCGAAGACGACGCGCGCGCGCCGCCCAGTCGGCGCGCGACGTCGTGATCATCCCGCCCTCCCCCGTCGTGAGGAGCTTGCGCGGGTGGAACGACCAGGCCGCGATGTCCGCCCCTGCGCCGACGGGGCGACCCCGGTAGGTCGAACCGGCGCCGCACGCGGCATCCTCGATCACCACGATGCCGAGCGGGTCGGCGACCTCGCGGATGGGGTCGAGGTCCACCGGCACCCCGCCCTGGTCGACGACGATGACGGCGCGGGTCGCGGACGTCAGGGCGTTCTGGAAGCCTGCGGCCGTCATGTTGCCCGTCTCGAGGTCGACGTCGACGAACACGGGAGTGGCGCCCACGTAGGCGACGGCATTCGTCGTCGCGATGAACGAGAAGGACGGCACGATCACCTCGTCGCCGGGTCCGATCCCGGCAACGATGAGGGCCAGATGCAGGGCGGTCGTGCAGCTGCTCGTCGCGACCGCGTACGACGCCTGCATCGCCTCGGCGAACTCCTCCTCGAAGCGGGCGACGCGCGGGCCCTGCGCGACCCAACCGGACGCGATCGCCTCGGCGACGGCGTCCGCCTCCTCCTGGCCCAGCCAGGGGATCATCACGTTGATGCGGTCGGTCATGTCGTCACCAGGCTTCGGCCGGCGGCGATCTCCTCGCGGAGCGGACGCCACCACTCGACGAGCTGCCGCAGACCGTCTTCAAGGCCGATCTCCGCCTCGAACCCGAGGTCGTCACGAGCGGCGCTCGTGTCGGCGAGGCGCCTGACCACACCGTTGACCGCGCGCTCGGGGCCGTGCTCGACACCCAGTTCCTCGGCATCCATCACGCGCAGGAGCGCCTGCGCGAGCTCGAGAAGGCTCGTCTCGGTGCCGCTCGCGACGTTGTACGTGCCCTCCACGACGTCGCTTCCCGCGGCAAGGACGTTGGCACGTGCGATGTCGGGCACGCAGACGAAGTCCATCGTCTGGTTGCCGTCGCCGAAGATCAGCGGCGGGCGGCCGTCGGCGATGCGCTCCATCCAGCGCACGAGCACCTCGGTGTACAGTCCGTGCACGTCCATGCGCGGGCCGTAGACGTTGAAATAGCGCAGCAGGACGTAGTCCAGTCCCTGCATGGCACGGAAGCTGCGGACCAGGCCCTCGTTGAAGGTCTTCGAGGCGCCGTAGATCGTGTCGTTGTTCTCGTGGTGATGACGCTCGTCCGTCGGGAACGTCTCAGCCATGCCGTAGACGGACGCGCTGGAAGCCGCGATGAGCTTTCGGACCTTGTGCCGCGCCGCGGACTCGACGACGTTGAACGTCCCGTCGACGAGGACCTCGAGCGCCAGACGCGGCTCCTCGGCGCACTGCGTGATGCGGATCGCCGCCTGATGGAAGACGATATCGGCGTCGGCGGTGAGGTCGTCGACGAGCTTGGCGTCGCGGACGTCGCCGTCGATGAGTTCGACGCGGCCGGTGGCCAGCGCGGCGTCGAGGTTCGCCCGCCGGCCCCGGACGAGGTTGTCGAGGACGTTCACCTGGGCGGCCCCGGCGTCGAGGAGTTGGTCGACGAGGGTGGAGCCGATCGTCCCGGCGCCGCCGGTGACGAGAACACGGGTTCCTTCGAGCTGGGTCATGCTGCTGCCGTTCTGCGAGACGTGTGGGGTGGGATGTCGAGATTCATCGGGGCGGGGGCTCCCCCCGCCGCGAGGCTGCGCTGCGCCGCGTCGAGGACGGACAGCACCCGCATGCCCGCGTCACCGCTCGTGCGTGCGGGGCGCGACTCGCGGATGGCCGCGGCGAACTCCGCCACGACACCGCCGAGGGCCTCACGCTCCTCGAGCGCGGGCGACCAGGTGTCGCCGAGACGGTACGAGATGTTCGCGGCGCGACGGTCCAGAGTCGTCTCCTTGGACACGGCGTCGATGTCGACACCGCGGTCGTAGACGCTGATGCGCTGCTGCGGATTGAGGTCGTCCCAGACGAGCGTGCGCTTCGTGCCGCCGATGACCATCTGCCGGATCTTGGTCGGGCTCAGCCAGTTGACGTTGACGTGCGCCATCGCGCCGCCCTGCAACGGCATCGCGAGGTAGCCGACGCAGGCCTTGCCGGTGCGCAGCGGGTCGGAGCCGTGCGCGGACACCGACGACGTGTCGAGCCCGCCGGGAAGCACGAAGTCCATGATCGACAGGTCGTGCGGGGCGAGGTCCCAGAACACGTCGACGTCGGGCTGGATGAGCCCGAGGTTGATGCGCGTGCTGTCGACGAAGAGGATGTCGCCGAGGCCCCCGTCGGCGATGATCTCGCGGATCTTGAGGACCGCGGGAGTGTAGCAGTAGGTGTGATCGGCCATCAGGACGAGACCGCACTCTTCGGCACGCGTCACCATCTCCTCCCCGCGCGCGATGGTGTCGGCCAGGGGCTTCTCGACCATGACGTGCTTGCCGGCATCCAGCGCCGCAAGGGTGATCGGATGATGGGTCCGCGCGGGTGTCGCGATCGCGATGGCATCCACGTCGGGGTCCGCGAGGACGTCGTCGAGCCGAGTCCACACCGGTACGCCGCCGACGCCGTTCGCCACGGCCTGGGCGCGATCCTCGTCGAGATCGCAGATGCCCGCGAGGTCCCAATCAGCGCTCGCGCGGAAGTTGCGCGCGAGGTTGGGCCCCCAGTACCCGGCCCCCACGACCACTGCCTTCATCTTCTCTGCCATTGTGCTTCCTCCCCAGTGCACAGATGCCGTTCGTCTCGTCGCTACGGGTTCGGCGTGAACGTGACGTCGACCCAGTAGTTGTGTGTACTCGTGCTGTCCGGGAAGCCCGTCGAATAGGTGTACGCGGACCCGTTGGCCGGTGTGCTGAACACCCCCGACGTCGTCGGCTGCGCCAGCGCTCCGAGATCGACGGCATAGCGCCCCGTGGTGCTGTGCAGTCCGACTCGGTATTCGACCCCGGGCTCGAGATGGACGGGCGTCGTGAAGGACATCTGCTGCCACCCCGACGCCGTCTCTCCCGAGAACTGGATCTGAGAGAGAAGAGTGCCGTCGGCCTTCCACAGATACCCCGTGTGCACACCCGCGTTCGCATCGCCCTTGTAGAAGCGGATGCCAGTCGCCGATCCGGCGGTGCTCACGCTGAAGCGTGTCGCGACCTGAACGGAGTCCGGATCGTTCCACCAGGGATTCTGCGGGGTTGCGTCTCCGAAGATCGTCTGGGCGGTGAGTACCCGAGGGGCATCCGCAGTGCGGAAGCTCCACTGACCGCCCGTGACCGCCGCGCCACCGCTCGTGACGCGCACCGCGAAGTCCGTCGCCCACTCGAGGGGCGCGGTCGGAGTGAAGGTGGCCGTCCGGGTCGACGCATCGTACGCGGTGGCACCGGCGATCGCCGTCGAACCGCGGGTGACGGCGATCTGCGGGCTGCTCGCGTCGCGATCGAAGGTCGCTGCGACCGTCGCGGTCGGAGCGACGTCCGTGGCCCCTCCAGCCGGGGCCGCCGAACTGACGGCGGGCGGGGTCGGCGTGGGCGTCGGCGTCGGCGTCGCAGTCGGCGTAGGCGTCGCAGTCGGCGTCGGCGTCGCAGTCGGCGTCGGCGTGGGCGTGGGCGTGGGCGTCGCAGTCGGCGTCGGCGTGGGCGTGGGCGTGGGCGTCGCAGTCGGCGTCGGCGTCGCGCTCGGCGCCGCAGTCCCGCCCCCTGTCGCGGTGAAGCGGATCTCCGCATCCACGAAGTACGCCGTCGACCGGAATGATCCCGTCGGGAACCCACCGTTCGGGCCGTACGCATAGAGACCGTTCGCGCCGGCCGGTGCGCTGATGAAGGCCGACGTCCGCTCCGTGTTGAAGTACGCGGTCGTGTAGGCGTATCGCCCCGTGCTCGAGAAGTACGACACCACGTAGCGCTGACCGGGCACCAGCATCACCGGTGTCGCGAGTTCAGCGCGCTGCCACCCCGACGCGGTCTCACCCGTGAAGGCCACCTGCGCAAGCAAGGTCCCGTCGGCGCTCCACAGCGACCCGCGATGGCTGCCCGTGTTGGTCGAACCCTTGTAGAACCGCAGCGCCGTGACCGAGCCCGGCTGCGAAACGGTGAACGCGGTGCCGACCTCGACGGGATCGGTGTCGGTGGTCACGGCCACATTCGGTGTCTCATCCCCGAACAGCGTCTGCACTGCCGGCGCGGTCGTGAACTGCCAGGTGTCCAGCGTCGAGGATCCGAGGCGGACGGTCGCGGTGAAGGAAGTCTCGGCGGGCAGCGCCGCGCTCGGAGTGAAGGACAGCAGACCGGAGGACGGAGTGAACGATGACGTCCCCGCAACCGAACCACTCGACCCCGCCACGGTGAGCGTCGGGGCCGACGAAGCCGTCGCCCCGACGAGCGTCGCCGTCACCTGCGTCACGGTCGTGGCGACCGCGCCTGCGCCGCGCTCGGGCGACGTGCTCGTCACCTGCACCGCGTTGGTGCTGGCGACGAACTCCACATCGACGAAGTAGTTGGACGACTGCCACGACTGCGTCGGCACGACTCCGCCGTTGCCGTAGCGATAACGGCCGTTGTTGCCGGCGATCGTCGAGAGGGGACCACTTGTGACGGACCCCGCCAGTGCCCCGCTTGCATACGACGGATGCCCCTGCGGAGCGAAGTACGACACGGTGTAGACGGCGCCGGGCGTGATCGTGACCGGGCTGTCCAGGGTCGCGCTCTGCCATCCGGTCGCCGTCTCGTTCGCGAAGGTGACCGTCGCGAGCCGCTGACCGTTCGGCCCCCAGAGGCTGCCCGTGTGCACACCGCCGTTGCCGGTCGCCTTGTAGAAGCGGATCGCGCGCACCTCGCCGGCGGTCGAGGTCTGGAAGGCGAGCCCCAACTCGACCGGCGATGCATCGGCATCGACCTGCGGAGGAACGGCGCCGGAGAAGAACCGCGTGACGGCTTCGTTCGCCCGAGTCTCAAAGGACCACGACACATCCGTTCCCGCGACGCCTTCGGTGGAGCGGATGCCCGTGAGCGAGACCGCGATCTGGGCGCCCGCAGGCAAAGCACTCGTCGGCGAGAAGGTCGCCGTCGTCGCCGTGGCATCCAGCGACCAAGATCCTGCGACTGCCGCTCCCCCGCTCGTGACGGTGGCCCCGTTGATCGGCTTCACGGGTGTCGAGAAGCTCACCGACACCACGGCGTCGGTGGCGACGCCGGTGGCACCCGCGGCCGGCGACAGGGATACGACGGTCGGAGCCGCCGGCCCGGTCTGGAAGACGAGGTCCACGCCGTAGTCGGTGCTCGAGGGCGATGTCGGGAACCCGCCCGTGTAGGTGTACACCGCTCCGTTGGCAGGGACGGACAGGGGGCCGCGAGCGTACGGCGACGCGAACCGACCGGTGGTCACGGCGTATCCACCGGCGGGAGCGGTGTACGACGCCACGACCGTGGTGCCGGCAGCGACCGAGACGGGAGTGCTGAAGGTGGCGACCTGCCAGCCCTCCGCCGTGTCATCGGTGAAGGTGGCACGCGCCAGTTCGGAGCCGGTCGCACTCCACAGGATGCCGACGTGCGTTCCGGTGTTCGCCCGCCCCTTGTAGTAGCGCAGGCCGGAGACGGTACCCGACGCGCCTACCGTGACCTTCACGCCGAGCGTGACGGCATCTGGATCGGCCGTCGATGCGATCGCGGGCACCGTGCTCTCCGGGAACAGACTGCACGGACACGTGCCCTCGGGCAGATCCGCTCCCCTCGTCGTGAACGACCATGCCGCCCCACTCTCGAGGGCGCGGCCCGAGGCATCTTTTGCGGAAGGGGTCACCGTGTACTTCGTCTGCGGCGCGAGCGGCGTACTCGGGCTGAAGCGGATCGAGCGGGATGCGGCGTCGTAGGTCACGTTGCCGGCCGCGGCCCTGCCGGAGCTGTCGGCGACGGCGAGGCCGACCGTCGCAGGATCGGCCGCGCGACTGAGAGTGAGCGCGATGGTTGCGGACGGGTCCACGCTGCCTGCATCGGCTGCGGGGGTACGCGACAGCACCCGCAACGGCGAGGTGTCCGAGCTCGAGAACACGACGTCGACGAAGTAGTTGGAATCGAACCACACTGCGGTCGGGCGGGCACCGGCCGCCCCGAACACACCGGGCGCGTCCACTCCGAGGCCGGTGCCGACCGAGAGCGGCGACGCCGGCGTCGCGGCGTAGGGCCAGTAGCGCGCCTGCATCGCGTAGCCGCCCTTCGGCGCCGTGTAGGAGACCGTGTAGGTCTGTCCTGCCGTCACCGTGATCGGCAAGGCGAACGTCGCCGTCTGCCATCCCGTGGCCGTCTCGTTGGTGAACGTGACGGTTCCCATCCGCGTGCCGTCGGGGCCCCAGAGCGAGCCGACGTGGGTACCCGTGTTCGCGCCGCCCTTGAAGAACCGAACGCCCGTGACGAAGCCGTCGGATTCCGGCGTGAAGCGCAGCCCGAGCTCGACCGGGTCGCTGTCATCGGCCGAAGCGGTCGCCGGAACGGCCGACCCGAAGAAGGTGTAGGGACCGGCCGCGGTGACCGCCAGCGAGGTTCCGGCGCGATCGAAGTTTGCGCTGTCGTCGATCGCGCGGGCGCGGATGCTCGCCGCACCCGAGCCGCGGAGCACACCCGAATAGGACCACTGGGTGGTCCCTGTGGCCGGGTGCCAGCTCTGCCCTCCGTCGAGCGAGACCTCGACACCCGCGACGACGCCCCCGACGTCGGCGGCGGTGCCGGTGACGGTGATGTTGGAGTCGGATGCCAGTGATGCCCCCGCTGCCGGCGATGTGAAGCTCACGGTCGGGTTGGTCCGGTCGGAGCTCGCAGTCGCCGCCTTGAGCGTCGACATCAGGGTGGTCGGCTGCGCGCCCATGTCGGCGAACAGGTTCACCTGCGCCTGCTGCATGCGGCTGTCCGCGGCGGCACCGTCGCCGTCGTGTTCGGCGTCGAGCCCCCAGCCCCACTGAACGCTACCCGCCGAGAAGACGAGTGCGCCGCTCGAGGCGCGGTACAGCGTCAGGTGATGCGTCGTCGTACCCGCCACGACCACATTGCCGTAGTCAGTCAGATACTCCGGCGTCGCCCCGACCGTCGTCGACAGCCGGATCAGCCCTGCGGGCCGGAACCCGTTGTCGATGTCCTCATTGGACTCGTAGCCGACCGTGTGCGGCGCCAGAGCGGTCGTCGTTCCGGATGCCATGGATGCAAGCGGCGTGTTGCGCCACAGCCGTGTCTTGCCTTCGGCGGCCGAGACGGTGACCGGGAGGTCGGAGTTGTTGGCCATGTACATGGTGCCGGTGAGCGCATTCTCCGGAAGGTGGCCCCCGGTCGAACTGTCGGCGAATCGCGGATCGCGCCATGTGCCGGTCCACTCCGGCGACGGGTCGATCTTGCCGCCGCCCTTGTTGGCGGCATTGCCCCAGGTCTCCTTGTACGACACGAGGGTCCGGTAGTCCGTGTGGGATGAATCCGCCGAGGGTTCCCACCGCACGCGCCAGTATGCCTCGTTCCCGCTCAGGAACTGCAGGTTCACGCCTGCGTCGCGCGCTGCCTCGACGTTCGCGCGCTGCGCTCCCGACCAGTACTCGTCGTGCCCGACCGACATGAACACCTTGTGGTTGAGCAGTTCGCCGCCATAGCGAGCGGAGTCGATACCGGACACGTAGGAGACGTCGTAGCCGTTGCGCTCCATGAAGCGCACGGTCGCGTACTCGGAGCTGAAGTAGAAGTCCCGCCCCTGCACCCAGTTGCGTGTGGCGAACGGCCGGTTGTAGCTGAGCTTGTAGCCGCGACCGTTGGCCGCACCCTGGTAGAAGCTCGCACCGCCGTACGTGTTGTACGCCTGCCAGCTCGTGTCGGAGGTCTGGAAGACCACATCCGAGCGATTGCCGTCGTTGCGGACGATGAAGATGATGTGGCTCTGGCCACCGGTGTCGGTTCGCTTGAGCGAAGCGATGTACACGCCCGAGACGGCCGTGGTGGGGACGTTCCACGACGCCGACACCCCCCACGTACCGCAGTCGTAGAGCTCCGTGGTCACATCTGTGATGCACTCCGGCTGGCGCTGAGGCAGCGTTGCCGACGGCGTGACGGAGGCGATGTGACGGGCGCCGAGTCCTTGGTACCAGCCCGTGCGGTAGATGTCGATCGTGTAGTTCGAGGCCGGGGTGTCGATCTTGAAATCGATGCGATTGCCCGCGTTGACCGAGATGTCGGTCGCGAACCCCTGGATCGACGGGTCGCCGGCGCCGTCGATGTCCCACACCGACGGATCAGTGCCCGGCTGACGGTTCTCGCACGCGATGGCGTTGATGCCGGCACCGCACGGGCTCGCCGCCGTCGCCTGGTCAGGCTGTGACGTGACCACGAGCGTCGCGACGAGCACGGCGGCGGCGCCGAGCATCGCCGCCGCCCTCCGCCATCGCGCCTTGCCGACGTAGACGCCGCGCTGAGAAGTCCCCATATTCTCATTCCCCAGTCACCTGACCGCCTCATCGGCCGGTCAGGCTCAATCGCCCGTGACACCGATCGACGATCACTCGCCGATCTGTCCGTGCACCCCAAGCGGCACGGACATATCCGGGTTCCCCGATCCAAAGTGTAGCGACGATCGGCGGCCTGGCACAATACTGACCGGAACACGACGCCCGCGGCGCTGCCGCATGAGGAAGGAAGCCATGTCCACGCCCGACGCCCCGATCGTCCAACCGTCCGCCGATGTCGACGAGCGCGCGACGCTCGGCGCACGCACCCGGGTCTGGCACCTCGCCCAGGTCCGCGAGGATGCGCGACTCGGCGCCGACTGCAACATCGGCCGCGGCGCCTACATCGGCCCTGGGGTGGTTCTGGGGGATGCCTGCAAGGTGCAGAACTACGCGCTGGTGTACGAGCCCGCGGTGCTCGGCGACGGTGTCTTCATCGGACCTGCCGCGGTGCTCACGAACGACGAGTACCCGCGCGCGGCGAACCCCGACGGCTCGCCGAAGGGCACCGACGACTGGCACGCCGTGGCCGTGACCGTGGGGCGCGGCGCGTCCATCGGTGCCCGCGCGGTGTGCGTCGCTCCGGTGAGCGTCGGCGAGTGGGCGCTCGTCGCCGCCGGCGCGGTGGTCACGAAGGACGTCCCCGCTCACGCATTGGTGGTGGGCGTACCTGCCCGCCGCATCGGCTGGGTCGGGCGCACCGGGCATCCGCTCGCCGCAGAAGGCGACCTCTGGGTCTGCCCCGACACCGGGGAGCGCTATGCCCAGGACGGCGAGACGCTGAGCCTCGTCGCATGAGCGCCGGCGGCACGTCGACGCAGTCGTTCGTCGTGGTGGGTGCCGGGATCCTCGGCGCCGCCGTCGGCCGAGAGCTGACCCGACGGTTCCCGTCGAGCAGTGTCACGGTCCTCGAGAAGGAGGACCGCGCGGCCGCGCACCAGACGGGCCACAACTCGGGCGTCGTCCACGCCGGCCTCTACTACGAGCCCGGCGGCCTCAAGGCCCGGCTGTGCCGCCGCGGCGTGTCGCTGCTGAAGGACTTCTGCGACGAGAAGTCGCTCCCCTATGTCGAGTGCGGCAAGCTCGTCGTCGCCCTCGACGATGCGGAGGAGGCGCGTCTGCAACACATCCACGAGCGTGCGCAGGCCAACGGGGTGCCGGGCGTCCGTCTGACGGATGCGGCCGGCATCCGCGACATCGAGCCGCAAGCCGTCGGACAGGCGGCGCTCGTGTCCCCCACCACGGCGATCACCGACTACGCCGCCGTGACGCGCGCGCTCATCGAGGACATCACGGCGGCGGGCGGACGCGTCGAGTTCGGCCGCGAGGTGACGGGTGTCGAGCGGGGCTCCGGGCGGGCGACGGTCCACACGGATGCCGGTCCGATGAGCGCCGATCACGTCTTCGTGTGCGCGGGGCTCCAGTCGGACCGCGTCGCGCGCCGCTCCGGCGGCGACCGGCATCCCAGCATCGTGCCGTTCTTCGGACAGTACTTCCTGCTCGAATCCGCGTACCGCGACATCCTGCAGGGACTCGTGTACCCCGTGCCCGATCCGAGGTACCCCTTCCTCGGCGTGCACCTCACGAAGCGCCACGATGGCGAGATGACCGTGGGGCCCAACGCCTTCCTGTCGCTGTCACGCGAGGGATACCGGGGATTGGGGCTCTCACCCCGGGATCTTGCGGCGACGCTGACCGACGGCGCGTTCTGGCGCTTCTCCGCCGCGAACGCGGGCAGCGCGGTGCGCGAAGCCCGGACGGTGCTCTCGCAGCGCTTCTTCCTGCAGGAGGCGCAGCGCTACGTCCCCGCCCTCGAGGGCGCCCGCGCGAGGCGCCTCGTCCGTGGCATCCGCGCGCAGGCGATGGATGCCTCCGGGCGCCTGCTCGACGACTTCGCGATCGACGAGACGAGCTCCACCACCCTGGTGCGCAACGCCCCGTCCCCCGGCGCGACATCCTCACTCGCGATCGCCGAGCATCTCGTCGATGCCCTCGACGAGCGGCGCTGACGCCTCCCGCGCATGATGTGCGCCGTTCATTTGCCAGTACACGCGGGAATGGATGCCACATACCCGCACGAACTGGCGATCGAAGGCCGAGGGGCGTCAGAGCTTCCGCAGGAGGACGGACTTCACGGTGTGGTCGGCGGCCTTTCCGAGCACGAGCGTCGCGCGGTGCTTGGTGGGTTCGACGTTCTCGCGGAGGTTCGGCAGGTTGATGTCGTTCCAGTAGCCGAGCGCGGTCTCGACCGCCTCCGCGTCGGAGAGCTCGGCGAACACGTTGAAGAACGAGCTCGGGTTCGAGAACGCGCCTTCGCGGAGCGCCAGGAACCGGTCGACGTACCACCCGGCGATGTCGTCGGCACCGGCATCCACGTAGATCGAGAAGTCGAACAGATCGCTCACGGCGACGTCGTTGGGCGTCGGAGGCGGCGACAGCACGTTGAGACCCTCGACGATCACGACGTCGGGGCGGCGCACCGTGACGTACGCGTCGGGCACGATGTCGTAGCGCACGTGCGAGTAGAACGGCGCGCGCGCCTCGGCGGCCCCGGACTTCACGTCGGTGAGGAAGCGCACGAGCGCGCGACGGTCATAGGACTCGGGAAACCCCTTGCGGCTCATGATGCCGCGGCGCTCGAGCTCGGCGTTCGGGTAGAGGAACCCGTCGGTCGTGACGAGCTCGACGCGCGGCGTACCGGGCCAACGGCTCATGAGCTCGCGCAGCAGGCGTGCGATCGTGGACTTCCCGACCGCGACCGAGCCGGCCACGCCCACGACGAACGGGGTCGTCGTGTCGGGCTCACGCAGGAAGGCGGCCGTCTCCGCCCCGAGACGCTTCGTGTTCTCCGCGTACGTCGACAGCAGACGACTGAGGGGCAGGTAGACCTCGCGCACCTCGGTGAGGTCGAGCCGGTCCCCGATTCCGCGAAGCTGGACGACCTCGGTCTCGCTCAGCGGATTCCGGATGCCCGAGGCGAGGGCGGCCCACTCGGCGCGGTCGACCTCGCGGTACAGCGAGGCGACGTCGGTGGCCGGCTCGTTCGTGTGCTCCTCGGTGGACATCGCGCCCACTCTATCCGCCGCTAGCCTGATTCCCTTGCGCTTGGGAGTCCTCGACATCGGATCGAACACCGTCCACCTGCTCGTCGCCGATGTCCACCCCGGCGGCAGGCCGCAGGCGGCGACCAGTCAGCGAACGATCCTGCGTCTCATGCGGTACCTCGAGCCCGACGGCTCGATCAGCGAGGTCGGCGTTCGAGCGCTCGTGGATGCCGTCGCGCAGGCGCGCGAGACGGCGAGGGCAGAGAACGTCGTCGAACTCCTCGCGACGGCAACGAGTGCCGTGCGCGAGGCGACGAACGGCCCCGAGGTGATCGCACGCATCGAGGCGGCGCTGGGTCAGGACCTGCAGGTGCTCGGCGGCGAATCGGAGGCCCGTTTCACCTTCCTCGCGGTCCGCCGCTGGTTCGGGTGGGCGGCGGGGCAGATCCTGCTGTTCGACATCGGCGGCGGCTCGCTCGAGCTCGCCGCGGGAGCGGACGAGCTCCCCGACGTCGCGGCATCCTTACCGCTCGGGGCGGGCCGGACCACGATCGAGTTCCTGCCGACCGATCCACCGGGCGAAGAGGCCGTGGAGCGTCTGCGTGAGCACGCCCGCGCCACGCTCGAACCGGTCGCGGAGATGATGATGGGTCAGCCCCGACCGAATCACGTCGTCGGATCGTCGAAGGCTATCCGCTCGCTCGCGAAGCTCGCCGGCTATCCCGCCCCCGGCTGGTCGGACAGCGAACGCATGCTGCTCCCGCGCGGGTCGCTCGACTCGTGGATCCCGCGCCTCGCGCGGATCCCCGCGGCCGCGCGCCAGGAGCTTCCCGGGATCACGCCCGATCGCACGTTCCAGATCGTCGCAGCCGGAGTCGTGCTGCACACCGCGATGACGATGCTGCGCGTCGACGAACTCGAGGTGAGCCCGTGGGCGCTGCGTGAAGGCGTGCTGCTGCGGTACATCGAATCGCTCAGCTGGTCGGAGCCGACCTGACACGGAATCGTGCGCGATGCCGGGGTGGGCGGCGGCGCCCCGCCCACCCCGGCATCCGTATCCCCCAGTAGCGTGCCGCATATGCCCCCGGCAAACGGCTCGCGCTCAGCGGCTTCCCACGGCGAGGGCCCCAATCCCTCATGATCGCGGGCGGCGGACACGCTTGCCTGCCCCTGGCAGAGGCCGGCCGATGCGTCTCGACGCGTCGGGGGCCCGACCGCGGCGTGCGCTTCTTGCGTGACCGCAGCCCGCGCGGGAGGCCGCGCTCGGCTGCTGATGAGTCGAATCTACAGTCTCACTCGAGGGCCCCTTCCGGGTTGCCCGGAAGGCACGAGGAACTCACCCCCTGATTCACCCAGAAAATGAACACCGTCTCATAAAAGGCCGAGCCGCTGCGCTTCGACGAGCGCTGTCGCCCGGTCGTTCGCATTCAGCTTGCGGTAGAGCGAGCGCTGATGCGTCTTCACGGTGTTGACGGTGACGAACAGGGCCTCCGCCGTCTGCTCACGCGTCATCCCCCGCGCGAGTGCCTTCAGCATGTCGAACTCGCGATCGGTCAGCGTGGGTCGCACCCGCAGCCCCTTCAGCCCGCTGTCCGTCGCGGCGGGCCGAGGCCAGCCTTCCAGACGCGTCGACGCCGCCTCGGTCAGCTCGGGCGCGAGCAGGGCCAGAGCCGCGGTCGCGTAGGGATCGAGATGCGGGGCCAGGCCACGAAGCCGTGCGAGGGCGAGCTCCTCGTCACCGTCGGCGCGCGCCGCCATGGCGAGACAGATCACCCGCAGGTTCTCCGCCTGACGCAGTCGTGCGGTTCCGGAGGCCAGCTCCTCGAGCTGTCGGACGGCGCGCGCGGTGCGGCCGCTGACAAGGCTCAGCGCGGCGACGAGCAGGCCCGTGTCCCACAGGTCCTTGTCCGCCCCTCGCAACGCCCGCCGAGCCCGCCGCGCATCCCCGTCGAGGAGAGCTTCGACGGCCCGAGCAGAACGCAGGACGCTCCCGGGAAGGCCCGGACCGCCGCTTCCGACAAGGTTCGCGCGATCGAACCAGTCGATCACCCCCAGCATGCGACGGTGGTCGCCCGCGATGAAGGCCAGCCGGAAGACACCCAGCAGGTAGAACGGCCACATCTCGCCGACCGCCGTCGCGTCGACGGCGGCGATCGCGTCGAATGCCTGTTCGGCTTCGTCCGCGGGCCGCAGCAGCGAGCGCAGCAGAACGGTCTCCGCGTCGATCTCCTGCTCGACCCAGCTGTCGGTGCGTCCGTCCGCGCGCAGCCCGCGCTCGAGCCTCTCCGCGACACTGCGATCTCCGCAGAGCGCGTGGATGAGCGCGTGGCGTACAAGGGCGTGTCGGCCCAGAAAGTCCAGTGACTTCGGCACGGGGCACAGTTCCGCTTTCGCGTAGAGATCCATCGCCTCACCGAGGTCTCCGGCGAGCGACGCGGTGAAGCCTGCTTGGAAGAGCGCGAATGCGCGCAGACCGCGCGTCGGATCGACGCCGCGAGGGACCGGATCGGTGACGAGTCCGATGCCGCGAACGCGCGCCCACGCCTCCGGCGCGTGTCCGTGCATCCGCGTGGCGATCGCCTGAGCCAGGACGTGCAGATCTCGCTCGAGGCCCGTCGAGTCCTCCGGCGACAGCGGCTCCGCCACGATCCCGGATGCCACGAAGACCGGAGCGAACAGCGCCACCGCCCCCGTACGCCCCGCGCGAGAACGCGACGCCTCGGCCACCACAAGCTGGAACTCGTCCGGACGCATGCCGAACCAGACCTCGAGCGGGTACGCGTCGACCAGCTCGGCGACCCGTTCGTGCGCACCCCGCGTGATCGCCTCGCGCACGAGCGAGACGACCTCTATCTCCCCGAACATCTCCCTACCCCCGCCTTCAGGCTAGCGGAGCACCACGGCATCGGCCGGGAGCGGCATCAGCCCCGGACGACGTCGGCGAGATCGTCGGCGATCCGTTGAGCCTCGTCCTGCGTCGTCGCCTCGACCATCACGCGGACCATCGGCTCGGTCCCCGAGGGGCGCAGCAGCACCCGTCCACCGAGCCCGAGAGCCGCCGTCGCGCGCGCGACGGCATCCTGAACGTCGGCGTCGTCGGCGCGGGAGCGCTCGACGCCGCGGACGTTGACGAGCACCTGCGGGAAGACCGTCATGACGGATGCCAGATCGGCGAGCGAACGACCGGTACGGGCCATCTCGGCGCACAGGTGGAGTCCCGTGAGCACGCCGTCGCCGGTCGTGGCGAACTTGCTCATGATGACGTGGCCGCTCTGCTCACCGCCGAGCGAGAACCCGCCTTCGTTCATGCGCTCGAGGACGTAGCGGTCGCCGACGGCGGTCGTCTCGACGTGGATGCCGTGCTCGGCCATCGCGCGGTGCAGACCGAGGTTGCTCATGACGGTCGCGACGAGCGTGTCTTCGCGGAGCACTCCGCGCTGCTTCATCGAGACGGCGAGGATCGCCATGATCTGGTCGCCGTCGATCACGTTTCCGTCGGCGTCGACCGCAAGACACCGGTCGGCGTCGCCATCGTGCGCGATGCCGATGTCGGCGCCCACGCGCACGACTTCCGCCGCGAGACCCCGGAGGTGCGTCGAGCCGACGCCCTCGTTGATGTTGATGCCGTCGGGGTCGGCCCCGATGACGGTGACCTTCGCCCCGGCGTTCCGGAACGTCTCGGGCGAGACGCCGGATGCCGCGCCGTGCGCGCAGTCGACGACGACGTGGAGGCCGTCGAGCCGGTGCGGCAGGGAGGCGAGCAGATGGATGACGTAGCGATCCTCGGCATCCGCGAACCGGATGACGCGGCCCACGGCTCCGCCCGTGGGCTGGAGCTTGGGGCCCGACATGGCCTCTTCGATGCGCTGCTCGACGACGTCGGGGAGCTTCACTCCGCCGCGCGCGAAGATCTTGATGCCGTTGTCCGGCGCCGGGTTGTGCGACGCCGAGATCATGACACCGAAGTCGGCGTCGATGTCGCCGATGAGAAAGGCCGTGGCCGGCGTCGGGAGCGTGCCCGCATCGAGCACGTCGACGCCGGACGATGCCAGCCCCGCCTCGACCGCGGCGGACAGGAAATGCCCCGAGATGCGGGGGTCGCGTCCGATGACCGCGGTGAGCCGCTTGCCGGCCGCCTTGCGCGCTTCGGCGATACGCCCCTGGCCCAGGACGACGGCAGTCGCCTGGGCCAGGGAGAGCGCCAGATCAGCGGTGAGGGGGCCGTTCGCGAGGCCCCGCACACCGTCCGTTCCGAACAGCGCCATGAAGCTTTAGCGCTTCGAGTACTGCGGAGCCTTGCGGGCCTTCTTGAGACCGGCCTTCTTGCGCTCCTTCACGCGCGCGTCGCGCGAGAGGAAGCCGGCCTTCTTCAGGGTCGGGCGGTTGTTCTCGGCGTCGATCTCGTTGAGCGCACGCGCGATGCCGAGACGCAGCGCACCGGCCTGGCCCGAGGGGCCACCGCCGGAGATGCGCGCGATGACGTCGTAGGCGCCCGCGAGGTCGAGGACCGTGAACGGGTCGTTGATGAGCTGCTGGTGCAGCTTGTTCGGGAAGTAGTCCTCGATCGTGCGGCCGTTCACCGTGATGGTGCCGGAGCCGGGCACGAGGCGCACGCGGGCGATGGCCTGCTTGCGGCGGCCGACGGCCGCACCGGGGACGGAGAGCACGGGGCGCGGCGCGGCAGCGGCCTCGACGGGCGTGCTCTCGGTGGTGTAGGACTCGGGGGTCTCTTCGATGGAGTCAGCGATCTTCGCCATGTTCGTTTCCTTGTTCTCGGCGGCGCTTACTGGGCGACCTGGTCGAAGGTGTAGGGGGTCGGCTGCTGGGCACCGTGCGGGTGCTCGGCACCGACGTAGACCTTGAGCTTCGAGAGCTGCTGGCGGCCGAGGCTGTTCTTCGGGAGCATGCCGCGGATCGCCTTCTCGACGGCGCGGACCGGGTTCTTCTCGAGGAGCTCGGCGTAGGAGGTCGCCTTGAGGCCGCCCGGGTAGCCGGAGTGGCGGTAGGCCATCTTCTTCTGGAGCTTCTGGCCCGTGAGCGCCACCTTCTCGGCATTGACGACGATCACGAAGTCACCGGTGTCGATGTGGTTGGCGAAGGTGGGCTTGTTCTTGCCGCGGAGGATCGCGGCGGCGTGCGAGGCGAGGCGTCCGAGAACGACGTCGGTCGCGTCGATGACGACCCACTCACGGGTCACTTCACCGGCCTTGGGGGTGTAGGTGCGCGTCACAGTAGTGCTGCTTTCTTGATTCGAACGGAGAGGTTCGTGAATCCCGCTCCGGGGTGCTTCGCGAGGCGAAGGGCGCCAGTGGAGGGCTCACGTTCGTGGTGCCGGATCAGCCGAGCCGGACACCAAAGATCAAGCCTACGGCATGGGGATGCCTGCGCCAAACCCGCGCCGCCGCGGGGATGACCGAAGTGAGGGGCCGAAGACGCCTTCGGCCCCTCACTGACGTCCGCATCAGGGGGGGAGGGAGCGGACGTCGAGCCCGCAC
>JASCPG010000059.1 GCA_029960085.1 Microbacteriaceae bacterium PS02067 | reverse complement strand
CGCTAGAGGCGGCGTGGCTCGCCGGCGCGTCGGAGCCGGCCGCGCGGTGGCCCGGCTCGGTGCCTGCAGCCGCCCGCCGCCGGGGACCCCGCGCCCGGTCGCGGCCTGACCCCGTGACGAACGCAGGAGTTCGAGCCGCATCGCGTGACCATCCGCGCAATGGCGCGGCGTCGAGACACGCCTCGCACAGAACTCCTGCGTTCGTCACCGCCGTTACGGTGGGCCCATGCGAGATCACGTCCCTGCGCCATATCGAGTCGACGGTGAGACGAGCATTGAGCGGGACCGCGCATGATCGTCGACCACCTGGGCATCACGGTCGATGACCTGCCGCGCGCCTCCGCGCAGTTCGGTGCCGTGCTCGGCGCACTCGGCTTCGCCCGCAGCGACGGTGACGGCGCGGTCTTCTGGTGGCGGGCGGGGGAGCCCGAACTGATCCTCTACGGCCCACGCGAGCGCGGCCATCACGTCCACGGCCGGGTCGGGTGGCAGCATCTCGCCCTCGAGGTCGGCTCCCGTGTCGAGGTCGACCGCATCCACGGGGTCGCCGTCGCCGCAGGCTGGACCGTGGTGCGCGAGCCGAAGCTCTACCCCCGGTTCAGCGACCGCTACTACGCGTCGTTCGTAGAGGATGCCGCCGGCATCCGCCTCGAGTTCATGCACAACCTCGAAAACGACATCGACGTCACCGTGCCCGCGTCGGCAGGCGTCGTCCACCACCTCGAACTGCGTACTGCCGACCTCGCCGCAGCGACCGCCGCCTGGGCGTGGCTGCTCGGCGAACTCGGCTACGCGCCGTACCAGACGTGGCCCGAAGGCCGCAGTTGGCGTAAGGGCGACACGTATCTCGTGGTCGCGGCGGCTCCGCTGACGGGTGCACACGATCGGCGGATGCCCGGGCTCAGCCACCTCGCCCTCCACGCGGGCCCGCGCGCAATCGTCGACCGACTGTGGGCTTCGGCGACCGACCATGGGTGGGCGCGGCTCTACGAAGACAGGCATCCGTTCGCCGGCGGAGAAGGACACTACGCGGCGTTCTTCGAGAACGCGGAGCGATTCAAGGTCGAACTCGTCGCCGAGGCGTAGGCTGGCGATATGGCGACGTCGAACCTCCCCACCCCGACCCTGCAGCCCGTCTCGGACCTTGCGGCGGTCGACAGCACCCTCATCGCGACCATCGACGATGGCGCGTCCTGCTGCGGTGGCGGGTGCTGCAGCACCAACTGATCACGTCCAGGCCCGCTCGCGACAAGGCCATCGTGGCAGCGAGAGGCGCGGTACTCACGGATCGAGGATCGGATCATGAGTGAGAAGCCGTCCGACGCGGAACCTCCGCTTCCCGCATACGCCGCGACGCGCCTCGGGCGACTCCTCCTCACGGAGGAGTCGATCTACGGACTCATCCTCGTTTCGGGGATGATCGTCGTCTCACGCACGCTCGCAGGTGCCTCGGCGGCCGTCGTGTCCACGGTCATCGTCACCGTCGTCGTCTTCTACCTCGCGCACGTCTACGCCGGCACCCTCGCTCACATGGCGGTTGCGGCCGGCCACGGCAACTTCGCTGACAGCCTCCGCACGGCGGCCCGCCGCTCCAGCGGCATGCTCGCCGTGGCACTCGTGCCCGTCGCCGTTCTGCTTCTCGGCGTCGTCAAGGTCGTCGACGACGACACCGCCATCTGGGCCGCGCTCGGGGTCGACGTCGTGCTCCTTGCGGCCCTCGGGTGGTCTGCAGTCGCCCGGTGGAACATGAACGTCTGGGCGCGGCTGGGCAGCGCACTCGTCACCGCGGCCTTCGGCGTCATCGTGATGGCGCTCAAGGCAGTCATCCACCACTGAGCCGTATCGCACGCATTGCACAGGCCCGCAGCACCGCCGCGTCGGCGAACGTGATCAGTGCGCCGGTGGCGCACCCTCACCGAGGTCATCCGCGGGCTTCTTCACGAGGAAGGCTCCGATGATGAGCGGCGTCGCGACGATCGCGGCGACGAGGAATGCGATGTGCGCACCCGCTGCCTCGCCCGCGGCTTCGCTTGCACCGCCGGCCTGCGCATTGGCGGAGACGGCCGACATGACGGCCACCATGAGGGCGATGCCTGCCGCGCCGGCAACCTGCTGCACCGTACCGAGGACGGCCGAACCGTAGGAGTAGAACCTCGGCTCGAGCGAGCCCAGCGACGCCGTGAACAGGGGAGTGAACGACAGTGCCAGCCCGAGCGAGAGGACGGTCTGCGCCGCGACGATGACCCAGAGCGGGGTGCTGAGCGAGAAGGTCGTGAACAGCCACAGCATCGCGATGGCGATGACGGCCCCCGGCACCAGGAGGACAGTCGTTCCCCGAGCATCGTAGACCCGCCCGATGACGGGACCGGCGAGGCCCATCAGGAGCGACCCCGGCAGTACGGCAAGGCCAGTGTCGAGCGCCGAGAGACCGAGAGCGTGCTGCATGAACAGCGGCAGCACGGTGATCGTGCCGAAGAACGCGACCGACAGCACCGCCATCTGGGCGATGGCGAACGCGAAGTTGCGCGATCCGAACACGCGCAGATCGAGCAACGCGTCGTCCTCCCGCTGCAGCACGACCTGCCGCCAGAAGAACAGAGCGAGCGCGATCACACCGATGACGAGCGAGACGATCAACGCCGTCGTCGACGCAGCCGCCGCGGCGGCTTGCTCTGCGCCGTGCGCGGCCGCTCCGCCGATCTGGCTGAGGCCGAACACGACCCCACCGAAGCCGAAGGCGGAGAGCACGACGGACAGCCCGTCGATCCGTGCGTGGGTCGTCTCACCGAGATTGTGGACCCAGCGTGCTCCCACGAAAAGCGCGACGAGCGCGATCGGCAGCACGATGCCGAAGATCCAGCGCCAGCTGAGGGTGTCCAGGAGGAACCCGGACAGCGTCGGCCCGATCGCCGGCGCGAGCGACATCACGATCGAGACGCGGCCCATCATGCGTCCACGGTGGGCGGGCGGCACGATCGTCATGAGCGTCGTCATGAGCAGCGGCATCATGATGGCGGTGCCGGATGCCTGGACGACGCGCGCGACCACGAGCACCTCGAATCCGGGCGCGAGAAGTGCGATGAGCGTTCCCGTCGAGAACAACGACATCGCGGCGATGAACATCTGCCGGGTCGTGAAGCGGCGCAGCAAGAACCCCGTCGCGGGGATCACGACCGCCATGGTGAGCATGAAGGCCGTGGTGAGCCACTGCGCCTGGATGGCGCTGATCCCGAGATCTCCCATGAGGTGGGGGATCGCGACACCCATCGTGGTCTCGTTGAGGATCGCGACGAAGGCCGCCCCGAGCAGCAGCCAGATGATGCGGCTCTCCTCGGGTCGGATCACCGACGCGGACTCGCCGGCCTGCGCCGTCGAGTCGTTGCCTGTCGAGGTGTGAGACATGCGGTTCTCCTCGGAGCCATGCGGACGGGTGGTGTGGTTCGGGGGGAGCCGTGCCCGAGATCCGGGACGAACCTCTACCCTAACCGCCGGGTCGGACACGCTATTCCCCGGCGAGGTGGCACGATCGCGCCATGGCATCCCACTCGTCTCGCTCGCCGCTGCGCTCCCGCGTGCTTCGGCGCGGTCTCGCATCCGTCGCCGCGGGAATCCTCGCGTCCCTGATCGTCGTCCCGATCCTCGGATGGCTGCCGGGGCTCCTCGCGGGATGGACGGCGATCGCCATCGTGAGCGTCGTCTGGCTCCTCATCGTGTGCTGGCCGATGGATGCCACGCAGACGCGCGAGCACGCGATATCCGAGGACCCGGGGCGCGCGGCCGCCCGTGTCATCGCCGTCGTCGGCAGCGTCATCAGCCTCGGCGCCGTGGTCGCCGTCCTCGTCGGCAGTCGCGGATCGACGTCGAACGCCGTTCCGCTCGCCGTGTTCGCGATCCTCGCCGTGACGAGTTCCTGGGCGCTCATCCAGGTGGACTACATGCTGCGCTACGCCCACCGTTACTACTCGTCGGATGCCGATGGCGCGAGGCGCGGTATCGACTTCAATCAGGATCCGGACCCCGAGTATTCCGACTTCGGCTACTTCTCGGTCGGTCTCGGCATGACCTACCAGGTCGCCGACACCGACGTGACGACGAACGAGATCCGCCGCATCGTCATCGCACAGACTCTCCTGGCGTATCTGTTCGGCGCCGTGATCCTCGCGACGGTGATCAATCTCGTCTCCGGACTCGGCTGAGCGCCCCGTGTCGGAAGACGCGACTACGGTGATCTGATGAGCATGGTCGGCGGGATGGGTGGCATGGGCGGCCGCGGCGGCGGCTTCCGTGGCGTCGACGAGGCTGCGCAGCGGAAGCTCAACGCCGAGGCCCCCGAGATCCCGCACCTCGGCTCCCGCATTGTGCGGATGTTCCGCCCCTACGCGGGGCGCATCGTCCTCACCGGCATCCTCGTCATCGCCGGTGCCGCGATCGGCGTCATCCCGCCGCTGATCGTCCAGCAGATCTTCGACCAGGCGCTGTTCCCGACCGACGGATCCGGCGTCGACATCGGACTCCTCTGGCGTCTCGTCGGCGCGATGATCGGGCTGTTCCTCCTCTCGGCCGTCCTCGGCGTGCTCCAGACCTGGTTGACGGCGACGGTCGGCAACGCGGTCACCGGCGACCTCCGCGTGCGCCTGTTCGATCATCTGCAGGCCATGGAGCTCGGCTTCTTCACCCGGACGAAGACGGGGGTCATCCAGTCACGGCTGCAGAACGACGTCGGGGGAGTGTCGGGCGTTCTCACCAACACCGTGACGAGCATCCTCGGCAACGCCGTCACCGTCGTCTCCGCCCTCGTCGCGATGGTCCTCATCGACTGGCGGCTCACCCTCATCGCGGTGTTCCTCATGCCGATCCTCATCTTCGTGCAGCGCCGCGTCGGACAGGTGCGCGCCCGCATCGCGGGGCACACGCAGGAGTCGCTGTCCGAGCTCACCTCGATCACGCAGGAGACGCTGTCGGTCTCCGGCATCCTGCTCTCGAAGGCGTTCAACCGGCAGCGCACCGAGTCGGCCCGCTACCGCGAGGAGAACACCAACCAGGTCCGTCTGCAGGTGCAGCGGGCGATGAGCGGCCAGGGCTTCTTCGCCGTGGTGCAGGTGCTCATGGCATCCGTCCCCGCCGTCATCTACCTCGTGTCCGGCTACCTCATCGCGGGCGGCACCGGGGCGATCACCGCCGGCACCGTCGTCGCCTTCACGACCGTGCAGGCGCGCCTTCTCATGCCCCTCATGGGGCTCATGCGCGTCGCGCTCGATCTGCAGACGTCCAAGGCGCTGTTCGCCCGCATCTTCGAGTACCTCGACATGGTCCCCGCGATCCAGGATTCCCCCGGCGCGATCACCGTGGCCGAGGCGCCCGGTCCCATCGGACGGATCGAGTTCCAGGACGTCGTCTTCCGCTACCCGGACGCCGCGCCCGATGCCCGCCCGACGCTCGGCGGAGTGTCCTTCGTCGCCGAGCACGGGCAGCACATCGCCTTCGTCGGCCCCTCGGGTGCGGGCAAGACGACCGTGCTCTACCTGGCACCGCGACTGTACGAGGCATCCGGCGGGCGCGTGCTGTTCTCCGGGGCCGACGTCACGACGCTCACGCAGGAATCGATCATCGACCACATCGGGATCGTGTCGCAGGAGACCTACCTCTTCCACGCGACGATCCGCGAGAACCTGCGCTACGCCAAGCCGGATGCCACGGATGCCGAGATCGAGGCCGCCTGCGCGGCGGCGAACATCCACCACATCATCACCGGATTCGAGCACGGCTACGACACCGTCGTGGGCGAACGCGGCTATCGACTCTCCGGCGGGGAGAAGCAGCGCATCGCGATCGCGCGCGTGCTGCTGAAGGACCCGCCCGTGCTGCTCCTCGACGAGGCGACCTCAGCGCTCGACACGGTGTCCGAGCGGGTCGTGCAGGAGGCACTCGACAACGCCGCCTCGGGGCGGACGACGCTCTCGATCGCGCACCGGCTGTCGACCGTGATCGGTGCCGATGTCATCCACGTGATCGAGGCGGGGAGGATCGTCGAGTCCGGCACGCACGCGGAACTCCTCGCCGGGGGCGGTCTGTACGCCGACCTCGCGGTGGAGCAGATGGCGGCCTCGCGGATCGAGGGTGTCGAGGGTCCCCCGCCGCACACCGACTTCGCCGGTCGACGCGCGGACCGGGCTCCTGCCGGGTCGGCCGGGGCGGATGCGACGCGCCTGCTCGAGGACCCGCCTGTCGACGAGCGGACCTGGCCTCTCGCCGAGTGACCTCGGCCCGTTACCAGAGTGCCGCAGCGGTGCGGAGGTCTGCGCCTTCGGGGTCGAGCGCCACGGCTTCGAGGTCGGCGCGCGCACCGACCTCCCGCACGAACTCTCCGACGGCTCGGCGGTAGGCGGCATCCGGGTGGTGCTCGGCGATCCGTACGAGCGCGGGCGTGTCCATCTCCAGGATGAGCCGGATGCGCGCACGAGCGGCGGCCCGCTGTCCGGCGGCATCCAGCACGGCGATGCCCCCGCGCATCGCGTCGAGGTAATCGGCGAGGACGCGCAGCACATCCTTGCGCTGCGTGATCGACGACCCGTCGGCGCGCTCGCGCCAGTGCACGACGACGTCCGGGATGACGTCGATCGCGCGGGCGTGCACGTACAGCTGCTGCGCGACGACCTGATCCTCGTAGAGGGCGCCCTCGGGGAAGCGCAGCCCGGCACGCCGCCAGATCTCGACGCGCGTGAGCTTCGACCACACCACGATGTTGCCCGACACCTCGGGATGCTCGGCGAGGGTCGTCCCACGGCGCGCGGGCGCCGTCGCGGCGCTCACCCAGGGCTGCACCGACCCCGCCTCGTACCCGCCCCGGCCGTCGGGGCGGAGTCGCACGTACGCGCCCACGGCGATGTCGCTGCCGCTCTCGGTGAGCGCTGCGACGAGGAGTTCGAGCGCCCGCGGCGTCATCACGTCGTCGGCATCGAGGAAGCCGACGAGCGGCGTCGTCACGAGATCGAGACCCGCGTTGCGCGCTGCCCCGAGGCCGCGCGGCGTCTCGTGCCGGATGACCGTGAACCGCGGGTCGGATGCCGCGGCATCCGCGAACTGGGCGGAGGTCGCATCGATCGAACCGTCGTCGACGAGGATCGCGCGCCACGCCGCGAAGGTCTGCGCCTGCAGAGACGCGATCGCTTCGGGCGCGAACTCCGCGACGTCGCGACCCGGGACGATGACGGTGACGAGAGCGTCCGGAAGAGGCTTCACGTGCCCGATCGTACCGCGGCGACCGATGCGGCGACCGCGTCGGCGACCGCCGTCAGGTCGCTACGGTGCGCATGCCCGAACGTGAAGCGCACGGAGGTCTGGGCGACCTCGGGCTCGACGCCGCACGCGACGAGCACGTGCGAGGGTTCGTCGCTGCCCGCAGCGCACGCCGAGCCGCTCGACGTGATCACGCCGCGGCGTTCGAGCTCCAGCAGCACGGCCTCGCCGCTCGTTCCTGCGAACGTGAACCCGGCCGTTCCCGGGAGGCGCCGCGTCGGGTGACCCGTGAGCCGTGCCGTCGGTACGCGGTCGAGCACGCGCTCGATGAACGCGTCGGTGAGGGCTCCGACGCGCGTGGATGCCTCGGCGCGCTCCGCCTCGGCGAGTTCGAGAGCAACGGCGAACCCCACGACGCCGGCGAGGTTCTCCGTGCCGCTGCGGCGCCCGCGCTCCTGCCCGCCGCCGTGGATCAGAGGCTCCAATGGGAGCCGCGAACGCACGGCGAGAACGCCCACACCCTGCGGCGCCCCGATCTTGTGCCCGGCGAGGGAAAGGGCATCCGCTCCCGTCTCCGACAGCGGCAGCCACCCGGCCGCCTGGACGGCGTCGAGGTGCAGGGGGACGCCCGCCGCGGTCGTCACGGCGGCGAGTCCCGCGGCATCCTGCACCGTCCCGGTTTCATTGTTCGCGTATCCGATGCTGACGACGGCGGTCTCGGGGCGGAGAGCTGCGGCGAGATCGGTCGGATCGACGAGGCCCGTGCTGTCGACCGGCAGGAGTGTGACGGGGAACCCGTGCACCTGTTCCAGGTAGTCGCACGAGGCGAGCACCGCCTCGTGCTCGATCGGCGTCGTGATGACGTGCACGGGCGCGCCGCGTCGCAGGGCTGCGCCGACCGCGAGACCCTTCACCGCGAGGTTGTCGGCCTCCGTCCCCCCGGAGGTGAAGACGATGTCGCCGGCCCGGACGCCGAGCACGGCCGCGACCCGCCGCCGGGCGTCCTCGAGGGCCGCGGCGGCCGCCTCACCGACCGTGTGATGGCTCGACGGGTTGCCGAACCGGTCGGTGAGGTAGGGCAGCATCGCCGCGAGCACCTCCGGACGGACGGGCGTCGTCGCGGCGTGGTCGAGGTACAGCACGACGGTCAGCCCTCGAGGCGCACGTCGAGGCCGAGGTCGAGCGCCCGCGCCGAGTGTGTCAGTGCGCCGACCGAGATGACATCGACGCCGGTCTCGGCGATCGCGGCGACGGTGTCGAGCGACACCCCGCCGGAGGCTTCGACCGTCGCCCTCCCTGCGATGCGGGCGACGCCGGTGCGGAGGTCCTCGAGCGTGAAGTTGTCGAGCATGATGGTGCCGACTCCGCGGGGCGAGCCGGGGCGCGCCTTGGCGGCGAGCACGGTGTCGAGCTGGTCGAGGCGGTCGATCTCGACCTCGAGATGGGTCGTGTGGGGGAGCGCGTCGAGCGCCGCCTCGAGGGCGGCCGTGAAGGAGCCGTGCCGGGCGACGAGCACCGCGAGATGGTTGTCCTTCGCCATGACGGCGTCCGAAAGGCTGAAGCGGTGGTTGTGGCCGCCGCCGGACCGTACGGCGTGCCGCTCGAATCGGCGCAGGCCCGGGGTCGTCTTGCGCGTGTCGGCGATCCGCGCCCGCGTGTGGGCGACCGCGTCGACGTAGGCCGCCGTGAGCGTCGCCGTCCCCGACATCCGCTGTGTGAAGTTCAGCCCGATCCGCTCGGCCGTGAGGATGCCGCGCGCCGGTCCGGACACGGTCGCGAGCGCGTCACCGCGGGCGAAGCGCTCGCCGTCCGCGACCAGAACCGTGGTGTCGATGCGGGGATCGGTGAGCGCGAAGGCCGCCGCGAAGACCTCGCCACCGGAGAAGACGCCGCCCTCACGGGCCCGGAGCTCTGCCGTGGCCGTGGCATCCGCCGGGATGAGGGTCTCGCTCGTGAGGTCGCCCCACGGGGCATCCTCGTCCAGAGCCGCGCGGACGACGGCGTCGATATGGCTGCGCGTGAGCATCAGCGGGCCTCCTCCAGCCGGGCCGGGTGTTGCGAAAGCAGGGCGGATTCGTCGTCAGGCCCGGGTTGAGCGCTCACATCGCCGGATGGTGTCGATCGGCCCTGCTCGCGCAACGCGATGCCGGGCGAGGCGGCGGACGTGAGGTCGGGTGCGGCGGCGGTGGTGAGGTCGGATGGGATGCCGGTGGGGATGCCAGTTGGCGTGCTGCCGGCCGTGTCGTCGCTTCGGGCGTGCGCGCCGACCGAGTGCGGTCGCGCCTGCGCCGCGGCGACGAGGGCGGCCGCGACGAGGAGGAGATTCTCGTCCTCGTACTGAAGCTCGGTGACAGGCCCGCGCGGGGTGGCGCGCCAGGCGGCGAGCGTCGCGGCGGCGTGGCGGAGTCCGTCCGCGTCCCGGACGAGGCCCGCGTCCTGCCACATCAGCTCCTGCAGGGCCGCGCGGCTGAACGGGGGCGCGACCGGCGCGTCCGCCGCACCCGCGCCCGCCTCGGGAACCATCGCACCCCGGGCGAAACCACCCGGGCCGGGCCATATGCCGCTCGCGGCATCTGCGGCGATCGCGTCGCCCGCGCGCGCCCCGAACACGGCTCCTTCGAGCAGGGAGTTGGATGCCAGTCGGTTCGCACCGTGCACGCCCGTGCGGGCGACCTCGCCGACCGCGTAGAGGCCCGGCACGGACGTTCGGCCGTCGAGGTCGGTCGTCACTCCGCCCATGAGGTAGTGCGCGGCAGGGGTGACCGGAATGGGCGAGGTCGACCAGTCGAGTCCGCGCGCTCGGACGGCCGCGTCGATCGTCGGGAAGCGCCGCGAGAGGAAGGCCGCGGTCTTCTTGCGGGTCTCGCGGAGCCCCGTGGCATCCAGGAGCACGGGGTGCCCGTCCTGCTCGGCCATGACCTCGGCGATCGCGCGTGCGACGACGTCGCGGGGCGCGAGTTCCGCGTCGGGGTGGATCTCGAGCATGAAGCGGCGCCCCTGCTCGTCGCGCAGGACGGCGCCCTCCCCGCGCACGGCCTCCGACACAAGGAAGGCGTCGGCCGTCTCGGACGGAGGAAGAACGGTCGGGTGGAACTGGAAGAACTCCAGATCGCAGACGGCGGCGCCCACCCGCACGGCGGCGGCGATGCCGTCGCCGGTCGCCACGGGCGGGTTCGTCGTATGCGCGTACAGCTGCCCCGCTCCACCCGTCGCGAGCACGACGGCATCTGCCGTGACGCGCTCGTGCCGCTCGTCGTCGACGAACAGGTCGACCCCGGCGACGCGGCCGTGCTCCACGACGAGGTCCACGAGGAAGGCGTGCTCGATGACGCGGACGGCGCTCTCGCGCAGGCGGGCGACGAGAGCCTTCTCGATCACCGTGCCGGTGGCGTCGCCGCCCGCGTGCAGGATGCGCGGGTAGGAGTGCGCCGCCTCGAGGCCCTTCACGAGCTCGCCGTCGGCAGCCCGGTCGAAGGCGACCCCGAGGTCGATCAGTTCTCGGATGCGGCCCGGGCCTTCCTCCGCGAGCACGCGCACGGCGCGCTCCTCGCTGAGCCCGGCACCTGCGACGAGGGTGTCGCGGATGTGATCCTCGACGCGGTCATCGGCGAACATGACGCCGGCGATCCCGCCCTGGGCATACCGCGTGTTGGCGTGCTCGAGCACGTCCTTCGTGACGAGGGTCACTCGGCATCCGGCGGTTGCGGCGTGCAGCGCGACCGTGAGCCCGGCGATCCCCGACCCGACGACGACGACGTCGACCGACGGGGTCACGGCTTCGCCGCCAGCATGCGCTCGAGTGCGAGGCGCGCGGGCTCCGCGACATCGCCCGGCACTTCGATGCGGTTGACGACACGGCCCGCGACGAGCTCCTCGAGCACCCATGCGAGGTAGCCCGGGTGGATGCGGTACATCGTCGAGCACGGGCAGACGACCGGGTCGAGGCAGAAGATCTCGTGCTGCGGATACTGCGCGGCGAGGCGCTGCACGAGGTTGATCTCCGTGCCGACCGCGAACACCGTCGGCTCCGTCGCGGCGGCGATCGCCTTCCGGATGTAGTCGGTCGAGCCTGCCTCATCCGCGGCATCCACGACGGCCATCGGGCATTCGGGGTGGACGATCACGCGGACGCCGGGGTGCTCCGCACGGGCGCGCTCGATCTGGTCGACGGTGAACCGCCGGTGCACGGAGCAGAACCCGTGCCAGAGGATGACCCGGGCATCCGCCAGATCTTCCTCCGACGCCCCGCCGAGGGGCTTCCGCGGATTCCACATCGGCATCTGCTCGAGCGGCACGCCCATCGCCTTCGCCGTGTTGCGCCCGAGGTGCTGATCGGGGAAGAACAGCACGCGCCGCCCGCGCGCGAAGGCCCATTCGAGCACCGTCTTCGCATTCGACGACGTGCAGACGATCCCGCCGTGGCGTCCGACGAAGCCCTTGATCGCGGCGGACGAGTTCATGTACGTGACGGGGATGACAGGGACGAGACCGTCATCGTCGGGGGCATCCAGCGGCCCGTAGATGTCCGCGAGCTGCTCCCAGCAGTCCTCGACATCGTCGATGGATGCCATGTCGGCCATGGAGCACCCGGCGGCGAGGTTCGGGAGGATCACCGCCTGATCGGGGCGGGAGAGGAGGTCGGCGGTCTCGGCCATGAAGTGCACGCCGCAGAAGACGATCGCCTCCGCCTGCGGCTGCCCGAGTGCGGCGTTCGCGAGCTGGAACGAGTCGCCCACGTAGTCGGCGTGGGCGACGACCTCCTCGCGCTGGTAGAAGTGGCCGAGCACGACGACGCGCTCGCCCAGGGTGGCCTTCGCCGCCGTGATGCGCGCGTGGAGCTCTTCCTCGGATGCCACGCGGTAGGCCGCGGGCAGTTCGCCCTGGCGCGGGGCACCCGTCGGGATCACGTCGCCCATCGACGATCCCGGCCCGTACCCGGGGCGCCGGTCGAAGTCCCACGGGCCCACCGCGAGGTCGGTCGCGCAGGTCTCGGCGGTCGAGTCCCCGGCGACGATCGCCTGGATCTCGTGGTCGACGCTCGGGTCGACGGGGCGGGGCTGGATCTGAAGGAGAGCCATGACGATGCCTTTCGGACGGCGGGTCAATCGGGGAGCGGCCCGCGGTCGGCGAGCTCGACGTCGTGGTTGTAGCGGTAGAGGCGCGCCGGCCGGTGGCTGCCGGTGCGGAAGTCGTCGGTCGGGATGAGGGTGGCGGAGTTCTCGACCTGGCGGCGGAAGTTCGCGGGATCCAGGCGCCTGCCGAGGATCGCCTCGTACACCTCGCGGAGGTCGGCGAGGGTGAAGAGGTCCGGCAGCAGACCGTGCGCGATGCGGCTGTAGCCGACCTTGTTGCGCAGGCGCCAGAGCGCGTAGTCCACGATCTGGTTGTGGTCGAACGCGAGGTTCGGGAGAGCGGTCGCATCGAACCAGGCGACGTTGTGCTGCTCGGATTCGAGCGAGACGTCCTCGCGCACGAGCGCCCAGTACACGATCGAGACGACGCGACCGGGGGAGCGCCCGGGGTCGCCGAACGCGTAGAGCTGCTCGAGGTAGCTCGGGGTCAGCGTCGTGGTCTCCGCCAGCGTGCGGGATGCCGCGCGCTCGAGACCTTCCTGCGGATCGAGCCACCCGCCGGGCAGGGCCCACGCGCCCTCGTGCGGATCGCGGGTGCGTCGGACGAGGGGCAGCACGACCGTCGCGCCGTCGTCTGCGGGGCGGCGGCGGAGGCTGAAGATCACCGTCGACACGGCGACGCGGATTTCGGGGGCGGTTCTTGTCATATCGACCATAACTCCGTCACCGATCTTAGAGTCGATATGACCAGAACGCAAACTGCGATGTCGGGACGGCACGCTATGCTGAGCGGACAATCGAACACAGGCCGCATGACGTGTGCGGGAGAGCCCTGGCATCCTCTTCTCGAAGGGGCGCCGGGCACCGAAGGAGCAAGCCTCCCCGCCAATCTCTCAGGTCCGCGTACCGCTCTCGTCCGGCCGCTCTGGAAAGAGATCCCCGCAGTGAGGGGGATCCGCCGACGGTGAAAGCCCCGCGCACGGCGCCGGGGCGAAACTCTCAGGCCCATGACAGAGGGGGAGTTCACGTCTGCCGAACACGGCAGGCGCCCGCCCGCCATTCGGGAGAACTCGTGCCAGACCTCCGTACCACTCCGCTCCACGATCGCCACGCCGCGCTGGGTGCCTCGTTCACCGACTTCGGCGGCTGGTCGATGCCGGTCCGCTACACCTCCGACCTCGCCGAGCATCACGCCGTGCGCCAGGCCGCAGGCCTGTTCGACATCTCGCACATGGCCGAGTTCACGGTGACCGGTGCCGCCGCGGCGAGGGTGCTCGACTTCATGCTGGCCGGCCGGATCTCCACGATGAAGATCGGCAAGGCGAAGTACTCGCTGCTGCTCGATGACAACGGAGGCGTGATCGACGACGTCATCGTGTACCGCCGCGGCGACGAGGACTTCCTCGTGATCTCGAACGCCGGCAACCGTGCGCTCGTCGCGGCAGAATTCGGTCGGCTCCTCGGGGACGGCTTCGTCATCGCGGATGTCTCCGACGACTATGCGCTCATCGCCGTGCAGGGCCCCGAGGCGCGCGCGATCGTCGAGGAGACCTCCGGCATCGCGGATGTCGCACCCGCGCTCGCCGACCTCGGCTACTACGCGTGGTCGGGCGGAACCTACGCGGGAGAGCCCCTCTTCATCGCGCGCACCGGCTACACCGGCGAAGACGGGTTCGAGCTTCTGGTGCCGAACGCCCTCGCCCCCGCCCTCTGGGATGCGCTGCTCGCCGCGGGCGCGCCGCACGGCCTCGTGCCGGCGGGCCTCGCCGCGCGCGACACGCTGCGCCTCGAGGCGGGGATGCCCCTCCACGGTCACGAACTGTCGACCGACATCCTGCCTGCGCAGGCGGGTCTCGGCCGCGTCGTCGCCATGGACAAGGACGCCTTCGCCGGCAAGGACGCGCTCGCCGCGGCATCCACCGATCTGCCCGTGCTCGTCGGGCTCACGGCCGAGGGACGTCGCGCCGGACGCGCCGGCTACGCCGTGCTGGATGCCTCGGGCGCACCCGTCGGCGAGATCACGAGCGGTGTGCTGAGCCCGACGCTCGGGCATCCGATCGCGATGGCCTTCGTCCCGCCCGCCCTCGCCGAACCCGGCACCGACCTGTTCATCGACGTGCGGGGCACCCGCATTCCCGCCACCGTCACCGCCCTGCCTTTCTACCGGAGGAACTCATGACCGATCTCGCTTCCCTCAAGTACACCGACCAGCACGAGTGGGTTGCCCTGTCGGGCGATGTCGCGACCGTCGGCATCACGGATTATGCCGCGGACAAGCTCGGCGACGTCGTCTTCGTCGAGCTCCCCGCGGTCGGCTCGACTGTGACCGCGGGCGAAGTCTGCGGCGAGATCGAGTCGACGAAGTCGGTGGGAGAGCTCTACGCACCCGTCACGGGCGAGGTCGTCGAGGTCAACGACGCTGTCGTCGACGACCCGGCCTCCGTCAACGGCGATGCGTTCGCCGCATGGCTCGTGAAGATCCAGGTCGACCCGGCCGACGTCGACGCCCTCCTCGACCGGGCCGCCTATGTGGCGCTCACGGGCGGCGACGCGTGACCGGTTTCGCCGACCGGCACATCGGGACGGATGCCGACGCGCAGGCCATCATGCTGAACGCGCTCGGGTATCCGACGGCGGATGCCTTGATGGAGCGCGCCGTCCCGGCATCCATCCACGCCGCGCCCGTCGCCGACAGTGCGATCCCGGAGGCCGCGACCGAGGCAGAGGCCCTCGCGGAGCTCCGCGACCTCGCGGCGCAGAACCGCCCGGCGCGTTCGCTCATCGGCCTCGGCTACTACGACACGCTGACTCCGTCGGTGATCGCGCGGAACGTCTTCGAGAACCCGTCCTGGTACACCGCGTACACGCCGTATCAGCCCGAGATCTCGCAGGGACGCCTCGAAGCTCTCATCAACTTCCAGACGATGGTCACCGACCTCACCGGTCTCGCGACCGCAGGCGCGTCGATGCTCGACGAGGCGACCGCGGTCGTCGAGGGCATGCTGGTCGCCCGACGCGCGTCGAAGTCGGCCTCGAACGTGTTCCTCGTGGATGCCGATGCACTGCCGCAGACGAAGGCGCTGCTGCACCATCGCGCCGCCGCCCTCGGCATCGAGATCCACGAGGTCCCCTTCGCCCCCGCCCCCCTCCCGGTCGTTGAGCGAGCGCAGCGAGTCGAAACGCCCGAAACGCCCGCACCGTCCGCCACCCCCACCCCGGTCGTTGAGCGAGCGCAGCGAGTCGAAACGCCCGCCGCCTTCGGCGCCTTCATCCAGTACCCCGGCGCGACCGGGCGGGTCTGGAACCCGTCCGAGGTCATCGCCGCCGTCCAGGCGCAGGGCGGTCTCGCGGTCATGGCCGCCGACCTGCTCTCCCTCACCCTGTTGCGCTCTCCGGGTTCGCTCGGCGCCGACATCGCGGTCGGAACGACCCAGCGCTTCGGTGTGCCGATGGGCTTCGGCGGTCCGCACGCCGGCTACATGGCCGTGCGCGCAGGACTCGAACGGCAGCTCCCCGGGCGGCTCGTCGGCGTCTCGCAGGATGCCGTGGGCAAGCCCGCCTACCGCCTGTCGCTGCAGACGCGCGAACAGCACATCCGCCGCGAGAAGGCGACGTCGAACATCTGCACCGCTCAGGTGCTGCTGGCCGTCATGGCATCCATGTACGCCGTGTACCACGGGCCCGACGGGCTCCGCGCGATCGCGACGGACGTCGCGAAGAAGGCGCACCTGCTGCGCGACTGGATCGTCGCCGCCGGGGGAGAGGTCGCCCACGACGAGTTCTTCGACACGATCGTGGTGCGCGTCCCCGGGCGGGCGGGCGAGGTCATCGATCGCGCACGCGAGCGCGGATTCCAGCTGTGGTTCCGCGACACCGACGAGGTCGGGATCTCGGTCGACGAGACGACGACGATCGGCGAGCTCATCGCGCTCGCGCGCGTGTTCGGTGGGACGGATGCCACGATGCCGGGCGTCTTCGGCGCCGGGGACGCTTTCGGGTGGACCGCCGTCCAGCCGCTGCTCGCGGCCGCAGAGGTGAACCTGCCGGCATCCCTCGTGCGCGAAGACGAGTTCCTCACGCACCCCGTCTTCCACGTGCACCACTCCGAGACGGCGATGATGCGCTACCTCAAGCAGCTCGCCGATCGCGATTACGCGCTCGACCGCGGCATGATCCCGCTCGGGTCCTGCACGATGAAGCTCAATGCGGCGACCGAGATGGCCGCCGTGTCGTGGCCGGAGTTCGCGCGCGTGCACCCCTTCGCCCCGGCTGAGGACGTCGCCGGGTACCTCGTGCTCATCGAGCAGCTCGAGTCGTGGCTCGCCGAGATCACGGGCTACGACGCCGTGTCGCTGCAGCCGAACGCGGGTTCTCAGGGCGAGCTCGCGGGGCTCCTCGCGATCCGCGGGTTCCATCGCTCCCGCGGCGACGAGCAGCGCGACGTGTGTCTCATCCCGTCGTCGGCGCACGGGACGAACGCGGCATCCGCGGTCCTCGCCGGCATGCGGGTGGTCGTCGTCGCGTGTGATGAGGCGGGGAACGTCGACCTCGGCGACCTGCGCGCCAAGATCGAGGCGCACGCTGACGCGCTCGCGGCGCTCATGATCACGTACCCGTCGACGCACGGCGTGTACGAGCAGGACGTCGTCGACATCACCGCCGCCGTGCACGATGCGGGCGGGCAGGTGTACGTCGACGGTGCGAACATGAACGCGCTCGTCGGGTTCGCGCGGTTCGGTGACCTCGGCGGCGACGTCTCGCACCTGAACCTGCACAAGACGTTCGCGATCCCGCACGGCGGCGGAGGCCCCGGCGTCGGTCCGGTCGCGGCCAAGGCGCACCTCGCGCCGTTCCTGCCGTCCCATCCGCTGGCGCAGCGCGCCGAGCACGCGGGCGGCTACGTCTTCGACGGGGGTCCGGTCTCGGCCGCGCCGTACGGCTCGGCATCCATCCTGCCGATCTCGTGGGCGTACATCCGGATGATGGGTGCCGCGGGCCTCCGCGAGGCGACCGCGTCGGCGGTGCTCGCGGCGAACTACATCGCGGCGCGGCTGCGCGAGCACTACCCCGTGCTGTACGCGGGCGAGGGCGGGCTCGTCGCGCACGAGTGCATCCTCGACCTGCGGCCGCTGAAGGAGGCGACGGGGGTCACGGTCGACGATGTCGCGAAGCGCCTGATCGACTACGGCTTCCACGCCCCGACGATGTCGTTCCCGGTCGCGGGGACGCTCATGGTCGAGCCGACCGAGTCGGAGGACCTGGGCGAGATCGAGCGCTTCATCGAGGCGATGATCGCGATCCGCGCCGAGGCCGACCGCGTGCAGGCGGGGGAGTGGCCGGCATCCGACAACCCGCTCGTGAACGCGCCGCACACGGCCGAGACCGTCGTGGCGTCGGAGTGGGCGCACCCGTACTCGCGCGAGACGGCCGTGTACCCCGTGCACACCCTGGTGCGCACGAAGTACTGGCCGCCCGTCCGCCGTATCGACAACGCCTACGGCGACCGCAACCTGGTGTGCGCCTGCCCGCCCGTGGAGGCGTTCGCGTAACCGCCCCCCGCCGAGACGCAACCTGCCGCCGGAAACCCCGGCGTTTCTCGGGCGGCGGGTTGCGTC
>JASCPG010000058.1 GCA_029960085.1 Microbacteriaceae bacterium PS02067 | reverse complement strand
CCACCGGGCGCGGGAGTGCTCGGGGGCGCCGCGGCGGGTGCGCGGTGCTCGACATCCGCGGCATGCGCCAGCCCCGCGTCGCGTGCGTAGGCGCGCCGGGAGCCGGGCTGCGGCTCACCGACCGGGTCGGCGCCGCCCGCCCCACGACGCTCGCGGCGCGTCTCGCTCACCAGATCGTGACGCGCTGATCGGCATCGAGCCAGAGGTCGTCCTGCTCCGTGACGTCGAAGGCCCGATAGAACTCGTCGACGTTTCGGACGATCTGGTTGCAGCGGAACTCGTTCGGCGAATGCGGGTCGATCGTGAGGAGCCGGATCGTCTCGGCATCCCGTCCCTTCTGCTGCCAGATCTGCGCCCAGCTGAGCAGCAGTCGCTGGATGCCGCTGAATCCGTCGATCTCGGGACCGTCGCCGCCTTCGCCGGTGTCTGCCAGGTGCAGTCGGTAGGCCTTGATCGCGATGCCGAGGCCGCCGAGGTCGCCGATGTTCTCGCCGATCGTCAGGGCGCCGTTGACGTGGTGGTCGTCACCGAGGCTCTCGCCGTTCGCGCCGAGCGGCACGAGGGCGTCGTACTGTGCGATGAGGGCCGACGTGCGCTCCGTGAAAGCCGCGCGGTCGTCGTCCGTCCACCAGTCCTTGAGCGCGCCCGTGCCGTCGAAGGCGGAACCCTGATCGTCGAAGCCGTGCCCGATCTCGTGGCCGATGACGGCGCCGATGCCCCCGTAGTTCGCGGCCGCATCGCGGTCGAGGTCGAAGAACGGGTACTGCAGGATCGCGGCAGGGAAGACGATCTCGTTCATCAGCGGGTTGTAGTACGCGTTGACCGTCTGCGGAGTCATGTACCACTCGTCGCGATCGATCGGCGCGCCGAGCTTGGCGAGCTGTCGGTCGTGCTCCCAGGCATTCGCGCGCAGGACGTTCCCGATGAGATCGCCCGGGTCGACCTCGAGCGCGGAGTAGTCCTTCCATCGTGCGGGAAAGCCAACCTTGGGCGTGAACGCATCGAGCTTCTCGAGCGCCCGCTCGCGGGTCTCGGGCGTCATCCACTCGAGCCCCGTGATCGACTCCCGGTAGGCCTCGATGAGGTTCGCGACGAGCTCGTCCATGGCATCCTTCGCCGCGGGCGGGAAGTGCCGCTGCACGTACACCTTGCCGACGGCTTCGCCCATGGCGGCCTCGACGAAGCCGACGCCGCGCTTCCAGCGCTCGCGGTTGACCGGGACGCCGGTGAGCTCGGTGCCGTAGAAGGCGAAGTTCGTGTCGACGAAGGCCTGAGAGAGGAAGGCGGCGGACGCGCGCACGATGTGCAGCCGCAGCCAAGCCTTCCAGTCCTCCAGACGCTCCTCGGTGAGGAGGGTGCCGAGCCCCGTCAGCGCGCTCGGCTGGTTGACGTTGATCTCGGCGAAGCCGCTCTGGAAGCCCGGGGCCACGGCATCCAGCCACGGGTCGAGGTCGACGCCGACGAGCTCTCGCACCTCGGCCCACGTCATGAGGTTGTAGGTCGCGACGGCGTCGCGGCTCTTCACGTTGTCCCAGTGGTGCGCGGCGATCTCGGTCTCGAGCGCGAAGAGGCGGTCGGCCTGCGCGGCAGGATCTACGACGCCGGCGAGGCGCAGGATCTTCGTCGCGTACTCACGGAAGGCCGTGCGCGTGCCGTCGAAGTTCTCGAGACGGTAGTAGCTCTCGTCGGGCAGGGAGAGGCCGCTCTGCACGAAGAAGACGACGTAGCGCTCGGGGTTGCCCGGATCGGGCTCGATGTACGTGCCGACGAGGCCGCCGACACCCTCGCGTTCGAGCTCGCCGACGAGGCTCAGGAGGGCCGGGACGGAGTCGACGGCGTCGACGCGGTCGAGCTGGCCCGCGAGCGGCGTCGCGCCGAGTTCCTCGATGCGTGCGGTGTCCGTGAAGCTCGTGAACAGATCGCCGATCTTGCGGGCCTCGGTGCCCGGCTCGGCATCCGTCGACTCCTCGATGATCGCGCGGACATCCTTCTCCGCCTGCTCGGCGATGAGGTGGAACGAGCCCCACCGCGCCTTGTCCTCGGGGATCTCGGTGCGCGCGAGCCACGCCCCGTTGACGTGGCGGAACAGGTCGTCCTGGGGGCGGATGTCGGCGCTCAGCTCGGACAGCTCGATACCCGAGCGGAGAGGGTTCTCGGTCATCGTCCCAGGATAGGCCGCGCACCCGACACGGCGGGGCCCCTGTTCGATGTCGGCCGCCCGTCGTACCGTCGAACACAGGGTTTCGGACCACCGGGATCCCCGGGTGAAGGAGAGGCGATGTCCACACGAGAAGGCTCCGCGACCGCGCTGCTGGTGGTCGATGTCCAGAACGACGTGATGGGGCAGGCGTGGGAGGCGGAGGCCGTCGTCGATCGCATCGGTGCGCTCGTCGATCGCGCGCGAAGCGAGGGCGTGCCGGTCGTGTGGGTGCAGCACGACGACGAGGGGATGCCGGTGGGCAGCGACGGGTGGCAGATCGTCGACGCGCTCGTGCCCGCGGGCGGTGAGCGGCTCGTCCGAAAGCAGCACGGCGATTCGTTCGAAGGCACGGACCTCGAGGACGTCCTCGACGGCCTCGAGGTGGGACGGCTCGTCGTCGCCGGCGCCGAGTCGGATGCCTGCATCCGTTCGACGATCCACGGCGCCTTCACCCGCGGTTACGACACCGTCCTCGTCGGTGACGCGCACACGTCGGGTGACAAGACGGAGTGGGGCGCGCCGTCGCCCGACGCGGTCGCGGCGCACACCAACCTGTACTGGAGGTTCCAGTCCGCGCCCGGCAAGACGGCGTCGGTCGCGGACGCCGAGGAGGTGGTGCTGCACGGGTGAGAGGAACCGAGGTGAGATGACGCGGACGCGCCGTCGCGGCGCGTGAGGGCGCAGGTCAGCCGACGTCGACCGTCGTGCACTTCTGGGTGAGGTCGGCGTACTCGCCGGCGAACCGGGCCTTCGTCCAGGCGATCACGTCGGCGATCATCGGCGAGTAGTTCTCCATGACCTGGGCGTGCTCGAAACCGACGTAGCGCCGGTAGTCGACGCGCTGTCCGGTCGCGCAGACGCGTTTCACGTAGGCATCCTGCGTTCGGACCGGGACGATCGAGTCGGAGATCCCCTGCCCGACGAACAGCGGCGCACCGATCTCGAGGGGGGCGACGCTCTCACGCAGCCGCGTGCCGAGGGGCCCGTACGAGGGGTCGGTCGCGAAGATGCCCGGGTCGGCGCTCGTGCCGATCACGGCGATGACCGACAGGGCGATCGTCGGGTCGGTGAGACACCGCTGCGACATCGCGCGGAGCGACGTCTGCAGGCCTGGGGGGATGTACTGCTCGTAGGTGATGTCCGGGTAGATCGCGGAGTACGCGGCGAACGCGTACGACGCGAAGATGAGCCCGCCCGGGACCTCCGACACGTGTCCGACGAGGGCGGGGGGATCGCTTGCGGGCGCGAACGCGGCCACGCCGCGCACCCACACGTTCGGCGCGTACTCTCGTGCGAGGGCGCCCGTCCACAGGGCCGCGCCACCGCCCTGCGAGTGTCCCCACACGACGGTGCTCGGCCCGAGGTTCGCCTCGGTCAGTTCCCGTGCGGCACGGACGGCGTCGAGCGAAGCCGTCGCACTCGCGCGCCCGAACAGGTACGGATGGGGACCCTGCGTGCCGAGTCCGATGTAGTCGGTCGCGACGAGCGCCCACCCCTCGCGGATCACCCGCTTGATGACGTACATCCCGCCCGCCCAGAACGGGCGCTCCTGCAGCGACGGCGCGCAGTGCTGCGCGAACCCCGTGGTGCCGTGATCCCAGTCGATCACCGGCCACGGACGGCCGTCGCCGCCGGTCGGGACGACGACGAGGCCGCTCGCGACCCGGACGAGACCGTCCACTCCGGTCGTCGTGTAGAGGATCCGCCACGCCTGTGCGTCGTCCGGGACTTCGCGCGTGAACGGCTCGGCGCGGACGAGCCGCCCCGGCTCTCCCGGGATCGAGCGCGGGGCGGCGTAGAACTCGTCGACGACGGTGGATCCGACCCGCAGCGGCGCCGTGAGGACGCTCGCCGCGACGGCGACCGTGACGGACAGGAGCGCGACTGCAGCGCGGCCCCACCGCGGCCGCCGCGCCGCCGGGGTCGGGGGCGGCGAGGCATCCGCTCGTCTGCGGGCGCGTCGCGAGCGCAGCGCGGCCCAGAGATCCGCGATCCCTCGCATGATGAGCCACGCACCGAAGACGACGGCCACGACGAGGAGGGTGATATCGGGCCATCCGAGAGCCAGGAGGCCGAAGATGACCCCGGTGATCCCGAACGCGGCATCCGCGATGCGATCGTCCCAGCCCCGATCCGGCAGCAGTGCCGATCCGAGACCGGCGGCACCGTTCACGATCAGCAGGATGCCCGTGATCGCCGCGACCGCGCGCACCGTCAAGCCGGGCCATGCGAAGACGAACAGCCCGAGCGCGATCCATCCGATCGGCAGCGCGAATCGAGCCGCACGCCGCGCGCGGGAGAGGCCGGACGTGTCGGGCACGTCGATGAGTTCGAGAAGCCCCGTGAGCACCATGCCCGTGCCGAGCAGCGCCGCGAGGGCGCCGAGCGCCGTCGTCGGGCGCAGGAACACGACCGCGCCGAGCAGGATCGAGGCGACGGCCAGCACGACGCGCGCCCACGTCGGCGTCCGGGAGAGCGCCCGCACGATCGCGAGTCTGCTCAGGATCCTGCGGCGCGCCATCCTGCCAGGCTACGAGACGCAGCCTGTGTCCTCGCCCGGACCGACCGCGCGCACCACGCCCTAGGCTCGGACCGTGACCGCACCGAGCCTCAACCGCGACATCCTGCGGCTGGCGGTCCCGGCCCTCGGCGCTCTCATCGCCGAGCCCCTGTTCCTGATCGTCGACGCCGCGCTCGTCGGGCACCTGGGCGTCGTCCCCCTCGCGGGGCTCGGAATCGCCTCGGCGATACTCCAGACCATCGTCGGTCTCATGGTGTTCCTCGCGTATTCGACGACTCCCGCCGTCGCACGGCGTTTCGGGGCGGGTCAGCACGGCGACGCCGTGCGCGCGGGGATCGACGGCCTGTGGCTCGCGCTCGGGCTCGGCGTCGTGCTCGCGGTCGTCGGGTCGGTGCTGACGCCCTTCCTGGCGGGGATCTTCGGGGCATCCGCCGAGGTCACCGAACAGGCCGTGATCTACCTGAGCCTGTCGATGTGGGGCCTGCCCGCCATGCTCATCGTGTTCGCGGCGACGGGGCTCCTGCGCGGCATGCAGGACACGGTGACGCCGCTGTGGATCGCAGGGATCGGCTTCACGCTCAACGCCCTGCTGAACTGGCTGTTCATCTACGGCTTCGGCTGGGGGATCGCCGGTTCCGCGGCGGGAACCGTCGTCGCGCAGTGGGCGATGGTCGGCGCGTATGCCTTCGTGGTGGGGCGCCTCGCGCGGCGGCACGAGGCATCCTTCCGTCCGCAGCGCGACGGTCTGCGCGGTTCGGCGCGATCGGGCGGATGGCTGTTCCTGCGGACCCTCTCACTGCGCTTCGCGTTCCTCGCGACCGTGTTCGTCGCGGCGGGGATCGGCACCGCCGAGCTCGCCGGGTGGCAGGTCGCCTTCACGGTCTTCTCAACGGCCGCTTTCGCCCTCGATGCCCTGGCGATCGCCGCGCAGGCGCTCATCGGACGGGGACTCGGTGCGGGCGACGAGCCGTTCGTCCGGCGCGTGCTCCGACGGACGGTCGCGTGGGGCGTGTGGTTCGGCGTGCTCGTCGGCGGGGCGATCGCCGCGCTGTCGGGCGTCATGGGGCTCGTCTTCACGGGGTCTGCCGACGTCGCCGCACTCGTGCAGCCGGCACTCCTCGTCCTGGCGGTCGCGCAGCCGGTGTGCGGGGTCGTGTTCGTCCTCGACGGCGTGCTCATGGGCGCAGGGGATGCCCGCTACCTCGCCCTTGCGGGAGGTCTGAACCTCGTGCCGTACCTGCCCGCACTCGCGATCGTCGCCGTCGTGCATCCGACGGGAGCGACGGCACTCGCCTGGATCGCGGCGTGTTTCTTCGGCGTCTACATGCTGGCGCGGCTCGGTACCCTCGGCTGGCGCGTCCGGCGAGACGCCTGGATCACCGCGGGGGTCTGACGTCGGTGGGTCCGGCATCCCGCCCCGGTCGGGCGGCACGGCCGCGCGGTCGGTCAGGCCGGCGCCGCCCAACGGCGACACCACTCGTACATGACGACCGCGGCGGCGGCGCTCGCGTTGATCGACCGGGTCGAGCCGTACTGCGTGATCTCCACGACGGCCGAGGCCGCAGCCACTGCGTCCGGCGACAGGCCGGGACCTTCCTGCCCGAACAGCAGCACGCACCGCTCGGGGAGGTCGGCGCGGTCCACGGGGACCGAGCCGGGAACGTTGTCGACCGCGATGATCGGCACACCGTCATCCGCCGCCCAGGCCGTGAACGACGCGACGTCCGGGTGGTGACGCACGTGCTGGTAGCGGTCGGTGACCATGGCGCCGCGGCGGTTCCAGCGGCGCTTACCGATGATGTGCACCTCGGCGGCACCGAACGCGTTGGCGCTGCGCACGATCGAGCCGATGTTCATGTCGTGCTGCCAGTTCTCGATCGCGACGTGGAACGCGTGCCGGTGCGCGTCGAGGTCGGCCACGATCGCCGCCATCGTCCAGTAGCGGTACCGGTCGATCACGTTCCGCCGGTCGCCGACCGCGAGGAGCTCCCGGTCATACCGCGCATCGTCCGGCCAGGCATCCGGTCCACCCGGCCACGGCCCGACCCCCACCGGCAGCTCGGTCTCCCCGGCCTCTCCCGCCTCGGATCCCGCCGAGCGCTCCGATCGGGAATCCTCCGCTGAGTGCATCGCTCCAGGCTATCCCGCCGCCCCGTACCGTCCTCAGTCTGGTCGCGCCGCCGCCCAAGCCGCACCCGCGTCGTTCCGCGGCTGCCGCGGACGCCGGCACCCGCGGAGACTGAGTACGGTTCCAGAATCGGGCTCATCGCCAGATTTCGGTGGCCCGAAATATGCTCGTATAGTTTTCGGTATGCCGAAGAATCGCGTGAACCGCCGGCGGATCTCCCCGCATGGGCGGATGCGCGGATCCCGCCGTGCGGCGTGGCTGATCGGCCCCGCCTTGGTCGCGGGCGTCGCCTACCTCGACCCCGGGAACGTCGCGAGCAACATGACAGCCGGGGCCCGGTTCGGCTATCTCCTGGTCTGGGTCGTCGTGCTCGGCAATGCGATGGCCTGGCTCATCCAGTACCTGTCGGCGAAACTCGGCATCGTCACCGGGCGGAGCCTCGCCGAGACCCTCGGCGAGCGCATCCGCTCGCGCTGGGGCCGCCGCGCGTACTGGCTGCAGGCCGAGCTCGTCGCGATGGCCACGGACATCGCCGAGGTCATCGGCGGCGCGGTCGCGCTGTGGCTGCTGTTCGGCGTGCCGCTGCCGATCGGCGGCCTCCTCACGGGCGCCGTCTCGATCGCGCTCCTGCTCATCCAGCAGAGGCGCGGCGCCCGCGTGTTCGAGTTCGTCGTGATCGGCCTGCTCGTCATCATCACGATCGGCTTCACCTACGGGGTGTTCGTCGCGCCACCGGATGCCGCGGGAGTCGCGGCCGGTCTCGTGCCTCGCTTCGACGGTCCGGACTCCGTGCTACTGGCCGCCTCGATCCTCGGGGCGACGATCATGCCGCACGCGATCTACGCGCACTCCGCCCTCGCGCGCGACCGGTTCACGGCCGCGGGCAGTCACCCGGATGACCGCGGCGTCGGCGTCGAGCGACTGCTGCGGGCGACGCGCTGGGACGTCACGATCGCCCTGGCGATCGCGGGCACCGTGAACCTCGCGATCCTGCTGCTCGCCGCGGCCAACCTGCCGGGGGTCCCCGGCACCGACACCCTCGAGGGCGCGCATGCGGCGCTCGCGACGGGCCTCGGGACGGCGGTCGCCGCCCTGTTCGCGGTGGGCCTGCTCGCGAGCGGGCTCGCGAGCACGGCGGTCGGCGCGTATGCCGGCGCCGAGATCGTGCAGGGCCTCCTGCGCGTGCGGATCCCGCTGCTCGCCCGCCGTCTGCTGACCCTCATCCCCGCGATCGCGATCCTCGCCGCTGGCGTCGATCCGACGACGGCGCTCATCCTCAGCCAGGTGGTGCTGAGCTTCGGCATCCCGTTCGCGCTCATCCCGCTCGTCGCACTCACCGCGCGCGGCGACGTCCTCGGCCCGTATCGCAATCGAATGTGGACGACGGTGGCCGGATGCCTCGCGGCCGCTTTCCTCGTGGCGCTGAACGGTCTCCTGCTGTGGCTCCTCCTGGCCGGCGGCTAGCCTGGGGGCGTGCCGTCCTCGACCCTCCGGAACACCGTCGCGATCGACGACTACCTGAAGACGATCTACCACCACACCGAGTGGCAGCCCGATCCGATGACGCCGTCGCAGCTCGCGGCGGAGCTGGGCCTCGCCCCCTCCACGGTGACCGAGATGGTGCAGAAGCTCGCCGCGCAGGGGCTCGTGTCGCACCGACCGTACCGCCCCGTGTCCCTGACGGAGGAGGGCCGGCAGCGGGCGGCGGCCATCATCCGCCGCCACCGTCTGATCGAGACGTGGCTCGTTCGCGAGTTCGACTACGCGTGGGACGAGGTGCACGACGAGGCCGAGGTGCTCGAGCACGCGATCAGCGACCGACTGCTCGAGGGCATCTCGCTGCGGCTCGGGCATCCGACGCACGATCCGCACGGCGATGCGATCCCGGATGCCCGAGGCGAGGTCGCCCGCGAGCCGTTCGTGCTCCTCGCCGAGGCGCATCTCGGCCACACCGGTCGCGTGCTCCGCGTGAGCGATCGTGACCCGGCGCTGCTGCGCGCGCTCGAGGCCGAGGGGATCGATGTGGGCCACACGGTGACGGTCGCGGGCCGCGGTGCGGTCCGTGTCGACGACGGGGCGACGGTCGAACTTCCGGATGCCGCGGCATCCGCCGTCTGGCTCACGGCGTGAAGCGCGCGAGGCCGCAGCGTCAGAACAGCGCGAGGCCGGCCAGGTAGCTGACCGCCATCGTGCCGACGCCGACGACGAGGCTCCGCAGCAGGACCTTCCGCAGCACGAGGTGGCCGGCCTTCGCCGCGATGATCGAGGTCACGACGAGCGAGGCGATGACGGCCACGACGATCACCGTGTCTTCGATCTGGACGGGCACGAGCCACGTGATCAGCAGCGGGATCGATGCCCCGAGCATGAACGCGATCGCCGCAGACACGCCCGACCAGATGGGGGCTGCGGGGGCCATCAGCTCGTCGATGCCGTACTCGGCCTCCAGCTGCGCGGCGAGCGCATCATGCGCGGTGAGCTCCTCCGCGACCTTCTGGGCCGTCTCCGTGCTGAGGCCCTTGGACTCCCAATGCGCGGCGAGCTCAGCGATCTCGCCGTGCAGGTCCGCGTCGAGTTCAGCGGCCTCCGCAGCCGCGACGCGCTGCTCGGCCTCCCGTTCGGCGGCGGCTTCGGCCCATTTCGCGCCACCGGCCGACAACCCGCCGGCGATGGTGGCGGCGGTCGCGGCGAGGAGCAGCAATCGGTCGCCCGCGCCGGCACCGGCGAAGCCCTGCAGCAGGCTCGCGGTGGCGATGATGCCGTCGTTGGCGTCGATCGTCCATCCGCGCAGGCGTGAGGCGTTGGTGACGGCGGCACGGAGTCGCTGCCACGGGGTCGCCCTGACGGCGTCGCCCGTTGCGATCATCGACGCTTCCGCGTGCGACTGGCCTTCAGGTACGGCCACGGGCCGCCGGTGGCGTGCTCGCCGTAGTGCCACAGTCGCGCCGCGATCGTCTCGTCGCGCGTGATCTTCGACGCGGTGGCGAGGCGTGGCGGCCCCGCGACGATGCGCGACGGACCCCAGAACTGGCCCCCCTCGGCATCCGGGTCGACGAGGGCGCGCACGAGCGGCCACGCACCGTGCTCCTTCGACTGCGTGAGCGGCGCCTGCAGATTGTCGACGAAGCGCTTGGCACGGGAGGGCTCGTTGATTCCGAGGATGCCCCGTGTGCGTCCGCCGATCGCATAGCCCGGATGCGCGACGAGGCTCGCCACGGGGACGCTCGCGGCGCGCAGGCGCCGGTCCGCCTCGAAGCCCAGCGCGGTCGTCGCGACCTTGGACTGCACGTAGGCGCGCCACGGCGTGTACTCGTTCTCGAGCTCCGGGTCGATGGGGTCGTAGGGCGAGAGCGTCGTCGACATCGATCCGACCCACACCATGCGCCCGCGCCCCGCGGCGAGCGGCAGCAGCAGTTCGCCCGCGAGGGCGTAGTGCCCGAGCGCGTTCGTCGCGAAGACGATCTCGTGACCGTCCGCCGTCGTCTCGCGGTGCTTGGGCGGATGGACGATCCCGGCGTTGAGCAGCAGCCCGTGCAGGCCCGCCCGCCCGCGCACGGTTGCGGCGGCGGCGCGGACCGAGCCGAGGTTGCTCGTGTCGAGGAGCAGCGTCTCGACCGAGGCATCCGACACCTGGCGGCGGACGGCGGCGCGCGCGGAGGCGAGCCGGTTCGGATTGCGGCCGGTCATGATGACGTGGGCGCCCGCACCGGCGAGCTGCAGCGACGCGAAGAAGCCGAGCCCCGCGGTCGAACCCGTCACGAGGTAGCGCCGTCCGGTCAGGTCGGGGAGCTGTGTCGGGTCCCACGTGTCACGTGCCACGCGTCCGAGACTAGGCCGAATCGGCCCGCTAGGCTGGGGCACATGCGGACGCGTGCCGATATCGAGTGCTGGCTCACCGACATGGACGGCGTACTCGTCCACGAGAACAGGGCCATTCCCGGGGCCGCGGCGCTGCTCGCGCAGTGGCGCGACACGGGGACGCCCTTCCTCGTGCTGACGAACAACCCCATCTACACGCCGCGCGATCTGAGTGCGCGGCTGCGGATCTCGGGTCTCGAGGTGCCCGAGGACCGCATCTGGACCTCGGCGCTCGCGACGGCGGAGTTCCTGAAGTCGCAGAACGCCGGTGGCACGGCGTTCGTCATCGGCGAGGCGGGCCTCACGACCGCGCTCCACGAGGCGGGCTACGTCATGACCGAGACCCAGCCCGACTACGTCGTCGTCGGCGAGACCCGCAACTACTCCTTCGACCGCATCACGCAGGCCATCCGCTTCATCAACGCGGGCGCGCGCTTCATCATCACGAACCCGGATGCCACGGGCCCGACCCCCTCCGGCGTCGTCCCGGCGACCGGATCGTTCGCGGCCCTCATCACGCACGCGACCGGCAAGGAGCCGTACGTCGTCGGCAAGCCGAACCCCATGATGTTCCGCTCGGCGATGAACCGGATCGGCGCGCACTCGGAGAACACCGGCATGATCGGCGACCGTATGGACACCGATGTCGTGGCGGGCATCGAGGCGGGGCTGCACACCGTGCTCGTGCGCACGGGCATCTCGGACGATGCCGAGATCGCGCGCTTCCCGTTCCGGCCGGACGAGATTCTCGATTCGGTCGCCGACCTCGTCTCCCCCGAGCCGATCGAGACCGAGGACACGGAGGTCCTGTGAACCAGGTGGAGCAGACCCTGCTGCTCGTCTCGTCGGCGCTCATGATCGTGACGACGCTCGTCGTCCTCGGGGTGCGGTACTTCCGCGGCCGCGGGAAGGACGACTGATGGCGATCGTCCTCGCACTCACGGGCCTCGCCGTGCTCGTCCTCGCGCTCGTGCTCTTCGTGCGCGGGCGCAAGGATGCCCCGCAGGGCACACCCCTGCCGAACGGGCGCGGGATCATGCTGCTGACCTTCGCGGGGCTGATTCTCGCCCTGGCATCCCAGCTGCCGTTCTTCCGCTGAGCCCGTCTTTCGGGGGTGGTTTTCACGGCACGTGCGAGCCCGGTACCCGGAGCGCTCGCGTAGCGTGGGATCAAGGATACTCCCAACGAAGGGACGGACCATGGACAACACGATCGTCGTCGGCGTCACCGGAGCCGATGTCACCTCGCGAGCCCTCGACTGGGCGGTGCAGCGCGCCGTCGCCCGCGGCCAGCGCCTCGAACTGCTGTCGGTCGTCGGCGGAGCGCTCGGCGCCGTCGGTGAGATCGCCGTCGTCGAGGATGCCCTCGCCGCGACCAGCGCGATGCTGGAACCCCTCGCCGGGGCCGTGCGCGCGCCGGCCCCGACACTCGAGGTGACCCCGCGCGGCGACGCCGGGAACCCCCTCGCGGGGCGGATCGAGGCGTCGCGGAAGGCGTCGCTCCTCGTCATCGGCAGCGACTACCGGGGGCCGGGCGCGGGCCCCGCCCGGGGCGCGCACGGCGTGCGGATCGCCGCGGGCGCCCACTGCCCCGTCGTGGTCGTCCCCGCCATCGATCTGTCGGACCGGTCGGGCGTCGTCGTCGGCGTCGACGGGTCGCCCACGTCGGAGAACGCCGTGCGGTTCGCCGCGGCGGAAGCCGACCGCCTCGGCGAGAGACTCGTCGCCGTGAGCGTGTGGACCCCGCTCGAGGCCCCGCGCAACGGCGCCGCCGTCTACCCGGCGCTCTACCTCGACAACCTGCAGCGCGGCACCGAAGAGGAACTGGCCCTTGCCCTTGCGGGCATCTCGACGGACTACCCCGACCTGGTCGTCGAGCGCGTCGTCGAGCGCGGCTACCCCTCCCAGGTGATCAACGCTCGGGCGCAGAATGCCCGGCTGGCTGTCGTCGGCACGCACGGACGCGGCGCGCTCGCACGGTTCCTCCTGGGGTCGATCAGCCAGGAGGTGCTCGCAAGCCTCGCGACCGTCACCGCCGTCGTGCGCTGAACCGGCGGGTCGGTCGGTTCCGCCCGGTCGTGCGGAGCCGCCCTACTGCGGTGCCGCCCTACTGCGGCGCGAGGCCCAGGTCGTCGAGGTCGATGACCGACCGCCACTCGTAGCCGGCCGCCTCGACAGCCGCCTGGGCGCCGGTCTTCCGGTCGACGACCGTCACGACGGCGACGATCTCGGCACCCGCCGCCGCGGCGACCTCGGCAGCCTTCAGCGGCGAGCCGCCGGTCGTCGACGTGTCCTCGACGATCACGACGCGCTTGCCCGCGACCTCGGCGCCCTCGATCTGACGACCCCGCCCGTGATCCTTCGGCTCCTTGCGGACGACGAAGGCATCCACCGGCGCTCCGGCGAGCACGGAGGCATGCAGGACCGCGTTGGCGATCGGATCCGCACCGAGGGTGAGCCCCCCGACCGCATCGACGTCGAGGTCACGGACCACATCGAGCACGAGCCTGCCGATCGCCGGAGCCGCGCGGTGGTCGAGGGTGAGCTTGCGCATATCGACGTAGTACGTCGCCTTCTTGCCGCTGGACAGCGTGAAATCGCCGTGGAAGACGGCCTCACCGCCGATCAGCGCGATGAGCGCCTGGCGGTCGGATTCGAGTTCGGGCGTGGAGGCGACGGTCATGCGAGCAGTCTACGGAGGCAAGAACCCGGTTTTTTGACATGTCATCTCCTGCGGCACCGTTGACATGCGCCCTAGAGTCGTGAGCATCGTCCGCTACCCGAACGGGCGCCCACGTAACACTCAGGGAGAACCATGTCGCGCATCGGTATCGTCGCCGAGCAACCCGGGGAGAGCCGCATCGCGGCCTCCCCCACCACGGTCGCGAAGCTCCGCGCCCTCGGCTACGACGTCGCCGTCGAACGTGGAGCCGGCGCCCGGTCGTCCTTCCCCGACGACGCCTTCGCGCGCGCGGGGGCGGAGATCGTCGATGCGGATGCCGCGTGGTCGGCCGACATCGTGCTGAAGATCAACGCGCCGACGGATGCCGAAGTGTCGAAGCTCGCCCCCGGCACGACGCTGATCTCGCTCCTCAGCCCCGCCCTGCGGCCCGACCTGCTCACGGCCCTCGCCGAGCGAGGCGTCACCGCGCTCGCGATGGATGCCGTGCCGCGCATCTCCCGCGCGCAGTCGATGGACGTGCTCAGCTCGATGGCGAACATCGCCGGCTACCGCGCCGTCGTCGAGGCGGCGAACGAGTTCGGGCGTTTCTTCACGGGGCAGGTCACGGCCGCCGGCAAGGTGCCGCCCGCCAAGGTGCTGGTCGCCGGTGCCGGCGTCGCGGGCCTCGCCGCGATCGGTGCGGCCTCGAGCCTCGGCGCGATCGTACGGGCGACGGACCCCCGCCCCGAGGTCGCGGACCAGGTGCGCTCCATCGGCGGCACGTACCTCGATGTCGTCGTCCCCGACGAGAACAAGGAGGTGTCCTCCGACGGCTACGCGAAGGCGACCTCCGCCGCGTACGACGCCGCCGCCGCGAAGCTCTACAGCGACCAGGCCGCCGACGTCGACATCGTCATCACGACGGCGCTCATCCCGGGGCGCCCCGCGCCGCGGCTCATCACGGCGGCGGACGTCGCATCGATGAAGCCGGGGAGCGTCATCGTCGACATGGCCGCGGGCCAGGGCGGAAACGTCGAAGGCTCGGTCGCCGGCGAGCGCGTCGTCACCGACAACGGCGTCATCATCCTGGGCTACACCGACCTCGCGGGGCGTCTGCCGCAACAGGCGTCGCAGCTGTACGGCACGAACCAGCTGAACCTCATCTCCCTGCTCACCCCGGGCAAGGACGGCGTGCTCACGATCGACGACGACGACGTCGTGCAGCGCGCCGTGACCGTCACCCGTGACGGCGCGGTGACCTGGCCTCCGCCGCCCGTCCAGGTCTCCGCCGCCCCGGCGGCGCCGGCAGCCGCGCCGGACGCCGCCGCGCCGGCGAAGAAGACCCTGTCCACCGGCGCGAAGGCGGCGCTCACCGCCGTGGGCATCGCGGCACTGTTCGTCGTCTGCGCCGTCTCGCCGGCGCCCCTGCCGCAGCACTTCCTCGTGCTGACCCTGTCGGTCGTGATCGGGTTCTACGTCATCGGCAAGGTCGCGCACTCGCTGCACACGCCGCTCATGAGCATCACGAATGCCATCAGCGGCATCATCATCGTCGGCGCGATGAGCCAGATCATCGTGCCCGACCCGCTCGTGCAGGGGCTCGCCGCAATCGCGGTGCTCCTGGCATCCATCAACATCTTCGGCGGGTTCGCCGTGACGCGCCGGATGCTCGCGATGTTCCAGAAGGGCGACCAGAAGTGACCATCGTCACGACCACCGACGTCAGCGGACTGATCCTCGCGCAGTCCATGGCCACTGCGGCATACATCGTTGCGGCACTTCTGTTCATCCTCGCCCTCGCGGGCCTCAGCAAGCAGGACTCCGCCCGCCGAGGCGTCGCCTACGGCATCACCGGCATGACGATCGCGCTCGTCGCGACGTTCATCCTCGTGCTCGCGAACGGCTCGCTCGTCCCCGACGACGTGACTCTCTACCTCGGCGTGGGTCTCCTCGTCGTCGCGGTCGTCATTGGGGCCGTGATCGGCCTGTGGCGTGCACGGGTCGTCGAGATGACCGGTATGCCGGAGCTCATCGCACTGCTGCACTCGTTCGTCGGCCTCGCAGCCGTCCTCGTCGGCTGGAACGGTCACCTCTACGCCGAGGCGATGGCGCCCGAACTCGTCGGCATCCACCATGCCGAGGTCTTCATCGGGGTGTTCATCGGTGCCGTGACCTTCACCGGGTCGATCGTCGCGTTCCTGAAGCTGTCGGGCCGGATGTCGTCGAAGCCGCTGATCCTCCCCGGCAAGAACGTGCTCAACGTGGGCGCGCTCGTGCTCTTCCTCGCGCTGACCGTCTGGTACGTCGCGACGCCGTCGATCTGGCTGCTCGTCGCGGTGACCGCGCTGGCGCTCGCCCTCGGATGGCACCTCGTGGCATCCATCGGCGGCGGCGACATGCCGGTCGTCGTCTCGATGCTCAACAGCTACTCCGGCTGGGCCGCCGCTGCGGCGGGCTTCCTGCTGAACAACGACCTGCTGATCGTGACCGGTGCGCTCGTGGGCTCGTCGGGTGCGTACCTGTCGTACATCATGTGCAAGGCGATGAACCGGTCGTTCCTGTCGGTGATCGCGGGAGGCTTCGGCATCGAGGCGCCGCGGCAGGGCGACGAGGAGACCGGCGAGATCCACGAGACGGATGCCGCCTCGGTCGCGGAGATGCTGAAGGATGCGTCGTCCGTGATCATCACGCCGGGCTACGGTATGGCCGTCGCGCAGGCGCAGTACCCCGTGGCCGACCTCACGAAGAAGCTGCGCGAGCGCGGTGTCGAGGTGCGCTTCGGCATCCACCCCGTCGCGGGACGCCTGCCGGGCCACATGAACGTGCTGCTGGCCGAGGCGAAGGTGCCGTACGACATCGTGCTCGAGCTCGACGAGATCAACGACGACTTCGCGCAGACCGACGTCGTGCTGGTGATCGGCGCGAACGACACCGTGAACCCCGCCGCGGCGGAGGACCCGGGCTCGCCCATCGCGGGCATGCCGGTGCTGCACGTATGGGAGGCGCGCAACGTCGTGGTGTTCAAGCGGTCGATGGCATCCGGGTACGCGGGCGTGCAGAACCCGCTATTCTTCCGCGACAACACACAGATGCTGTTCGGCGACGCCAAGCAGCGCGTCGACGACATCCTCGCCGCGCTCTGACGCCGGTTGGCCCGCGCTGCCCGGTTGGGCTGCACCGGCTGCACGATCCGCATTCAGTCTCCGCGGAGGAGGAGAGCGGCCATGAGCGGCGCCGCGGCGCGGTGGATGGTCATGATTCCCCTTCGCGGCCGGAGCCGTCTGGCGGCGCAGGGCGCCTGTGTGCTCAGACTGGCGAACGCACGCGGAGCGCGTCAACTCTCGGATTCCGTCGCGGGGCACTCCGCGCGCCCGCCGTAGGGTGGGGGCATGGACGAACGGATCGCCGCACTGGCCGCCGCGAACGGGTGGCGGTACGAGGTCGAGGGCACCCCTCCCGCACTCGGCGCGGGGCTCTGGGAGCAGGTGAGCGGCGGCGTCGCGCGCGACAAGGTCGCGGGCGACGGGTGGGAGACAGGGACCATCACCGGCGGCGAGCGCCGGGCATCCGAGGTGAAGCAGGTCGGCGGCTTCACCGTCACGACGACGGTGTCCGTCTCGACTCCCGTGCACAGCCTGCGTGTCGGGTATCTCGCGATGACCCTCCCGCGCCGTCTGCCGCATCTGGTGCTGGATGCCACGAGCAACGGCCGCGAGCTGCTGCAACGGCCCTCACGAGACCAGCGGCTGTCCCTCGAGGGAGACTTCGACCGGCACTTCCGCCTCTATGCGCCGAGCGGCTACGAGCGCGATGCGCTGTACGTGTTCACGCCCGATCTCATGGCGCTGCTCATCGACGAGACCGGCGACCTCGACGTCGAGGTGCGCGATGACCGACTCATCGTGCTGCGACCCGGCGGCTTCGATCTGACCGATCCCGCGACATGGGCGCGCTTCGAGCGGATCCGCGAGACCGTCGGTCGAAAAGCATGGTCGCAGACCGGCCTCTACCGCGACGACCGGGCGATGCTGACCTTCGAGAGACCGGACGCCGTTCCCGACGACGACGCCGGCGTCGTCGCCGAGGGAGGCCGGCGTCTCCGCCGGCGTGTGCCGCGGATGGTCTGGTTCGGCATCGCCGTCGCGGCGGCCGCGCTCGTGTTCGCCGCCACGGTGCTCACGGTCGTGCTCACACAGGTCGGCCGCGCGTTCGGCTGACGCGCGCGGATGCCACGCGGCTCGGCCGCTCAGTCAGTCCTGGTCGCGCGCGAAGAGCGGCCTCGGCCACGCCCCCAGCGCGAGCACGGCGAGAACGACCTGGATGAGCCCCGCGGCGAAATAGATGCCCTGGAGCGGCGACCAGACGAGCATCAGCGCGATCTCCGCGAAGATCCAGATCATCATGACGAGCCCGGCGGCGGCATGCAGCCCCGCGGCGAGCCGGTAGCGGCCGTACTGCGCGGCGAGCGCGCACGCCTGCGCGCCCCCGACCACGACACCGAGGATCACGCCCGGCCAGGCATACGAATCGAAGCCGGTACCGTCGAGCCAGCGATGCGGGATGCCCATGCCGCCCCCGAACGTCAGCCCGACCATGCCGACGAGGGCCGACAGCACGCTGAACCACGCGACGACGAGCAGCGCGATGCGCAACGCCCGCGGGATGGCTCCCATGGCACCGACGCTACGACTCGGGGCGCCTCGCGGCGTGCACCGGCGCCGGAACAAAGCGGCCACAACACGGGCACTGCGCTGTCACGGCGCCGGCGAATGTCGCGCCACGAAATAGGCTGGATGCCATGCGCATCGCCACCTGGAACGTCAACTCGATCCGTGCCCGCGTCGCCCGCACCGTCGAGTTCGCCGTCCGCGAGGACGTCGACGTCCTGCTCATGCAGGAGATCAAGTGCAAGCCGGAGCAGTTCCCGTACGCGCCGTTCGAGGATGCCGGGTACACGGTCGAGGCGCACGGGCTGAACCAGTGGAACGGCGTGGCGATCGCGAGCCGCGCGCCGATCGAGAACCTGCAGATCGGCTTCCCCGGGATGCCCGGCTTCGCGAAGGGTCACGACGGGCCGGATGCCCCGCAGGAGGCCCGCGCGATCGGCGCCACCGTCGACGGCGTCGAGCTGTGGAGCCTGTACATCCCGAACGGCCGGAGCCTCGACGACCCGCACTACACGTACAAGCTCGCCTGGCTCGAGGCGCTGCGCGGGTACACGGCCGACACCCTGCGCGCGAACCCGGATCTCGCCCTCGCCCTGACGGGCGATTTCAACATCGCCCCGACCGACGCCGACAACGGCGATCCGACGGTCGTGGACGGCGTGTCGACGCACGTCTCGCCGCCCGAGCGCGAAGCGTTCCGCGCCCTGCTCGACGCCGGGCTCGCCGACACGGTGCGCCCGCTCGTGCCGAGCGGCTTCACGTACTGGGACT
>JASCPG010000057.1 GCA_029960085.1 Microbacteriaceae bacterium PS02067 | reverse complement strand
CCGCCGGGCCTGCCGGGGCGCCGGCCCCCGCGCCGCGTCGCGTCGCCCTGCGGCGAGCCGGTGCGCGCCTTCGTGTGCCGCGCCCACAGGGCGGCGACGACGAGGCCCGCGATGATGTCCCAGATGCCCCACCAGCCCGCGACGATCGCCATGCCGCCGAGCCCGCCGAAGAAGGTGAAGATGAGTCCGAGGCCGAGCCCCGCGTTCCGGATGCCGACTTCGAAGGTCATCGCCTTCCGCTCCCGCGTGCCGAGACCACCCGCGGCCGCGGTCGTCCAGCCGATCGCGAGCGCGACGGCGTCGTGGATCGTGACGGCCAGGAGGATGATCCCGAGGAACGCGACGAAGTACTGCCAGTTGCCCGCGAGCGCGGCGCCGATGAAGGCGAGGAGGGCGAGCAGTGAGAACCACTTGACGAAGGGCTGTACCCGCGCGGCGAGGGTGGGCAGGCGGTTCCGGACGGTGAGCCCGACGGCGAACGGCAGCCCGATGATGAGCAGGATCTCCAGGAGCATCTGCCAGCCGTTGAGCGACACGACGTGCAGCAGCGCCCTCGTGTCGGTGCGCAGCGACCCCCAGAAGGCGACCGAGATCGGCAGCACGAGGATGTAGATCAGGTTCGAGACCGCCGTCATCGACACCGACAGCGCGACGTTCCCGCCGGAGCGGTGCGTCAACACCTGAGAGATGTTCCCGGGAGGGCAGCACGCGACGAGGATCATGCCGAGTGCCATGGATGTCGTCACCGGCAGCACGAGTGTGAGCACGAACGTCACGGCGGGCAGCACGAGCAGCTGCGCGATGATCGCGATGATCATGGGCTTCGGCTTCCGTGCGACGACCTTGAAGTCGTCCACCGTGACGTCGAGAGCGACGCCGAGCATGATGAGCGCGAGGACGACGTTCAGGGCGACGAGCGTCGACGGGGTGAAGTTGAGGAGGATGTCGTCGGGGTTCATCGCGCCGCCTTCCGCGCCGAGCCGGATGCCGAGCCGCCCCGCCGCCCCGCCCGCCGGGAAGCCCGCCCCCCGATCTCCCCGCGGAGCGTGGAGATCGCCTTCCGCACGGCGCCCCGGTAGGCATCCTTGTTCACGTAGTACGACATGCGGGCGAGCCCCAGGTACCGGTACCCGCCGGTGAGGTCGGGCCAGGGCTCGTCGGCGACGGCCGCGCGGAACTCCGCCCGACGCGCGGGCGGCGCGCTGAGGTAGGCGGCGATCAGTTCGGCCTGCTCGTAGCGCCCCTGCCAGCCGATCCCGGATGCCTCGATCATCCCCATCACGTACAGCCCGTTGAACGATGGTGGGAAGATGTTGAGGTAGAGGGTCGGGGCGGTGCCCGTCCAGTTCACGGCGGCACGGTCGACGAACGGGTAGTCGAGGGTGTATCCGGTGGCGAGGAGCACGGTGTCGTACTCCCCGTTCGTCCCATCGCGAAAGTGCACCGTGCGCCCGTCGAACCGGTCGACGTCCGCGCGGATGCGGAGGTCGCCCTGCCCGAGGTGGTTCAGCACGAGCGTGTTGACGATCGGGTGCGACTCGTAGATCCGGTAGTCGGGCTTCGGAAAGCCGAACCGCACCGGATCGCCCGTGAAGGCCCGGAGCACCCGCGTGTCGATGAGCTGCTTGAGGCGCGCCGGCAGCGGCCTGCCCTGGTTGAGGGTGTCGGAGGGCTTGCCGAACAGGTACCGCGGCACGAAGTAGTAGCCGCGGCGCACGCTCATGTCGACGGATGCCGCGTGGTGCACGGCATCCACGGCGATGTCGCAGCCGGAGTTGCCGGCGCCGACGATGAGGACACGCCTTCCGTCGAGTTGCCGCGCGCTCTTGTACTGCGAGGTGTGGAAGATCTCGCCCGTGAACTCGCCGCGGAAGGTGGGAATCGACGGTTCGGCGAGCGTGCCGTTGGCGAGGATGACGGTGTCGAACAGTTCGGTCGCCTCGCCGTCCGGACCCGTCGAGGTGATCTCCCAGCCATCGCCGGCTCGGGCGATGTCGGTGACGCGGGTCTCGAACCGGAAGTGCTCCGTGAGGCCGAAGTGGTCGGCGAAGCCCCGGAAGTAGTCGATGAGCACGCGGTGGCTCGGGTAGTCGGCATCCGTCTGCATCGGATACTCGGCGAACTGCGTCGTCGTGCGCGAGGAGATGAGGTGCGCGGACTCGTACATCGTCGAGCGCGGGTTGTCGATGTCCCAGAGGCCGCCGACGCCGCGGGATGCCTCGAACCCCGTGAACGCGATACCCGCCTTCTGCAGGGCGCGCGCGGCCGACAGGCCGGATGGTCCCGCGCCGATGATGGCGCACCGGCGCGCTGGTGTGGTCTGCGTCATTGCTCTCCCCAGCCTCCGGCGACCTCGTCGTCGCCGGATCGTGCCGTGCAGGCACACCCCGATGTTAGCGTGCGCTAACTGGCCCCGCCTCTCCGCGGGGTCTGCTCAGCCGATCTCGGCTTGTCGCGCGCGCACGACCTCTTCGACCTTCGCGAAGAGCGGATGCTCGGGGTCGAGCCCCGTCACCGAGGCGGTGAACGTCGCCGCGTCCTCGGCGCGCAATCGGCGCTGGAGTTCCACCGACTGTTCATCGGACGGCTCATCGAACTCCAGCGCCGCCCCCATCGCGGCGATGAGCGCGGAGGTCGACAGTCCCCGCTCGGCGGCGGCGGCGGCAGGTCCTACGAACCTCTCGTGGCGGGAGAGCTTGCGCAGCGGTTGGCGCCCGACCCGCCCGACCGTGTCGGGCAGGGCGGGATTCGCGAAACGGCGGAGGATCGTCGCACGATACTCGGCGAGGTCCGCCGCATCCAGTCCGTGCACGGCCTCGAGCAGGGCCGAGGTCTCCTCGAGCGTGGCGGCGACCTTCGCGGCGATCTCGGGATCGGCGAGGGCGTCGGAGATCTTCTCGATGCCGGCCTGCGCCCCGAAGTAGGCGGTCGTGGCGTGGCCGGTGTTGACCGTGAACAGCTTCCGCTCGATGTACGGGGCGAGGTCGTCGACGAAGTGCGCGCCGGGAATGTGCGGGGGAGTGGCTCCGAACGGGGCGCGTTCGATCGCCCACTCGAAGAACGGCTCGACGGTGACGTCGACACCCGCGCCCGCCGGCTGCGCGGGGACGATCCGGTCGACGGCCGTGTTGGCGAACACGGCGCGGGCCGACAGGGCATCCCACGCGTCGCCCGCCTGTTCGCGCATCTGGTCGCGCAGGGTGTCGGTCGCCCCGATGGCGTTCTCGCAGGCCATGATCTGCAGCGGCGGCGCCGACGGGTCGCGAAGCGCGAGCCCCGCGACGATGTGCGGCGCGACGAAGCGCAGGATCGTCGGCCCGACGGCCGTCGTGACGACGTCCGCCGTCGCCACCTCATCGGCGACGGCCTGGGGGTCGACCTGGCTGTTGATCGCCCGGAATCCGGTGACGACCTTGTCGGTTCCTCCCTCGCCGACTTCGTGCACGGTGTACTCCGAGGCGGCGTTGATGGCATCGACGAGAGGGGCGGACACGTCCGAGAAGACGAGGTCGTAGCCGCCCTCGTGCAGCAGCAACCCGACGAAGCCGCGCCCGATGTTCCCGGCGCCGAAGTGGACGGCCTTCATGTCACCCACCTCAGTCGTTCACCGTCGACAACAGTGCGAAAAGCTCCTCGGGGGTATCGGCCGCTTTGAGCTCCGCGACCTCGTCCTCCTCCGAGAAGATGAGCGCGATATGCGACAGGATGTCGAGGTGTTCGTCGCCCTTGCCGGCGATGCCGACGACGAAGGTCACCTTCTCGCCGTCCCAGTCGACGCCGCCGTCGTAGCGCACGAACGACAGGGCGGAATCGAGGATCGCATCCTTCGTCTCATTCGTGCCGTGCGGGATGGCGAGCTCGTTGCCCATGTAGGTGGACACGGCCTGCTCGCGCTGGAGCATGGCGTCGAAGTACGCGGGGGTGACGGCACCGGCATCCTGCAGGATCCCGGCCGCCTCCCGCATCGCCTCCTCCTTGCTCACCGAGCCGGGGTGTATGCGGATCTGTCCGACGTTGAGGACGCTGCGTGACATCTTCTGCTCTTTTCCGTGTCTGAGTGGTGGGTCTGGTGGGATCTGCGTGAGAGTCTGCCGAAACGGCGGAATGCCGCGTGGCCGGGGGCATCGCGCCTGCCCGGCCACGCGGGGTCGACCCGCTCAGCCCTCGTGCTGCTTGCGCACGAGGTCCACGACCTCGTCGTACTTCGGCGAGTTCATGAAGTTGTCGACCGAGACGTGCAGCGCGTCCGGCGTGCGCCCGCGGGCCCGGTCGGTGAGCTGCTGCTGCGTGATCACGAGGTCTTCGCTTCCGTCGAGGTTCGCGATGGCCTTGTTGGTCACCGAGACGTCATCGAAGCCGGCCTTCTTGATCTTGTTGCGCAGCACGCTCGCGCCCATCGCCGAGGAGCCCATGCCCGCATCGCACGCGAACACGACGTTGGCGATGCGGCGGTCGGCGGCGATGGCCCCCGTGGCGACCGCGTCCGCGGCGAGGTCGGCCTGCACCGGCGCCTGCCCGGCGCCCACCGACGCGTTCGAGGCCGCACCCGAGCGCAGGCCGGCGAGAGCATCAGAGGACTTGCCCTTGTTCGCCGCGGTCTTGTCGATCGCCGAGGCGAACTGGTCCTCCGCCTGCAGATCCCGCTTGCGCGAGGCGCGCAGGATGATCGCCGCCACGATGAAGGTCACCGCAGCCGCGAGCACGACCGACAGGAGGACGACGAGGAGGTTGGGCACTCCTGCGCCCACCGCAGCCGCGCTCACCGCGAAGATGCTTCCCGGCGCCGCCGGGAAGACGAGTCCTCCGCCGAGCACCATGTTGGTCGTGACCCCGGTCATGCCGCCCGCGATCAGCGCGAGGATGAGCGACGGCTTCATGAGTGCGTAGGGGAAGTACACCTCGTGGATGCCGCCGAGGAACTGGATCACCGCGGCGCCGGGCGCGGAGGCGCGCGCCGCCCCGATGCCGAAGAACGCGAACGCCAGCAGGAGCCCGAGGCCGGGACCGGGGTTCGCCTCGAGGAGGAACAGGATCGACTTGCCGTCCGCCTCGGACTGCGTGAGCCCGAGCGGGGTCAGCACGCCGTGGTTGATGGCGTTGTTCAGGAACAGGACCTTCGCCGGTTCGATCAGGATGCTCGTTAGCGGCAGCAGGTTCATCGAGACGAGCCAGCTCACCGCCGTGCTGAGCACGTTCATCAGGCCGTTGACGAGCCACGCGATCGGGTAGAACCCGACGATCGCCATGACGAAGCCCCAGATACCCGCCGAGAACATGTTGACGAGCATCTCGAAGCCGGAACGGATCTTGCCGTCCCACAGGGCATCCAGCCGCTTCATCGACCACGCGGCGAGCGGGCCGAGGATCATCGCCCCGATGAACATGTGCACCTGGCCGAGTTCCCCGGCGTTCGGGTTCGCCGCGAGGGCGGCGTCATTGAACTGCTTGATCAGCAGGTCGGAGCCCGCGATCGCGCCCATCGTCGCGATGATGCCGACCACGCCGCCGCGCTGCTTGTAGACCATGTAGCCGCCGGTGTAGCCGATGACCAGGGGCAGCAGGTAGTGGATGAACGGACCGACGATCGTCGCCAGGTCGGCGTTGGGGGTGAAGCCCTTCGGGATGAAGAACATCGTGAAGATCCCCCATGCGATCAGCGCGGGGATGTTGGGCATGATCATGCCCGAGAGGAACGTGCCGAATCGCTGGACGGCGACGCGGGCACCTCCCGGTTGCTTCGTTGTGGCTGACGCCGTTGTCATGTCGCTTCTCCTTCGGGTGTGCCGCTTATGCGGCGGGGTCTGCTGCGGACTGTGCCGCCGCACGGGCGGATGCCGCGTCGTCGGCGGCGAGGGCGGCCTCGGCGATGCGTCGGGCATCGGCGAGGTCGTACTGCAGGAGCGATGCGCGCACGTCCGCCAGGGCGGTCGGCGCCATCGAGAGGGTCGTCGCGCCGAGGCCGACGAGGACGACGGCCAGCAGCGGGTCGGCGGCGGCCTCGCCGCAGATGCCCACGGGCTTGCCGTTCGCCTTGCCGCCGTCGGCGGTCGCCTTGATGAGCTGGAGGACTGCGGGATGCCACGGGTCCTGGAACGATGCGACCGAGCCGAGCAGCCGGTCGGCCGCCATCGTGTACTGCGTCAGGTCGTTCGTCCCGATCGAGGCGAAGTCGGCGATCTCGAGGATGCGCCGGGCCATGAGGGCGGCCGAGGGGACCTCGACCATGACACCGGCGGTCTTGATGCCGTACTCCTTGGCGAGGCCGACGAAGTACGCCGTCTCCTCGACGTTGGACACCATCGGGGCCATCACCCAGAGATCGGCCTCCGTCGCCTTGTCGGCGTTGGCGAGGGCGGTCAGCTGCTCGCGGAGGATGTCCTCGCTCGCCCGCAGGGCGCGAAGGCCACGAAGACCGAGCGCCGGGTTGTCCTCGTGGGCGTCGTTGAGGAACGCGAGGGGCTTGTCCGCCCCGGCATCCAGTGCCCGCACGACGACCTTCTTGCCCGGGAACGCCGAGAGGAGCTCGGTGTACGCCTTGGTCTGCTCCTCGACGGTCGGCGCCTGCGTCGCCGAGAGGAACAGGAACTCCGTGCGGAACAGGCCCACGCCCTCCGCGCCGAGCTCGACCGCCTGCGCCGCGCCACCTGGCTTGCCGAGGTTCGCGAGCAGCGGCACCGCGGTGCCGTCCCGCAGCGCGCCGGGGGTGAGCGGCGCGGATGCCGCCGTGGCCCGCGCGTCGGCACGGTGCTGCGCCTGTGTGAGCTCGTCGTCGGTCGGGTGCGACGTGACGACGCCCTTCGCGGCATCCACGATCACCGTCTCGCCGTCGACGAGGTCCTTCGCCGCCGCGGCGCCCACGACGGCGACGATCGACTTCTCGCGCGCCAGGATCGCCGTGTGCGACGTCGGACCGCCATCGGTCGTGACGAGCGCCAGCACCTTGTCGAGGTCGAGCAGCGCCGTGTCGGCGGGCGCGAGGTCCTTCGCGACGAGGACGAACGGATGCCCCGGGTCGGGCACGCCCGGTGCGGGAAGGCCCCGCAGGCGCGCGATGACGCGCTGGGCGACGTCGTCGAGGTCGGCGGCGCGCTCACCCAGGTAGCCGCCCATGGCGGCGAGGGTGTCGCGGAAGCTCGCGAACGCGTCGTACACGGCGAACTCGGCCGTCTTGCCCGCTGACGTACGCGCAGCGACCTCCTCGTCGAGCGACGGGTCCTCGGCCATCATGGCCTGCGCTTCGAGCACGTCGCGGGCGAGCCCGCCGGCCTTCTCGCCGCGCTCCTCCAGCTCGCGGGCGACGGCGGCGACCGCCTCCCGCACGCGCGCGAGCTCCGCCTCGGCGGTGAGGGTGCTGGGGGTGTCGGTGGGCGCCGGCAGCGGCTCCGCCATTCGGGCCACAGGGCCCTGGGCGACGCCGAGTCCGATGCCAACTCCGCGCAGTTCGGTCATATCCGTGGTCTCCTTCGATTCCGCTTCGCGTTCAGTTCTCGTCGTGGTCGGTCGTCAGCAGTTCCGCGAGGGCGTCGAGCACGACGTCCGCGTTGTCGCCGTCGGCGGTCACGGTGACGTAGTCGCCCTTCTCGGCGCCGAGCGAGATCACCCCGAGGATGCTCGCCGCGTTCACCGGGGCGCCGGCGCCCTTCGAGACGGTGATCGGGATGCCGGCATCCTTCGCCGCCTGCGCGAACAGCTTCGCGGGGCGGGCGTGCAGTCCGTTGGACGAACCGATGCGGATCGTGCGGGTTACCTCGGTCATGAGGGCTTCCTCTCGGTGGGGTCGGACGCGAGTGTCTCGTCGACGAGCCCCAGCGTGCGGGTGCCGTCGAGGTCGGTGAAGATGTCGGCGGGTAGCAACACGACGGTCGCGTCGCGGAGGGAGGCGTGGCGTCGGATGCGGTCCATCGCATGGTGCAGATGCGGTCCGACGAGCACGACGTCGGCGGCATCCAGGTCGATCGGCAGCGATTGCTCGGTACCGGCGACGGCGCTGATGTCCCGACCCGCCGCCCGAGCTGCGTGCCGCACCCGCTGTGCCACGAACGTGCTCGACGCTCCCGCGCCGCACACCACGAGGATCCTCATCGATCCGCCTCCTCTCCGCCATTCTTGTGAAAGTGCTGGGAGGGGACAACCACATCGCCTTCCGCAGGGGCGGAAAGCGGCGGAGCCGCGCCGCGGACGCCGTGGTTGACTGGTTCCGTGAGCAGAGCGCGCCAGGACAGGGTCATCTCCCTGCTCCTGCGCGACGGCGAGTGGATCACGGCGGCCGAGCTCGCCGACATCCTCGGCGTCACACCGCGCAGCATCCGCAGCTACGTGACGGCGCTGAACGCCCGGATGCCCGGTGGCGGCGTCGTCGAGTCGGGTCCGTCCGGCTATCGGGCGGGGCCGGGTGCCGCCGCGGCGCAACACGCCGCCACCGACTCCGGGACTCCGCGTGAGCGCGTGCACCGGCTCTGCCGAGCGCTCCTGGCATCTGCCGACGGCATCGACGTGTACGAGACGGCGGAGGACTTCCATGTGAGCTCCGCGACGGTCGAAGGCGACCTCGGGCGCGTGCGCACGCTGCTGGCCGGGACCGGGCTCGTGCTCGAGCGCACCGCGGAGCGGGCGACGCTGCGCGGCAGCGAGATGGCCCAGCGGCGGCTACTGTCGACCCTCGTGCACGAGGAGACCGACGAGGGGGCGTTCGATCTGGCATCCGTCCGCCGCGGTCTCGGCGAGAGCTCGATCGGCGCCGCCGCCATCGGCCCGTTCAAAGCCGACCTCGTCGCCGGGCTCGGCGAGTTGGGGTACTTCGTCAACGAGCTCGGCATCGGCGACGTCATGCTGCACATCGCGATCACGGCCGACCGCGTCGCGCACGGGCATCCGCTCGATTCGACGCTGGAGGGGAGTCCGTCCGCCGCGCAGCAGAACGTCGGGGCCCTCCTGGACGAGCTGTGTCTGCGGCACCTCGAGGTGAGGCTCGGCGCGGGCGATCGGCGACACCTCGCGACGCTCGTCCTCAGTCGCGTCGTCGCGCCGGGCTCGAGCGAGTCGGCGGCCGACATGCGAACCCGCGTCGAGCCCGATGTCGACCGGGCCGTGCGCGACGTGGTCGCCCGCGCCGCCGCGGCGTTCCTCGTCGACATCGACCACGAGGACTTCGTGACCCGGCTCGCGCTGCACGTGCAGAACCTGCGGCTGCGGGCGCGCGAGCAAGCCTGGTCGCGGAACCCGCTCACACGGTCGCTGAAGGCCACGTACCCGATGATCTTCGAGGTCGCGGTGTTCATCGCCGACGGATTGCAGGGTCTCCTCGGCATCCCGCTCCTCGACGACGAGATCGCGTACATCGCCATGCACGTGGGCGGGCGGCTCGAGCGCAGTCGGCGCACGGGTGGGCCGCTCACGGCGACGATCGTGTGCCCCGGATACTACGAACTGCACGAGCTGCTGCGCTCGAGCGTCGACCGCTCCCTCGGACAGGTGGTCGACGTCGTCGGGGTCGAGACGCGGGCGGACCCGGATTGGGACGCGATCGACACCGACCTCGTGCTCGCGACGGTCGACGCCCCGGTCGGCGCCGACCGGATCGTGCGCATCCAGCCCTTCCTCACCGACGCCGACATCGAGCGCGTCCAGGCGGCGGCGGGACGGGTGCGGCGCTCGCGCCGGCTCGCGCGCCTGCAGGCCGAGCTCGGGCGATACTTCTCGCCGGACGCGTTCGTCGGGCGGATGGATGCCGCGGCGACGCCCGAGTCGGTCATCCGCGACCTCGGCGCGCGCCTCGTCGCGCAGGGCGTGATCGACGAGGGCTACGTCGAGCGCACCCTCGAGCGGGAGCAGCTGTCGTCGACCGCCTTCACGGATGCGCTCGCCGTGCCGCACGCCCTCGGGATGACCGCGACCCGCACGGCGATCGCGGTCGGGGTCGCGGACCCGTCGATCGCGTGGGGCGAGGGGCGTGTGCAGGTCGTCGCCATGGTCGCGTTCTCCGAAAGCGACCGCGAGGCGTTCCAGACCGTGTTCGAGCAGCTCGTCGAGGTCTTCAGCGAGCGCGACAGCGTGCAGCGGATCGTCCGACGCGGCACGACCTTTCCGGCCTTCCTCGACGAACTCGTCGCCGTCGTCGACGGCTGAGTCGCGGGCCGGGACGGCTCAGCCGCGGGCGAGTCGTGCTTCGAGGCCGTGGCGCACCGTCGGCCACTCGTGCGGGAGGATCGAATACACGACGGTGTCCCGCACCGTGCCATCCGCACCGATGCGCTGATTGCGCAGCACACCGTCCTGCTTCGCACCGAGACGCTCGATGGCGGCCCGTGACTGACGGTTGTGCCAGTGCGTGCGGAACTCGACGGCGATCGCGTCGCACGCCTCGAAGGCGTGAGCGAGCAGCAGCAGCTTCGCCGCCGTGTTGACGGCGGTGCGCTGCACCGCGGGGGAGAGCCAGGTGTAGCCGATCTCCACATGCCGGTTGGGCTGGTCGATGTTGCAGAAGGTCGTCATCCCGACCGCGTGGCCGCCCGAGACGACGGCGAACGGGTTCATCACCCCCGCATCGCGCTGGGCCAGCCGGCGTGCGATCTCGTCGGGTACGGATGCCGGGACGACGGTGTACCACGCGTACTCCAGGCCTTCTCGGGCACCCGCGAGTTCCGCAGCGTGTCCCATCTCCAACGGTTCGAGCCGGACGTGGGCGTTCTCGAGGACGACAGGTTCGATCAGCAGCACGCGTCGAGCCTACGCTCGACCCCGACCCTGCCTGTGTGTCTTCAGTCTCTCCATGGCCGCCGCTCGCGCCGCGCCGCGCCGCGCAATCACGCGGACTGCGGCGCGCGGGCGGACGGAACACGGGCGCGGATCCGGGCGAGAAGGCGCTCCGCCGCCCCCGCCCAGGATTCCAAGCGCGCCTACGGCGGCGATGCCGGCCCCAACACCGGCGGCATGGGCGCCTACGCGCCGTTGCCGTGGGCGCGGAACGCTTCGGCAGCGAGCAGGACCTCGTCGACGAGGTGACCCGCACGGTCGCCGAACCCGTCATCCGGCAGCTGGATGCCGAGGGCACGCCGTTCATCGGACTGCTGTACGCAGGTCTGATCGTGACCGGCCGAGGCATCAAGGTCATCGAGTTCAACGCACGCTTCGGCGATCCCGAGACACAGGTGGTGCTGGCCCGGATGACGAGCCCGCTGTCGCGGCCGCTCCCCGCCGCGGCCGGAGGCTACCTCGAGGACGAACCCGCCCCGAGCTTCGCCGACACCGTCGCGATCACGGTCGTCCTCGCAAGCGAGGGGTACCCCGATGTGCCGCAGATCGGTCGAGCGCTGACGGGTGCTCAAGCCGCAGCGGAGCTCCCGAACGTCCACCTCGCGCACGCCGCGACCGCCGAACGCGACGGCGTTCTCATCGCGACAGGGGGCCGGGTGATCAACGTCGTCGCGACCGGGCCGACTTTCGGCGCGGCGCGCGAGCACGCCTACGCGGCCCTGCGGCGCATCGCTCTCGAGGGTTCGCACTACCGCACCGACATCGCAGCCCGAGTCGCCGCAGGCTGACCCGCCGGCCCCCTCCCGCCGACCCGAACCCACCGAGACCCGTCCCGCACGCCGAGACCCGTCATCTGGACACGGGGTTTCGGCGTCCGGAACGGGTCTCGGCGTCGGGCGGAGGGTGACGGGCCCGGATCCTGACGAGAAGGCGCTCCGCCGCCTCCGGGCTGGACCAGGCCGCCGCGTCTCAGGCCGGGCCGGGCCGGGCCGCCCCGGGTCAGGCCTGGGCGGCGGCGATCAGGGTGCGGACGGCCGTGTCGAGGGCGGCCAGGCGCGCGGCGGCGTCGGGGGCCGAGTCTCCGCGGACGTCGAGGTAGGCCTTGAGCTTCGGCTCGGTGCCGCTCGGGCGCACGATCACCCGCGAGCCGTCGGCGAGCCACAGCCGCAGCACGTCGCTCGGCGGGAACCCCGGGGCGCCGGTGAGCAGGTCGTCGGACCGTTCGACGGCAACACCGCCGAGCTCGCTCGGGGGATCGGCGCGGAGCGCCGTCATGATCCGGCCGATGAGCGAGACGTGCTCGACGCGCAACGACACCTGGCCGGACTGGAAGTGCCCGAACTCCTCCGCGAATTGGGCGAGCAGGTCGGCGAGCGTCTGCCCGCGCTCGCGCGCCTCGGCGATCATCCCGAGGATCGCGACCGCAGCCGAGATCCCGTCCTTGTCGCGCACGGTCTCGGGATTGACGAGGTAGCCGAGCGCCTCTTCGAAGCCGTAGCGGATGCCCGGAGCGCGCGAGATCCACTTGAACCCCGTCAAGGTCGTGTGGAAATCGAGGCCGTACCGCTTCGCGACGGCCTCGAGCCCGGGCGAGGACACGAGCGAGCACGCGAGGGACGCCCCGCCGCCGGTGTCGCCGGCGGCCTGCGCCCGCAGCGCGGCGCGCCAGCCGAGGAGGAGCCCGGTCTCGTTGCCGGTGAGGCGTCGCCATCCGCCGTCGGACGCCGCATCGGGGATCGCGACGGCGAGCCGGTCGGCATCGGGGTCGTTCGCGATCACGAAATCGGCTCCCGCGTCGCGGGCCGCGCGGAACGACAGGTCCATCGCCCCCGGCTCCTCCGGGTTCGGGAACGCGACCGTCGGGAAGCGTCCGTCCGGCGCGATCTGCTCCTCGACGACGACGGGCAGCGGATACCCCGCGAGCCGCAGGATCGCGGCCAGCGTCTCGTAGCCGACGCCGTGCATCGCCGTGTAGACCCAGTTCATGCCGGCAGCCCCCGCGGGGGCGGGCGCCACGGTGGCCGTCGCGGCGACGTAGGCCTCGATGACCGACTCATCGGCGACCTCGTATTCCGCGCGGGGCATGTCGGCGACGGTCGTCGTGGCGGCGACGCGGTCGATGTGCGCCGCGATCTCGGCATCGGCGGGCGAGACGATCTGCGACCCGTCGTCCTCGCCGCCGAGGTAGACCTTGTACCCGTTGTCGTCGGGCGGGTTGTGGGATGCCGTGACCATGACGCCCGCCGCGGCGCCCAGATGCCGCACGGCGAACGCGAGCACGGGGGTCGGCAGGAGTCGCGGCAGCAGGACTGCGCGGAGGCCCGCGCCCGCGAAGATCGCGGCGGAGTCCGCCGCGAAAACGTCGGAGTTCCGCCGGCCGTCGTAGCCGATGACGACCGTCGGTGTGGCATCCGGGCCCGCCTTCTCACGCAGGTACGCGGCGAAGCCGGCGGCGGCCTGCGACACGAGCACCCGGTTCATCCGGTTGCTGCCGGCGCCGAGGCGCCCGCGGAGCCCCGCGGTGCCGAACGCGAGGCGCGCGCCGAAACGGTCGTCGAGGTCGGCGAGCGCGGCGGCATCCCCGCTCTCGGCAGCCGCGATGATCGTGGCGAGTTCCGCGCGGGTCGTCTCGTCGGGGTCCTGCGCGTACCAGGCGCGGGCCGCCTCGAGGGGCGCGGGGCTCACAGCTCGCCGATCACGCGGGCGAGGAGGTCCGAGATGACGGGCTCCGCGGCCTGCCCCGCCTCGATGACCTCGGCGTGGCTGAGCGGCGTCGTCTGGATTCCGGCGGCGAGGTTCGTGATGAGCGAGAACCCGAGGATCTCCATGCCCGCCTGCCGGGCGGCGATCGCCTCGAGCGCGGTGGACATGCCGACGATGTGACCGCCGATGGTCTTCGCCATGCGCACTTCTGCGGGCGTCTCGTACTGCGGCCCGCGGAACTGGCAGTAGACGCCCTCGTCGAGGGTCGGGTCGACACGGCGCGCGACGTCCCGCAGCCGCGTCGAGTACAGGTCGGTCAGGTCGATGAACGTCGCGCCTTCGAGTGGGGAGTCGCCCGTGAGGTTGATGTGGTCGCTGATGAGGACGGGGGTTCCCGGCGTCCAGGTGCTCTTGATGCCACCCGCGCCGTTCGTGAGGACCATCGTCTTCGCCCCGGTCGCCGCGGCGGTGCGGACGCTGTGCACGACGCGGCGCACGCCGTGGTTCTCGTAGTAGTGGGTGCGCGCGCCGATGACGAGTACGCGCTTTCCCGACGGGGTGAGGATCGACCGGAGCGAGCCGACATGGCCGGCGAGGGCGGGCTTGCTGAAGCCGGTGACGTCGGTCGCGGGGATCGTCGCGGTCGTCTCACCGATGAGGTCGGCGGCTTTGCCCCACCCGCTGCCGAGGGTCAGGGCGATGTCGTGACGCTCGACCCCGGTGATGCGGGCGATGTCGGATGCCGCTTGCGCAGCGATCTCGAAGGGATCGGCCGTGGGGTCGTCGAGCGGGTTGGTGATCGTGTCGGACATGCGTCCACTCTAGGAACACCGGAGCCCCTGCGGGAACACTGCGGTTTTCCACGCGGCGGGGCTGAAAGAATGGACGCATGACCGCGAGCTTCGTCACGTCCCCGTCCGTCGCCGTCCTCGGCGGTGGCCCCGGAGGCTACGAGGCGGCGCTGGCGGCCGCGCAGCTGGGCGCGGAGGTGACGCTCGTCGAGCGCGCCGGCGTCGGCGGTGCGGCGGTCATCACGGACGTCGTCCCCTCGAAGAGCCTCATCGCGACGGCGGATGCCGCGGTCGCGATCTCCGAGGCATCCGACCTCGGTGTGGAGTTCTACGCGAAGGGCGAGAACGGCCGGCCGCTGAAGCCCCAGGTCGCGATCAACCTGGCCGCCGTCAACAAGCGGCTGCTCTCCCTCGCGCGCCAGCAGTCCGAGGACATGCGCGGCCAGCTCATCGAGGCGGGTGTGCGCATCATCTCGGGTCACGGGCGGCTCGACGATCACCATTCGATCGTCGTCGCGACCGGGCCCGGCGGCACGGACTTCGACCGCGTCGAGGCCGACACCCTCGTCGTCGCGGTCGGTGCGTCGCCGCGAGAGCTGCCGAGTGCGAAGCCGGACGGGGAGCGGATCCTCACGTGGACGCAGCTGTACGACATGAAGGCGCTCCCCGAGCACCTGATCGTCGTCGGATCGGGCGTGACCGGCGCCGAGTTCGCCTCGGCGTACATGAACCTCGGCGCGAAGGTCACGCTCATCTCGAGCCGTGACCAGGTCCTGCCCGGTGAGGACCGCGATGCGGCGCTCGTGCTCGAGCGCGTGTTCACCCGGGGCGGCATGACAGTGCTCTCGAAGTCGCGCGCCGACAGCGTGACGCGGACCGCGGACGGCGTCGTGGTGACCCTCTCCGACGGGCGCACGGTCGAGGGGAGCCACTGCCTCCTGGCGGTCGGCTCGATCCCCAACACGGCCGGTATCGGTCTCGCCGAGACGGGCGTCGAACTCACCGAGTCGGGGCACATCCGGGTCAACCGGGTCGCCCGCACGTCGGTGCCGAACATCTACGCCGCCGGCGACTGCACGACGTTCGTGCCCCTCGCCTCCGTCGCCTCGATGCAGGGGCGCACCGCGATCTTCCACGCCCTGGGTGACACGGTGATCCCGCTCGAGCGGCGCCGCATCACGGCGAACATCTTCACGGCGCCCGAGATCGCGACGGTCGGCCGGCAGGAGAAGGACCTCGAGACCGGCGCGATCAACGGCTACGTGTACAAGCTGCCGCTCGCCGCGAACGCCCGCGCGAAGATGATGGGCATCAAGGACGGCTTCGTCAAGATCATCGCCCGCGAAGGCTCGGGCACGGTCATCGGCGGTGTGATCGTCGCGCCCAAGGCATCCGAGCTCATCTATCCGATCGCGATCGCCGTCGAGCGCCGTCTCACGGTCGACCAGGTCTCACGCGTGTTCGCGGTGTTCCCGTCGCTCACCGGATCGATCACGGATGCCACGCGCGCGATGCATCTCGTCAACCGCGACGACGACTTCTTCGGCTGACGTCGGCGCCGGCTCCCGGTAGTGCTCGCAGAGCGCTACGCGCGGGGGACGACCACCCAATAGCCCCTGTCGTCCGGCGAGGTCGCCGACACGAAGAGTTCGGTCAGCTCGCGTGCGCCGAAGGGGATCGCGATCGGGGTGAGCGGTGCGCCGTCGTGACAGACGATCTCTTGCGTGACGGTCTGCGACCCCCAATCGCCCGTGTAGGTCAGGCTGAACTGCACCCGGTCGGTGCCCTTGCAGCGCAGTTCGATCGAGGTGTAGGTGGTCGGCGTGGGGAAGGCCTGGCCCTTGTTGTAGCTCGCGGCGGCGCCCGACACCCCGCCGCTCATGCCTCCGCCGCTCGCGGCCATGACCTCGTCGCCCCACGCCTCCAGAGCCGACTTCTCCTCATCGGTCGGAGCACTCGTCGATGAACACGCGCTCAGGGTGCCGATGGCGAGCGCGCCCACGACCGACAGCACGACCGCGAGACGATGGCGAGGCACGGCCTCAGGCTACGCCCCGTGCGGACGGAACCCCACCGCTCTCAGGAGATGGTGAGGAGCTGGTGCCCCGCCGAGACCGTCGTGCCGGGCGTCGCGTCGATCGCGCCGATGACGCCGTCCTTGTGCGCCTGCAGGGGCTGCTCCATCTTCATCGCCTCGAGGACCACGACGAGATCGCCCTTGACGACCTGCTGACCCTCCTCGACGGCGACCTTGACGATCGTCGCCTGCATGGGCGACTTCACGGCATCCCCGGCGGCTCCGGAGTTCACGGACGCGTCGTGCGAGCGACGCGACGGGGGAGCGGCGGCAGGGCGGCCGATCTTCGTGGGGGACGCGACGATGCGATCGGGCAGGCTCACCTCGAGGCGCTTGCCCGAGACTTCGACGACCACCGTGTGGCGGGGCTCCGCCTCTTCGGGAGCCTCGGCCTCGCCGTCCCACGGCGGGATGTCGTTGACGAACTCGGTCTCGATCCAGCGCGTGAAGACGCGGAAGACGCCGTCCTCGGCGGTGAAGGCCGGGTCCCGCACGACCTTGCGGTGGAAGGGCAGCACCGTCGGCATCCCCGAGACCTCGAACTCGTCGAGTGCGCGGCGCGAGCGCTCCAGCGCCTCTTCGCGGTCGCGGCCGGTGACGATGAGCTTGCCGAGGAGCGAGTCGAACGCGCCCGAGACGCTGTCGCCCGCCGTCACGCCGGAATCCAGACGGATGCCCGGGCCGCCGAACGTCTTGAACTGGTGGATGCGGCCCGGCTGCGGCAGGAAGTTCCGGCCGGCGTCCTCGCCGTTGATGCGGAACTCGATCGAGTGTCCGATCGGGGTCGGGTCGTCGTAGTCCAGCGTGCCGCCCTCCGCGAGGCGGAACTGCTCGCGCACGAGGTCGATGCCGGTGACCTCTTCGGAGACGGGGTGCTCGACCTGCAGGCGCGTGTTGACCTCGAGGAACGAGATGGTGCCGTCGGCGCCGATCAGGAACTCGCACGTTCCCGCGCCGACGTACCCGACCTCCTTGAGGATCGCCTTGGAAGCCTCGTACAGCGTCCGGTTCTGCTCCTCGGTGAGGAACGGTGCGGGCGCCTCCTCGACGAGCTTCTGGTGGCGGCGCTGCAGCGAGCAGTCGCGGGTCGAGACGACGACGACGTTCCCCTCCGCGTCGGCGAGGCACTGCGTCTCGACGTGACGCGGCTTGTCGAGGTACTTCTCCACGAAGCACTCGCCGCGCCCGAACGCGGTGATCGCCTCGCGCGTGGCCGACTCGAAGAGCTCCGCGACCTCGTCGAGCTCGCGGGCGACCTTGAGGCCGCGTCCGCCGCCGCCGTATGCGGCCTTGATGGCGATCGGAAGACCGACCTCTTCGGCGAAGGCGATGACCTCGTCCGCCCCGGCGACGGGGCCGGGGGTCCCGGGGGCGAGCGGTGCGCCGACCTTCTCGGCGACCGCGCGGGCGGTGACCTTGTCGCCCAGCGCCTCGATGGCGTCGGGGGACGGGCCGATCCAGATGAGCCCGGCGGCCTGCACGGCGCGGGCGAACTCGGCGTTCTCGGCGAGGAACCCGTACCCGGGGTGCACGGCGTCGGCTCCCGATCGGCGGGCGACCGACAGGATCTTCTCGATCGACAGATACTTCTCGGCGCTCGTCGCACCGCCGAGGGCGTACGCCTCGTCGGCGAGCTTCACGTGCATCGCGTCGCGGTCCTGGTCGGCGTACAAGGCGACCGAGGCCTTGCCGGCGTCGCGTGCGGCGCGGATCACGCGGACGGCGATCTCCCCGCGGTTCGCGACGAGCACTTTGGCGATCTGCGCGCGCGCGGGCGCGGTGGCCGTGGGGAGAGGCATGGATGCCAGCCTACCCACCAGACGGGGGGTGGCTTTGGATCCACGCCACAAGATCGACGCGAAAACGCGTGCGGGAACCTACGAAATGTCGGATCGGTTCCACAGGTCGGTCCAGACGATGCCGAGTTCGCAGCAGAGGCGCCGCAGCGTCGACAGGGACATGCCGACGACCGTCGAGGGGTCACCCTCGACGCGATCGATGAACGCTCCGCCGAGGCTGTCCACGGTGAAGGCGCCCGCGACCTGCAGGGGCTCGCCGCTCGCGACGTAGGCGGCGATCTCGGCATCCGTCACATCGGCCGCGAAGGTGACGGATGCCTCGGCGACCCCGTGCGCCTCACGCGCCGGCTCGCCGGGGGCGAGGCGGAACACGCTGTGGCCGGAGTGGAGCACGCCGGTGCGTCCGCGCATGTCGCGCCAGCGGGCGGTCGCGACGCCCGGCGTGTACGGCTTGCCGAGCACGGCGCCGCCGAGTTCGAACATCGAGTCGCCGCCGATCACGATCCCGTCGAAGTCGGGCTGCTCGGCGGCGAGGGCCGCCGCGACATCCTGCGCCTTGCGGCGGGCGAGCAGCAGCACATGCTCGTCGGGCGCGAGGGTGCGCGCCTCGCCGGCTTCGACGGCGGCGACGACCGCCTCCTCGTCGACCTCGGGCGCGCGGGTCTCGGGCTCGATGCCCGCCTGCCGCAGCAGCATCAGTCGGGCGGGTGAGGTGGAGGCGAGGCACACGCGCATGCGCTCCAGCGTAGGCGGCTAGCGTGGAGGGATGCAGGACAGCGACCTTCTCGATCTCGACATCACCGATGTCGCCCACGGCGGCGTGTTCGTCGCCCGACACGAGGGGCGGGTCGTCTTCGTCGAGGGCGCGATCCCGGGTGAGCGGGTGCGCGTCGAACTCACCGACACGACGAAGAGCGCGTTCTGGCGCGCCGATGTCGTCGAGGTGCTGGATGCCTCGCCGCACCGCCGCCCGCACGTGTGGGCGGCCGCCGACGTGTCGGTGCCGCCCGCCGACCGGCCCGGCGGCGCCGACTTCGGGCACATCGAGCGTGCCCATCAGCGCGAACTGAAGACCCGGGTGCTCCTGGAGGCGCTCGAGCGCTTCGGTGGCATGACGTCCCCCGCCGCGACCATGTCGGAGGCGACCCCCGTCCGCGGCGCCGGTGGCGAGATCGTGGATGCGGAGACCGCGGATGCCACGCGCTGGCGCACACGGGTGAGCCTCCACGTCGACGACGCGGGCCGCATCGGCCCGTTCGCCGCGCGGAGCCACCGCGTGATCGAGACCCCCGACCTCCCTCTCGCGACGAGCGAGATCGAGGAGGTGGTGCGGAGCCTCGACGGCTTCGCCCCCGGGCGTATCGACCTCGTCCAGCCCTCGGACGGGTCGGTGCGCGTCATCGTGCGTCCCGCACCCGTCGCGGCGCCGCCCGCGCGCGGCGGCGCGCAGGGGCGCGGTCGCGGCGGGCGCCCCCTCCGAC
>JASCPG010000056.1 GCA_029960085.1 Microbacteriaceae bacterium PS02067 | reverse complement strand
TGTTCGGCGTCGCCGACGACACGCTCTCGGCGCACGGCTTCGAGCCCGTCGGGTCGTTCGTCATCTCGGGCCCCGCCGCCTCCGGGCGCACGAATGCGCTCAAGGCGCTCGTGGTCGCGATGGAGCGCTTCGACCCGAGCCTGCGGCTGTACCACTTCGGCAGCCGCCGGGCGGAGCTCAAGGACTTCCGCCCGTGGGTGCGCAGCGCGACGCGCCCCGAAGACGAGAAGGAGCTCGCGACCGAGCTCGCGGAACTCGTCGTGAGCGATGCTCCGGGCGCCCGGATCATGATCGTCATCGAGGACATGCCGCACCTGTCCGACGGCGCGGCCGACCGGCCCATGCGGGCGCTGCTGCAGGCGATGAACGACAGCGAGCACCTGCTGGTCGGCGAGGCCGAGATCAGTCGCGCGAGCGGCAGCATCGGCGTGCTCGGCGAGTGGAAGTCGGGGCGTCAGGGCATCGTGCTGAAGCCCGACACCTACGACGGCGAGGCGATCTTCAAGACGCCGTTCGGCCGCGTGAAGCGCTCCGACTTCCCGGTGGGCCGCGGCATCTTCGTGCAGGCGGGCCGCGCCATCACGATGCAGATGCCGTTCGTCCCGGATGCCCCCGCGGCGGCTCCGGCGACGCCTGGGGCCCCTGCGGCGCCCATGACGCGGGCGACGGCGCGGGCGACCGCGCCCGAGGGTGTGTCGGAGGGTGTGTCGCAGGGTGCGTCGATCTCGACCGTGACCTCGGTGCCCACCGTGTCGACGATCACGGGGGAGTAAGGCGGAGCGGGCGGCGGCGCGCCGGCCGTGGGGCATGGGTAGTTCTCCCCATGTGCGGTTCTGGAGGAGTTCGCTAGCCTCGTTCACGAAGGGGCCGCTCGGCCCGATCGGGACGACACGCTGGGAGGCGGGTTCATGGCACACGATTTCGGTGCAACGTACAGCGAGATGGAGAGCGCGGCGCAGCGGCTGCGCGACGGTCGTCAGACCGTCACGGACACCCTGAAGGAGCTGCAGGGCATCATCGATGACCTCGTACAGGACGGCTTCAAGACGGAGAACGCGTCGGAGGCCTACTCGACGGCGTACTCCGAGCTGACCACGTCGCTCGACGACGCAGCCGAGGCCGTCAACGACATGGCGCAGGCCCTCGACCGCATGGCCGACCGGATCCGCGACACGGACGCCGAGCTCGCCGGCGGCTGAGCACACACACACGAACGGGCCGTCGGGGCTGCCCCGGCGGCCCGTTCCGCGTGATCCGGTGACTTAGGATCGGGAAGAAGAAGGAGGCGCCCCGCCGATGAGATCCTCGCAGACCTACTGGTACAACCTCTCCACGCAGTCGGTGATCCAGGCCGACGAGCGCCCCTCGGAGGATTGCCTCGGACCGTTCGGCAGCGCCGCCGAAGCACAGGACTCGCCCGCGGTGCTGGTCGAGTACGCACGGGCCTGGCTCGACAGCGAAGAGAGCGAGCCGTTCCGCGAGATGGCGGCCGAGCTCGACGACGGCGCCGATTACACCTACGACTGACCTGCCCGATGCGAACACCGCGCCTCGTGGCGGCCTCCGTCGCCGCGCTGCTCGCCGCGTCCCTCGTCGCCTGCGCGCCGGCACTGCCGGCGACGGTGGTGCCCGGGACGGAGGTGACCGCGACCTGGTCGGGCGAACTGACATCGCTCAATGCGCTCGCCGATCCGACCCCCGGGAACGTCGACATCGCCGCCGCGGTGCGGGGCCGGTTCGGCGACCGGGTCGACGGCGAGTTCGTCCCCGACCCCTCCTTCGGCACCGTCGAGATACTGAAGGACGACCCGTTCACGGTGCGTTACGACCTCGCGGAGCCGTCGTGGTCCGACGGCGTCCCGCTCGATGCCGCGGACCTCGTGCTCGGCTGGGCATCCTCCGTCGGGCTCCTCGCCGACGACGGTGCCTTCGTGGATGCGCCGACACCGCCCCACGTCGATGAGTTCGCGCGTTCGATCGATGTGACGTTCCCCGCCCCAACGATCCTCTGGCAGGCGGCCGTGGGGGCTCAGGTGCCTGCACATGTCGTCGGAAGGATCGCCTTCGGCCTCGACGATCCCATGGAGGCCAAACAGGCGGTCATCCGCGCCGTCGTCGATGACGACCGGCCTGCGCTCTCGAAGATCGCGAAGGCGTGGCGGGACGGGTTCACGATCGGCGACGCGGGCGACCTCGATCCCGCCCTCGCGATCTCGAGCGGCCCGTTCCTCGTGGAGTCGATCGAGCGGACGGATGCCGGGCAGTCGGTCGTCCTCACGCCGAACCCCGGCTACCGCGGAACCCCGACGCCGCAGGTCGCGCGCGTCGTGCTCGCCCCCGGAGGCGACGACCCGATCGCGCACGTCGGCGATACCTTCGGGGTCGTCCAGGCCGCGCCGACCGCGGCCGACTACCCTCGCGTCCACGAGCTCGAACGCCGCGACACCCAGGTGCAGACGCCGAACGACGGTCGCGTGTGGTCGCTCGCCCTGCGCAGCACGGGAGTGTTCTCCTCGGCATCCGCCCGTGCGGCGTTCCTCCGGATGGCGCCCGCGGGCGACATGGTCGACCGCGGGGCCGGCCAGTGGTCGTCCGCCTACGCCAAGACGACCTCGATGCTGGCGCTCCCGGGCGACCGCTCCTACGCGGTCGTCGCCGAAGACTCGGGCTTCGCCGCCTCGATCGGGACGCCCGCGGACGACGCCGCCATCGACCGGGGCGCTGCCGGGGTCGCCGCGGGCACCGCCGTGTGCGTCCTCTACGACCAGGCGAGCGAGTTCGCCGCCGGCGCGTTCGCCGCACTCCGTGAGGGCGCGGCGGAAGCCGGTTGGACCGTGACGGACTGCGGCTCGGGCGACGTGGCCGCGAGCCTCGCGCAGGGCGGCTGGGATGCCGTCATCGACCGGACCGTCGTTCCGCAGACACCCGCGCAGCTGGTCGCCCAGTGGGGGACCGGCACGACCTCGGCGATCGCGGGTGCCGCCGACCCCGACCGCGACGCGCTCATCTCGCAGTACGCCCAGACGATCGACGTGTACACGGCGCGCGAACTGCTCGCGCAGATCGAGGCCACGATCGTGCGATCGGCGGTGGTGCGACCCCTCGCCACCGACCCGGTGCTGACGCTCGTCGCCCCCGGCGTCACGGGCGTCGCGGTGCGAAACGGCTCCACGGCCGCCCTCACTTCCGGCATCGCCCAGTGGGCGGTCGCGCGGTGACAGCGGATGCCCGGGATCCCGGCACCGTCGACGTGGACCTGCCGTGCGACGGCCCGATCGACACGGAGGGCATCCTGTCGTGGTTCGCCGCGCGCGCCGTCCGCGGCGTCGAGGTGGTGACCGCCGACTCGTATGCGCGGACGCTCCGGATGCCCGGCGGCGTGGCCTGGTTCGAGGTGCGGGTGGAGCCGTCCGGAGGCATCCGCCTCCGTGCCCGCCTCTCCGACTCGGCCGATCTGCCGGGTCTCGTCACGTCCGCTCGACGCCTGTTCGACCTCGACGCCGACCCCACTGCGATCGACGACGCCCTGCGCTCCCACGCGGAGCTCGCACCACGCGTGGACGCCGTCCCGGGCATCCGCGTTCCGGGCACCTCCGACCCGCACGAGATGCTCATCCGTGCGATGGTCGGGCAGCAGATCACCGTCGCCGCGGCCACGACCGCGCTCTCGGCGCTCACCGACGCCCTGGGGGAGCGCATCGGCGGGGCCGCCGGGCACGACCGGCTCTTCCCGACGATGGCGTCGATCGCCGAGCACGGCACCGAGGTCTTGCGCGGGCCGACCGCACGCATCCGTGCCATCACGGCCGCAGCCGCCGCCCTCGCCGACGGCTCGCTCGTCCTCACGGCGGCCGATGACGCGGCATCCCAGCGGGCGGCGCTCCTCGCCCGCCCCGGGATCGGCCCGTGGACGGCTGACTACGTGCGCATGCGCGTGACCGGCGACCCCGACATCACCCTCCCGGGGGACGTCGCCGTCCGTGCGGGAGCCGCCGCCGTCGGCATCCCGTCCGACCCTCGCGGCTTCGAGGGGTGGGCCGCGCGCACCTCCCCCTGGCGCACGTATCTCACCGCGCACCTGTGGCGCGCCGCCCCGGTCGCCCAGCGCGGCGTTCGATTGCCATTTCGTGCGGTATCGACGGACTGATTCCCGCGGGTTCTGGCAAGTGAACGCCCGTGCCACGCGGCCCGCACGAACTAGGGTGGTCAACCATGAGTGAGGATGCCGGGGAGGCCGCGCCCGCGCAGATCCGGGTGCGTCGCGGCGAGGTGGAGAGCGACGCCGCTCTGGCGTGGCGATACGAGGGCGGCGCGTGGATCGTGACCCTCACGATGGATGCCGGGGCCCAGACCTTCGCGGCGAGCGCCGACGACGCCTTCGAGGCGCTCTGCCGGGTGCGCGAGCAGGCGGAACCCGACGGGTGGCGGGTCGGCGTCGCCGGTGCCCGGCCCGACGTCTGGCCGAGCGGGATGGCGCGCGACCAGGGCGGCGGCCTCGTCGCCTACCGTTTCGGCCCCGCCGGTGTCGAGGGCACGGTCGACACCTTCGCGCCGGTGGACCCGGCGACAGCGGCGATCGTGGCCACGCAGCGCGAGAACGCGGCACGCGCCGGACTCGCCTGAGCCCGCACTCGAGAGGATCGCGCGGCCCCGCCACCTCGCCGAACCCGGTCTTGCACTCAGCGGATTCGCAGGGATAGTCTGGAGGGCTGTCGGCCGTCACCCGGTCGACAGCCCACCGCCCACCGAATCCTGGAGGAAGCCATGTCCACGGCCATCGTCGCAACGAAGCCCGTCGCCTTCCGTCCGTTCGGGGCGGGGGACGCCCGGAGATAACGCCCCGCGTCTCTCATGGGCGGCATAGTCCCGCCCCGCGCCGCATTCTTCTCCTCACGTCGTCCTTTCGGGTCTCGTCCGCACTCTCGATGTGCGTCCGCGTGCCTGATCGCGCCCCCTCAGCATCCGCATCCTCCGTCCCACCCTCCCAAGGATCATGACTTCCTCCACCGAGAGACTCTCCACCGTCCGGGCGCTCGCGCGCCTCTATCCCTTCGCGAAGCCCGTGATGCCGCGCCTCGTGCTCGGCGCCGTGAGCGCCCTCATCGCGAGCCTGCTCGCACTGTCGATCCCCCTCGTGCTCGAGGCGATCGTCTCGGGACCGATCGCCGCGGGTGACCGCTCCGGCCTCGTCTGGGGCGGTGTCGCGGTGCTCGTCCTCGGCCTCCTCGAGGCGCTCATGGTGTGGGCGCGCCGTTGGTTCGTCCTCGCCCCCGCGACGAAGGTCGAGTACGACCTGCGCACCGGGTTCTATGAGCGACTGCAACGACTGCCCGTCGCGTTCCATGACCGGTGGCAGTCGGGGCAGCTGCTCAGCCGCATGATGCAGGACATCTCGATGATGCGCCGCTGGATGGCGTTCGGTCTCGTGCTCCTCGTCGTCAACGTCTTGACGATCGCCGTCGGCGCGGTGCTGCTCTTCCAGTGGCACTGGGCGCTCGGAGCGACCTTCCTCCTCGTGTGCGCGCCGCTCTGGTACGCCGGCTACCGCTTCGAGAAGACGTACGGCACCCTCGCCCGCCAGAGCCAGGACCAGGCCGGCGACCTCGCCACGAGCGTCGAGGAGTCCGTCCACGGCATCCGGGTGCTGAAGGCGTTCGGCCGTGGCAAGCACGCCCTCGTGAAGTTCGCGCGGCAGGCCGAGTCGCTCCGTGAGACGGAGCTCGACAAGGCCCGTGCCGTCGGCTGGATCTGGTTCTGGCTCGTGCTCCTGCCGGACCTCGCGTTCGCGCTGTGCCTCGGCGTCGGCATCTACCTGAACCAGACGGGGCAGCTCGAGGTCGCCCAGCTCGTCGCGTTCTTCGCGATGGCGACCGTGCTGCGCTGGCCGATGGAGTCGATCGGTTTCCTGTTCTCCTTCCTGCTGGATGCCCGTACCGCGACCGATCGCATCTTCGAGGTCTTCGACGAGGAGAACGCGATCGTCGACCCCGCGAACCCGCTGACGGTGCCCGCGCCGCGCGGCGCACTGGCCTTCGAGGGCGTGTACTTCCGGTATCAGGACGCGCACGACTCCGAGCGCGACCTGCTCGACGGCGTCGACCTCGTGCTCGAGCCGGGGGAGACGATGGCTCTCGTCGGGCTCACCGGTTCCGGCAAGACGACGCTCACGACCCTGCCCGCGCGACTGTACGACGTCACGGGCGGCCGGGTCACGCTCGACGGCGTCGACGTCCGCGACCTGACGCTGCACGAGCTGCGCACGAACGTCGGCATGGCCTTCGAGGACTCGACGCTCTTCTCGCAGACCGTGCGGGAGAACGTGCTGCTCGGGCGCGAGGACCTCGAGCCCGGCAGCCCCGAGGCCGAGGCGATCCTGCGCGAAGCGCTCGCCGTCGCGCAGGCGGGCTTCGTCGACGACCTTCCCGACGGTGTCGAGACGGTCATCGGCGAGGAGGGCCTCTCGCTCTCCGGCGGTCAGCGGCAGCGGCTCGCGCTCGCGCGCGCCGTCGCGGCGCGCCCCGCGGTGCTCGTGCTCGACGACCCCCTCTCGGCGCTCGACGTCGACACGGAGGCCCTCGTCGAAGACGCGCTGCGCGAAGTGATGGCCGACACCACGACCCTCGTCATCGCGCACCGCCCGTCGACCGTCATGCTCGCCGACCGCGTCGCGCTGCTCCAGGCGGGGCGCATCACGGCGGTCGGGAAGCACTCCGAGCTGCTGCGCACCAGCGACCACTATCGACACGTCATCTCGAGCCTCGAGGAGAACGCGGCAGACGCCGCCGCTTCCGAGGCGAACGACCAGGATCCGGCCCGCACCGAGGCCGCGGAGGTGAACCAGTGAGCACCGCGACCGTCACCGGCACGAGCGGCGAAGACCGCTCCGACTACACGCGCGACGAGTCCCGGGCGATCCGGCAGAGGTCGCTGCGCCTGCTCGGCTCGCTCGTGCGACCGCTGCGCTGGCAGCTCGTGCTCGCCGCGAGCGTGCTCGTCGTCTCCACGGCGCTGCGCGTCGCGGGGCCGGCGCTGATCGCCTACGGCATCAACTCGGCGCTGCCGGCGGTCATCGACCGCATGGACTGGATGCCGACGATCGGCGTCGTCGTCGTGTACCTCGTCTCGGGGCTCGGCGGAGCCGCCCTCATCGGGTGGTACGCCGTCGTCGCGGCGCGCCTCACGCAGGCGGTCATGCTGGACCTCCGCAAGCGCATCTTCCTGCACACGCAGCGCCTGAGTCTCGAGTTCCACGAGTCGTACACGTCGGGCCGCATCATCTCGCGCCAGACGAGCGATCTCGATTCGATCCGCGAGCTCCTCGACGGCGGGCTCAACGAGCTCGTCTCGGGCGTCCTCTATGGCGGGTTCACGCTCGTGGCCCTGCTGCTGATCGACTGGCAGTCCGGCGTGATCCTCCTCATCATGGGCATCCCGCTGTGGTTCGTGATGCGCTGGTTCTACCTCAGCTCGCAGAAGGTCTACCGCGAGTCGCGGGTCGTCTCGGCCAAGGTGATCGTGAAGTTCGTCGAGACGATGACCGGTATCCGCGCCGTCAAGGCGTTCCGCAAGGAGCCCCGCAACGACGAGGAGTTCGGCGACCTGTCCGCGCAGTACCGCGAGGTCAACATGCAGTCGATCCGCCTGTTCGGCACGTTCGAGCCGGCGATGATGGCGGTGGCCTCCGTCTCGGTGGCCGCGGTCGTCCTCTGGGGCGGCATCCGCGTCGTCGACGGGTCCCTCCTCGTCGGCACGCTGCTGGCCGCGGTCCTGTACGTGCGGAACTTCTTCTCGCCGCTGCAGGAGGTCGCGTTCTTCCTGAACTCGTACCAGTCCGCCACGGCTGCGCTCGAGAAGGTGTCCGGCGTCCTCGAAGAGGAGCCGACCGTCCCCGACCCGGTGGACCCCGTCGACCTGTGGGAGTCTCGTGGGCACATCGAGTTCCGCGATGTGTCATTCGGATATTCGAACGACCGGCAGATCCTGCCGCACTTCTCGCTCGACATCTCCGCGGGGCAGACGATCGCGCTCGTCGGGACGACCGGCGCGGGCAAGTCGACGCTGGCGAAGCTCGTCTCGCGGTTTTACGATCCGTCACGCGGCAGCGTCACCCTCGACGGCGTCGACCTGCGCTCGCTCCACCCGAAGGACCTTCGGCGCGCCATCGTGATGGTCACGCAGGAGGCATACCTGTTCAGCGGAACGGTCGCCGACAACATCGCGCTCGGAAAGCCGGATGCCTCGCTCGACGAGATCAAGGCCGCCGCGCGCGCGGTGGGGGCGGATGCCTTCATCGAGCGTCTCCCCGACGGCTACGGCACCGACGTCAACAAGCGTGGTGGGCGAGTCTCGGCGGGGCAGCGGCAGCTGATCTCGTTCGCACGCGCGTTCCTCGCGAACCCGGCCGTGCTGATCCTCGACGAGGCGACGGCGTCGCTCGACATCCCGTCGGAGCGGCAGATCCAGGACGCGCTGCAGACGCTCCTCGCCGACCGCACGGCGATCATCATCGCGCACCGCCTGTCGACGGTCGCGATCGCTGACCGGGTGCTCGTGATGGAGCACGGCGAGATCATCGAGGACGACGCCCCTGAGACGCTGATCGCCGGAACGGGCAAGTTCGCCCAGCTGCACGCCGCCTGGCGCGAATCGCTCGTCTGACCCGGTCGTGACCGGTGGTGGCGGCTGCCCGGCTGCCGCCACCGGACGGCCGGCGCCGCTTCCGGGCCCAGGACGACGGGGCCTCGAAGGGGGAGGGTGGCTCGAGGCCCCGCCGCCGTCTCGGGTCGGGGCGGATGGTGAAGCGAGTGGAGGGCGGTCTTACAGGCGGATCTCGGCGACGACTTCGCCGTACTCGGTCTCGTCGACGGGAGCGAAGCCCATGCGGCTGAAGAACGCCTCCGGACCGCCCTGGCCGGCTTCGTAGATGACGCTCACGCGGTCGAAGCCGCGCGAGCGCGCCTCTTCCAGCAGCTTCTCCACTGCGAAGCGGCCGACGCCGCGGCCCTGGTCATCGGCGTCCACGTTGATCCGCCACAGCACGGAGCGGAAGCGCTCCTGATCGGCGTCGGCGTCGAAGTTGGCGCTGACGAAGCCGACGACCTCGTCCTCGTCGAGGACGACGCGCTGCCAGGCGGTCGCGGGATTGACGACGGCACCGGCGACGGCGTAGCTCGTCGGAGCGATGAACTGCTCCTGGCCGGGCTTGAGGGACATGGTGTTCACCGCGACGATCGTCGCGGCGGACAATTCCACGAGGCGCAGCTCGGTCATGTCTCCAGGCTAGCGGGTCGCGCGCGACCGCGGCACCCCGCTGTGCAGGTCCACAGGTCTCCACCGCAGCGTCGGCGGTACGCAATAGGCTGTCCCCGTCGGATGCCGGGGTCCGGCGCAGTGGCCGAGGAGTCCGAAATGAGCGACGCCGTGAGTCCGGGGCGCAGCACGATGGCCGTGACGCGCCGCAATCGCTGGGCCTTCGGCGTGGGCACCGTGGGCCGTGACATGGCCTACACGCTGGTGAGCCTGTACCTGCTCTTCTACCTGAGCGACGTCCTGCGCGTGTCGACGACGGCGTTCGCGGGGGTCACGGTCATCATGGTGCTGACGCGGGTCGTCGATGCCGTCAGCGATCCCTTCGTCGGGGTCATCGTCGACAACACCCGTACTCGGTGGGGGAAGTTCAAGCCGTGGATCCTCGTCGGGCTCGTGGCATCCACGACGCTCATGGTGCTGATGTTCACACCGAACGGTCTCGGGGATGCCGCGTTCATCGCGGTCTTCGCGGCGATCTACGTCGCCTGGAGCATCTCCTACACGGTCAACGACGTCGGCTACTGGTCGATGCTGCCGGCGCTCAGCCGCGACCAAAAGGAGCGCGAGAAGATCGGCGCGATCGCCCGCATCTGCTCGGCAGTCGGCGCGTTCACCGTCGTCGTCGCGATCGTGCCCGTCTCGAACGCGATCGGCGCGGCCATCGGAGACCTGCGCTGGTCCTATTTTTGGGTCGCGATCGGTGCGGCGCTGCTGATGTTCGCGTCGCAGACGATCACCCTGCTGTTCGTCCGCGAGGACCGCACGCTCCTCGTCGACGCGGGCCACACGCGATTCAGAGATCTCGCGCGGCTGATCTTCGGCAACGACCAGCTGCTGGCCGTCGCGGCATCCCTCGCCCTGTTCATGATCGCCTTCACGACGACCATCAACTTCGGGCTGTACTACTTCACGTATGTATATGGCGATGAGGGCATGTACACGGTCTTCGCGCTCGTGCTCGGGATCTCGCAGGTCACCGCGTTCGCGACCTACCCGCTGATCAGCCGCTTCGCGCCGCGCCGCACGCTCTTCACGATCGCGATCGCGGTCATCTCCGTCGGATACGTCGTGTTCTTCTTCGCTCCGCGTGGAGCGATCGTCGTCGTCGTGGTCTCGGGCGTCGCGATCTTCGCCGCGCAGGCGGTGCTGCAGCTGCTCATGCTCATGTTCGTGTCCGACACCGTCGAGTACGGGCAGTTGAAGTTCGGCACCCGCAACGACAGCGTCACGCTCTCGCTGCAGCCGTTCATCTACAAGCTCGGCTCCGCGGTGGCGAGCGGCATCGTCGGCTGGACCGTCATCGCGAGCGGGATGAAGGATGCCGGTGACGCAGCCGGCATGACCGAGTCGGGGACTGTGCTCGTGAAGGCGATGATGCTCCTGCTGCCGCTCGTACTGATCCTCGTGAGCTATGCGCTGTGGCGGCACTTCTTCACCCTCGACGAGAAGCGCTACGCGCAGATCGTCGCCGAGCTGGACGCGCGCCGCGCATGAGGCGGCGTGCGGAGGAGGTCTCGGGGCGCACGCGGCTGCGCGAGGTCTACCGGCATCCGCTCGGGCGCGACATCGTCGACAGTCTCGCCCACCAGACGGGCCTGTCGCGAAGGCTCGTCACCTCGTCGCCGCTCGGGTGGGTGCGGATCGGCGCCCTGCCGCGCCTGTCGCGCGGCGCCGTCGATGTCGCGTTCGTCCGAACGCTCGTCGACCTGCTCAACGCGCACCGCGATGTGCCGAGCGAGGGCCTTCCGCTGCGGGAAGCATGGTTCAAGGAGGCGGTCTTCTACCAGGTGTACCCGCGGTCGTTCCAGGACTCGGACGGCGACGGGATCGGGGACCTCCGCGGCATCCTCCATCGCCTCGATCACCTGAAGGACCTCGGCGTCGACGCCCTGTGGCTCTCGCCCATCTACGACTCGCCGGGCGACGACAACGGGTACGACATCCGCGACTATCGCCGCGTGCTGGCCGAGTTCGGCACGATGGCCGACTTCGACGCGCTCGTCGCGGGGCTGCGCGAGCGCGGCATGCGCCTCGTCATGGACCTCGTCGTGAACCACACCTCCGACGAGCACGAGTGGTTCCGAGAGGCGCTCGCCGACCCGGACTCGCCCTACCGCGGCTACTACTTCTTCCGCGAGGGGACGGCCGAGGCGCCCCCGAACAACTGGCGGTCGTTCTTCTCCGGGAGCGCCTGGCGCTGGTTCCGGAGGAGCGGGTGTGGGCGCTCCACCTCTTCTCGGGGAAGCAGATGGACCTCGACTGGTCCTCGCCTGCGATGCGCGCCGACGTCATCGACATGATCCGGTGGTGGCGGCAGCGCGGCGTCGACGGGTTCCGCCTCGACGTCATCAACCTGATCTCGAAGGCCCCGGGGCTCCCCGACGGCGCCCCCGCGATCGGCGCCGCCACGGGGTTCACGGGGCTCGAGCACTACTTCCACGGGCCGCGGCTGCACGAGCACCTCCGGCAGCTGCGCGCCGAAGGGTTCGACGACCCGGACTGCGTCGCGATCGGCGAGACGCCCGCGATCGGGCTGGAGATGTCGAAGCTGATGGTGGGTGATGACCGCGGCGAGCTCGACATGGTCTTCAACTTCGACCAGCTCGAGAACGATGGCAAGACGCGATGGGACGAGTACCGATACGACCTTCGGCAGCTGAAGGCGTACTACACCCGTTGGCAGGCGGAGCTCGGCGACGGCTTCTGGATGAGTCTCTTCTTCGACAACCACGACAACCCGCGCATGGTCTCCAAGGTCGATCCGCGGCCCGAGCATCGCGTGGCGGTCGCGAAGCTCCTCGCGATGATCCAGTTCACCCTGCGCGGCACGCCGTTCCTCTATCAGGGGCAGGAGATCGGCGCCGTGAATCAGCGCTTCGCGGGACTCGCCGACCTCCGTGACGTCGAGAGCCTGAATCTCGCGGCTGAGCTCGCCGCAGAAGGCACGGGACCGGTTGACGTGTTCACCCGCATCCTCGCCGGCACGCGCGACCATGCCCGGGTGCCGATGGCGTGGGATGCCTCGCACGCCGGCGGGTTCACGACGGGGGAGCCGTGGCTCCCCGGCGATGGCTCGCACGCGAGCGTGAATGTCGCCGCCCAGACCGGCGACCCGGCATCCGTCCTCGAGTGGCATCGCCGGCTGATCGCCCTGCGGCGCGCGTCGCGAACCCTCGTCTACGGCACGACCGTCACCGAGCGCTCGCCGCGAGGAGTGTGGCGATATCGGCGCGCAGACGAGCAGGGTGAATGGCTCGTCGTGCTGAACCTCACCGATCGTACGCAGCGGGCGCGTCGCCCACTGCCGCCGTGGGAGTTCGTGATGGGCTCGGGTCCGCTGTCGGCGCGCGCGCTCGCCCCCTACGAAGCTCAGCTCTGGCGGCGGCGCCGATGAGCGTAAATATCTTGATATCAAGATACTTTGCCCGCGTGAGGTAGGCTGGAAAACGACCCCTCGACGCTCTGACAGGAAGATCCGACGTGCCCGAGTCCACCATCATCTACACCCACACCGACGAGGCACCGGCACTGGCCACCGCATCGTTCCTGCCCATCGTGCAGGCGTACGCCGGCAAGGCGGGCGTCGAGATCGACACGCGCGACATCTCGCTCGCGGGTCGCATCCTCGCTGCGTTCCCGCAGCGGCTGACGCCCGAGCAGCAGGTCGGCGACGCGCTCGCCGAGCTCGGCGGACTTGCGACCCTCCCCGAGGCGAACATCATCAAGCTGCCGAACATCTCGGCATCCATCCCCCAGCTGAAGGCCGCGATCGCGGAGCTCCAGTCGCAGGGCTACGACATCCCCGACTATCCCGACGAGGCGGCGACGGTCGAGGACAAGGACATCCGCGCCCGCTACGACCGCATCAAGGGCTCGGCCGTGAATCCGGTGCTCCGCGAGGGCAACAGCGACCGCCGTGCGCCGCTGTCGGTGAAGAACTACGCGAAGAAGCACCCGCACCGCAACAAGGCGTTCGCCGCGGGGTCGAAGACGCGCGTCGCCACGATGGGTCACGACGACTTCAAGACGAACGAGAAGAGCTGGATCGCCGCCCACGACGATGTGCTGACGATCCGTCACACCGCCGCCGACGGCACCGTCACGGTCCTGAAGGACGGGCTCAAGGTCCTCCCGCGCGAGGTCATCGACGCGACGTTCCTCTCCGCGAAGGCGCTCGACGCGTTCCTCGCCGACACGATCGCCCAGGCGAAGGCCGAGAACGTGCTGTACTCGGTGCACCTGAAGGCCACGATGATGAAGGTCAGCGACCCGATCATCTTCGGCCACGTCGTGCGCGCCTTCTTCAAGGACGTGTTCGACACGTACGGCGCGACGCTCACCGAGGCGGGCCTCGATGGCAACAACGGCCTCGGTGCGATCCTCGCCGGGCTCGGCGAGGTCGAGGGCGGCGACGCGATCGCCGCGAAGATCGCGCAGGACCTCGAGAGCGGCCCGCGCCTCAGCTACGTCAATAGCGACAAAGGCATCACGAACCTCCACGTCCCGTCGGATGTCATCGTGGACGCCTCGATGCCTGCGCTCATCCGCAACGGCGGCAAGCTCTGGGGCAAGGACGGCGGAGAGGACGACACGATCGCCGTCATCCCCGACTCCTCCTACGCCGGTGTCTACCAGGCCGTCATCGACGACGTCAACGAGAACGGGCCCCTCGACCCCGCGACGATCGGGACCGTCCCGAACGTCGGCCTCATGGCGCAGGCCGCCGAGGAGTACGGCAGCCACGACAAGACCTTCGAGATCGCCGCCGACGGCATCGTCGAGGTCGTCGACTCGGCGGGCACGGTGCTCATCGAGCACCACGTCGAGAAGGGCGACATCTGGCGCGCGACCCAGGCGAAGCACATCGCGATCATGGACTGGGTGCGCCTCGCCGTCTCCCGTGCACGCGCGACCGGTGCCCCCGCGGTGTTCTGGCTCGACGTCACCCGCGCGCACGACGCACAGCTGATCGGCAAGGTCCACCAGGCGCTCGCGACCCTCGAGACCGGCGACATCACGATCGTGATCCTGCCGCCCGCCGAGGCGACCAAGTACTCGCTCGCGCGTCTGCGCCGCGGTGAGGACACCATCTCGGTGACCGGCAACGTGCTGCGCGACTACCTCACCGACCTCTTCCCGATCCTCGAGGTGGGCACCTCGGCGAAGATGCTCTCGATCGTGCCGCTCCTCGCGGGCGGCGGGCTGTTCGAGACCGGTGCCGGCGGGTCCGCCCCCAAGCACGTGCAGCAGCTCGTCGAGGAGGACTACCTGCGCTGGGATTCGCTCGGCGAGTTCTTCGCCCTCGCGGCATCCCTCGAGCACCTCGCCGAGTACACGGGCAACCAGAAGGCGAAGGTCCTCGCCGACACGCTGGATGCGGCCACCGGCACCTTCCTCGAGAACGACCGGTCGCCGGGGCGTTCGCTCGGCACGATCGACAACCGCGGCAGCCACTTCTATCTGGGCCTCTACTGGGCGCAGGAGCTCGCGGCGCAGACCGCCGACCCGGAGCTCGCGGCGGCGTTCGCGCCGATCGCCGAGAAGCTCGCGCAGAACGAGGAGACGATCGTCGCCGAGCTCAACGCGGTCCAGGGCCACGCCGTCGACCTCGGCGGGTACTACCACCCGGACGAGGCGAAGGTCGCGCAGGTCATGCGTCCCTCCGCGACGCTCAACGCGGTGATCGACGCGCGGTAACGCGACACGAACGAGAGAGGGTCCGGATGCCAAGGCATCCGGACCCTCTCTCGTTCTGCGCGGGATCGATCAGTTGTGGACCCAGACGTCGACGCCGTTGGGCGCCCACTCGTAGATCTGCTTCGCGCGGGAGTTCGGCATGCCGACGCAGCCGTGGCTCTGCTTCGATCCGAAGTTGCTGTGCCAGTAGACGCCGTGGAAGGCCTGGCTGCCGTTGAAGTACATGATCCACTGGATGTTCGGGACCTCGTAGTCCCAGTAGCCGGTACCCGCCTTGCCGGCGCCGCTGGACATGGTCTGCACGTCGTAGTGGGAGTTGATGCGGTACCGGCCCGTCTGGGTCGGAGAGTACGACCCCGGGGAGTCCTTGCCGCTGGAGATCAGCCACGAGTCGACGACGTTGCCGTTCTCCTTGAGGTACAGACGCTGCTCGCTGAGGTTGACCTCGAGCAGTCGCTGGAGCGTCGTCGTGGTCGCCGGGGTGACCGTGACCGGCAGCGCGAAGACGCCGTTGCCGTCGGCGAGCTGCGCGGCGAAGTCCTTTGCGACCGAGCCGGTGTCCCCGAGCGCGCGACCGTCGGCTCCGGGGACCGTGGTCCGCAGCACCGTGCCCGAGTCGTTCGTGATGACGGTGCCGTCCACGGGGGCGCGGTCCACGAGGGGGGCGAGCGTGTCGACGACGGGCTGGATCTTCGTCGGGTCGGCGGCGATGTCGAACGTGCCGGCGGCGTCCGGGGAGACCGTCAGCCAGCTCGCCGCGGTCGCGGCGTCGACCGGGACGGTGCGCTCGTCGCCCACGTAGAAGCCGACGGTGCCGAGCAGCGCGTTCGCCTTGTCGGCGGCGGCCTGCGCGTTGGCCGTCGATGCGGTCGCCTCCACCGGCACCGCGGTCGGGTCGATCGTGACGGTGGTCTTCCCCGCGATGAACGCGTCGTGCAGTTCCTTCGCGAGCACGTCGACGTCGAGGCCGGTGCCCGCGACGGCGGGGGTCACGACGAACGATGCCCCGTCGAATGCGACGGCGGCGGGGGTCGGGTCGACGAAGGCGCTCGGGAGCGCTGCGCGAAGGGCCGCACTCGTCTTCGCCGGGTCGATCGTGACGGTGGCATCGACGCCGTCGCCGAACCACTGCGTCACGTTCCACATCGGGCGATCGGCGAACGCCGCGTCAGCGAGGGCCTTCGCGTCGACGGTCGCGCCCAGGTCGGCGCCGGTGACGGTCGGACCGCCGTCGCCGAGGACGAGCGTCGTCTCGGCGAGGCGCTGCGAGATCGCGTCGGTCGCGGCGCCCGCGGTCATGAAGCCGACGGGAACTCCCGCGACAGCCGTGCCGGGCGCGATGAGCACGAGCGAGGCGGCCACGGCGCCCACCGCGACGACAGCCGTCGGGACGCCGATCCACGCCCACAGGCGCTTCTTCTTGGGCGCGGGCTCGGTCGGCGCCCACTGGACCGGCGCGTCGGCTCCGGGGGTGTCGGACGTCGGCGTGTCGAGCACCTCGGTGGCGTTCGACGACGGCTCGGATGCCTCGTCGGCATCTGATCTTGTGGCCAAGTCGGTCACAGCGTCACCCCCCAAATCCCACGCATGCGCGCCTTTCCATGCTACGGGATGCGACCGAGCGTCAAGACCTCCGAAAGGCGACAGTCTGCGGCGACGTCAGCCGCCCGCGCAGAGGCGACCGAACTCGGTGAATGCGGACTGGATGTCACCCGTCGCGCTCTGCAGCGCGGGAAGCTGTGTGAGATCGCCCCCCGAGATCGCGCGGAGGATCTCCGCGGCCCTGCTGAAGGCGCTCTGGAGGCCGGGCAGCGCGGCGCCGACGTCCGGGTTGTCCACGGTGGCGGCGGCGTCCCCCAGTCGACTCGCGATGTCGGTCAGGGCGCCGATCGCCGCCTCGGGATCGTCGAGGTCGACGTCGCGGAGCCGTGCCGAGGCATCCGCGACACCGTCCCGCACCGCCGCGCAGGCTTCGGCCACGGTCTGGGTGCTGGAAGACGGAGTGGGAGAGCCCGTCGAGGCGCCTCCCGTGCAGGCGGTGAGTGAGGCGGCGAGGGCGATGGCGGCGATCGCCGTGGTCGTGCGAAGGCGCAGGTGCATGGGTCCTCCGGGTGCGGTCTTGCGTGTTGCGCGAATGTAACAGTTTTGTAAAGAGGCCTAGCAAACCGACTCGAAGTGTTGCGGCGGACCTATTCGTAAGGTCTACTAACAAACATGCCGGATGTCGATCTGCAACGAAGCGCCGAGAGTTCCCCTCTCGCGGGGCGCTCCTTCGGTGGTGCGCGCGCACTCCGTCACGCGACCAAGGTCCTCCCCGAGCACGCCCGGGCGCACAACCGATCGCTCGTGCTGCAGACGCTCTTCCACCAGGGTGCCATGAGCCGCGCGGACCTGTCTCGCGAGACCGGCCTCACTCGCGTCACGATCTCCGACCTCGTCGCCGAACTCATCGACGACGGGTTCGTCGCCGAGCGGGGGCTGCGCGAGGTCACGGGGCCCGGAAAGCCCGCGATCCTCGTCGATCTCGACCGTGAAGGGCACCGCATCGTCGGGCTCGACCTCTCGCGCGCCGACCGCTTCCGCGGTGCGGTGCTGACCCTCGACGGCGAGATCGTCGCCCGTGATCAGGTCGATGTGCCGACGGAGCCCACCGACATCCTCTCCGCCGTCGTCGAGCTCACCCGCCGCCTCGTCGCGGACGCCCACGCACCTGTCCTCGGCGTCGGCGTCGGCACCCCCGGCATCGTGGACGAGGCCGGCACCGTCCTCAGCGCGCCCGGTCTCGGCTGGTTCGGGATCGATCTCGAAGGCATCCTCCGCGAAGCGGTGTCCCTCCCCGTGCTGGTCGCCAACGACGCGAACGCCGCCGTCCTCGCCGAATACACGTTCGGCGGGGCACGCGACGACATGATGCTCGTCCGCGTCGGACGCGGTGTCGGCTCGGGGCTCCTCTCGGGCGGTCAGCCGATGCGCGGCAGCCGGTTCGCGGCGGGAGAGATCGGCCACGTCACGGTGGGGACCGACGGCGGACCCGTCTGCGTGTGCGGCAAGGTCGGATGCCTCGAGGCGTGGCTCTCGGGCCCGTCGCTCGAGCGCGCCCTCGCCGAACCCGGTGCGGACCGTGCCGCGGTGCTGCGCGACGCGGGGGAGCGGCTGGGCATCGCCCTGGCACCCATCGTCGGCGCCCTCGACCTGTCGGAGATCGTCCTCTCCGGCCCCCAAGAGCTTCTCGACGGCCCCCTCACCGAGGCGACCGTCGAGACACTGCGCACCCGGACGCTCGCCGAGTTCCACGACGGCGTCCAGGTGCGGATGACGGAGCAAGGCGAGGACATCGTCCTGCGCGGCGCCGCCGTCATGGTCCTCTCAGGACAACTCGGGGTGTCCTGACACCCCGCCCTCCCCCCCCGGATGGGCCGGGCGAGCGTCCCGTCGCCCGGCCACTGGGATCCACCAAGAAAACACAAAGGAAGTCGCTATGAACAAGAAGCTCGGAGCTCTCGCGCTCCTCGGCGCTTCGGCCATCGTGCTCGCCGGTTGTTCCGGAGGCGGCACCCCCGCCTCCACCGACGGCGCCACGGCGGGGTTCGACCCCGCAGCCGCGAAGGACCAGAACATCACCCTGTGGCTCATGGGCGGCGACACGCCCGACGCCCTGCGCGATTACCTGAAGACGGAGTACAAGGCGGCCACCGGCGGCACGCTGACCATCGAGGAGCAGTCCTGGGGCGACGCCCTCACGAAGCTCACGGCACAGTTGCCGGACTCGAAGAACACTCCCGACGTCACCGAGATCGGCAACACCTGGTCGCCGACGTTCACGACGGCCGGTGCCTTCGCCGACCTGAGCGGCATCTACAAGGACCTCGGCGGTTCGGATCTGCTCGACTCGTTCGTCAAGGTCGGCGAGGTCGACGGCAAGCAGTACGCCCTGCCGTACTACTTCGGCTCGCGCTACATCACGTACCGCAAGGACATCTGGGACAAGGCGGGGCTGTCGGTCCCGAAGACCCTCGACGAGTTCAACGCGGACGTCGCGAAGCTGAAGACCCCGGAGCAGTCGGGCTTCTACATCGGCGGTCAGGACTGGCGCAACGGCATCTCGTGGGTCTTCGCCAACGGCGGCGACCTCGCCAAGAAGGACGGCGACAAGTGGGTGTCGACGCTCAGCGACGAGAAGACCGTCGAGGGTCTCGAGCAGTTCCAGACGCTGTTCAAGGATGCCTCGAACGCCCCCGTCACGGAGAACGACTCCACGCCGTGGGTCAACATCAACAACGACAAGTCCGGCGCCGCCCCCACGGCCGCCACGATCATCGCACCCGGCTGGGCGCACTGGTCGATCGGTGACTTCAAGGAGGAGAAGAAGAAGGACGACGGCACCACCACCGAGGTCCGGGAGTGGAACGACGCCACGTTCGGCGTCTTCCCGCTGCCGGGCAACGACGGCAAGCCCGCCCCGGTGTTCGCCGGCGGCTCCAACATCGCGATCTCGGCCAAGAGCACCAAGCAGGCCGGCGCGAAGGAGCTGCTGCGCATCATGTTCTCGGGCGAATACCAGGACATGCTGGGCAAGAACGGTCTGGGCCCGGCCAACACGAAGCACGTCGACTCTCTCGGGGACGACATCTTCGCGAAGGCCCTCATCGACTCGGCGCTGAACTCGAAGCTCACCCCGGCCGCTCCCGGCTGGGCGGCGGTGGAGGGTCAGAAGATCCTCGAGGAGTTCTTCGGCAAGGTCGCCGCGGGCGGCGACATCGCCTCGCTCGCCAAGGAGTACGACACGAAGATCAACGCCATCATCAACGGCTGATCCTTCGCGGCCGGGGCGGGGGGGGCGGCCCCGCCCGCCGGCCCCCGGCGCCCGCGGCGCCCGCGCGGGCGGGGGCGGGGGGGG
>JASCPG010000055.1 GCA_029960085.1 Microbacteriaceae bacterium PS02067 | reverse complement strand
GGTCATCGCCGTGCAGACGGCGGCGCCGGCGGACGGTGGCGGCCCCGAATCGGCCGCGCGCGACGCCCGGCGCGCAGCGCTGCTCGGCGCGGCGCGGGACGCGGGGGCATCCGCGGTCCTGCTGGCCCACACCCTCGACGACCAGGCCGAGACGGTGCTCATCGGCCTCGCCCGCGGCTCGGGCGCGGCGAGCCTCGGCGGGATGTCGCCCGATCGCGAGGAGCACGGCATCCGCATCCTCCGCCCCCTCCTCGACGTCCGCCGCGCGACCACGCGCGCGGCCTGCGCCGCGCAGGGGCTCCCCGTCTGGGAGGACCCGCACAACCTCGACCGCCGGTACCTCCGGGTGCGCGTCCGCCAGGACGTCATGCCCGTGCTCGAGGCCGAACTCGGCCCCGGCGTCGCCGAGGCCCTCGCTCGCACGAGCGATCAGCTGCGCGAGGATGCCGCGGCCTTCGCCGACATGATCGACGAGACCATCGAAGACATCGTCGAGCACGCCGAGGCGGGCATCGCCGTGTCCGTGCCGGCGCTGGCCGCGAACCCGCCCGCCATCCGGAACCGGATCATCCGCCACGTCGTCGCGAGCGAGTTCGGCGCCTCGCTGACCCGCGCGCAGACCCTCGAGGTGGCGCGACTCGTGACCGATTGGCATGGTCAGGGGCCGATCGCGCTCCCCGGATGCCAGGCATCCCGCTCCGGAACGCGACTGACCTTCACCGCGCCCTGACGGCGAAACGCCCCTGAACGTCACCGTCCAGAGGCGTTCGCCACCGCCCGGCCCGCAACAGGATCGGGCCGGCAGGTACTTGTTACTTCTTGCCGCCGAAGAGGCCGCCGAGAATGCTGCCGATGTCGATGCCGCCACCCGTGGACTGCGACGAACCGCCACCGCCGAGAAGGCCGCCGATCAGGTCGGTGATCCCGCCGCCCGAGCTCTGCGTCGACGTGCTCTGGTTCTGCTGGCCCTTGGCGAGCATCCCCATGACGATCGGCGCGAGCACCGGCAGGAGCTTGCTGAAGTCGATCCCGGCGGTCTGCTTGTCGTTCGTGAGCGTCTGGGCGACTTCCTGCTCCTTGCCGCCGAACACGTGCTTCAGGATCTTCTCGCCGTCGGCGGTGTCGACCGCATCGACATCGATGCGTCCGGCGGCGACGGCCGCGTCGGCGGTGCCGGCGTGCTTGCCGAGCGCAGCCTCGATCGCCGCCGACCCCTCGCTGGTCGAGGCGTTCTTCTGCAGACCGCCGAGGATCGCCCCACCACCCTGTGCGACGGCGGCCTTTGCGGTGTCGGCATCCACACCGAGCTTCGAGGCGATCTCATCGATCGGCAGCATCCCCAGAATGTCGTCAAGTGCGGCCACGGCCGTCTCCCATCGTCAGTCGCCGGGCACCCGCCCGACGCGCTCAGCTTATTCGTCGTGCGGCGCGCGCGACATGTCCCGGCCGTCGCGCGTGCGGCACGCCGCGCGCGGCTCCTAGACTCGTGACATGCGCGCAGCCGAGATCGCCGATCAGTTGACCGATGTCCTCGTCACCGAGGAGCAGATCCGCGCGAAGCTCGACGAGCTCGCTCGCCGCGTCGAGGCCGACTACGACGGCAAGGAACTGCTGCTCGTGGGCGTGCTGAAGGGCGCGGTCATGGTCATGGCCGACTTCGCGCGGAGCCTCTCGCGCCCGTTGACGATGGACTGGATGGCCGTGTCGTCGTACGGCGCCGGCACGAAGTCGAGCGGTGTCGTGCAGATCCGTAAGGACCTCGACACCGACCTCACCGACAAGCACGTGCTGATCGTCGAGGACATCATCGACTCCGGACTCACCCTCGCCTGGCTCCTCGACAACTTCGCCTCGCGCGGCGCGGCGTCGATCGAGATCCTCGCCCTGCTGCGCAAGCCCGAGGCGGCGAAGGTCGAGATCGACTGCAAGTACGTCGGCTTCGACATCCCCACCGACTTCGTCGTCGGGTATGGGCTCGACTACGACGAGCAGTACCGGAACCTCCGCGACGTCGCAGTGCTCGCGCCGCACGTGTACAGCTGAATTGGGGATGCCTCGCGGGGCGTGATCTCGATACACCGCGGCTTCGCCGCGTGATCTCGATACACCGCGGCTTCGCCGCGTGATCTCGATACACCGCGGCTGCGCCGCGGCACTCGATCACCGGTGGGTGGCTGCGTCGCGTGATCTCGATACACCGCGGCTTCGCCGCGGCGCTCGATCACCGGCAGGTGAGTGGTTGCGCCGTGACCGCGGCGGGGTACGCCGTGGGCGAATGCACAGACGCGCCATAGTGACCGCGGGGTAGCCTGATCGGACCATGGATGTCAAGAAGCTCACGCGCAACCCGATCGTGTACGTGCTGGTGATCGGCATGCTCCTCGTGCTCGGTGTGTCGCTCATCACGTCGCTCACCGGCGCGAAGCAGATCACGACGCAGGAGGGCCTCACGCTCCTGAGCGGTGACACTGTCTCGAAGGCGACGAACACCGACGGCGACCAGCGCGTCGACCTCACCCTCTCGAAGCCCTTCGAGGGCTCGACGAACGTGCAGTTCTACTACGTCGGCGCGCGCGCGGCCGAAGTGGTCACGGCGATCGACAACGCGAAGCCCAAGGACGGCTTCGACGACGTCGTCCCGCGCACGACCTTCTTCGAGAGCATGATCTCGCTTCTGCTCCCGCTTCTTCTTCTCGGCCTCCTCTTCTGGTTCTTCTTCTCGGCCGCGCAGGGCGGCAACTCCAAGGTGATGCAGTTCGGCAAGTCGCGGGCGAAACTCGTGACGAAGGAGACGCCGACCGTCACCTTCTCCGACGTCGCCGGCGCCGACGAGGCCATCGAGGAGATGCAGGAGATCAAGGACTTCCTGAAGGATCCCGCCAAGTTCCAGGCCGTCGGCGCCCGCATCCCCAAGGGCGTGCTGCTGTACGGCCCTCCCGGAACGGGCAAGACGCTCCTCGCCCGCGCCGTCGCCGGCGAGGCGGGCGTGCCGTTCTACTCGATCTCGGGTTCCGACTTCGTCGAGATGTTCGTCGGTGTCGGCGCGAGCCGCGTGCGCGACCTGTTCACGCAGGCGAAGGAGAACGCCCCCGCGATCATCTTCATCGACGAGATCGACGCCGTCGGCCGCCACCGCGGCGCCGGCATGGGCGGCGGGCACGACGAGCGCGAGCAGACCCTCAACCAGATGCTCGTCGAGATGGACGGCTTCGACCCCAAGGTCTCGGTCCTCGTCATCGCCGCGACCAACCGCCCCGACATCCTCGACCCGGCCCTCCTGCGTCCGGGCCGCTTCGACCGCCAGATCGGCGTGGATGCCCCGGACCTCAAGGGTCGTCAGAAGATCCTCGAGGTGCACGGGCGCGGCAAGCCCCTCTCGGCATCCGTCGACCTCTCGGTCATCGCGCGGAAGACCCCCGGCTTCACGGGTGCCGACCTCGCGAACGTCCTCAACGAGGCGGCCCTCCTCACGGCGCGCTCCAATGCGCAGCTGATCGACATGCGCGCCCTCGACGAGGCGATCGACCGCGTCATCGCCGGTCCGCAGCGCCGCACGCGCGTCATGAAGGACCGCGAGAAGCTCATCACGGCGTACCACGAGGGTGGTCACGCGCTCGCCGCCGCCGCGATGAACAACACCGACCCGGTCACGAAGGTCACGATCCTCCCGCGCGGCAAGGCGCTCGGCTACACGATGGTGCTGCCGCTCGAGGACAAGTACTCCGTCACCCGCAACGAGCTGCAGGACCAGCTGACCTACGCGATGGGCGGCCGTGTCGCGGAGGAGATCGTCTTCCACGACCCGACGACCGGGGCATCCAACGACATCGAGAAGGCGACAGGCATCGCCCGCAAGATGGTCACCGACTACGGCATGACGACCGAGGTCGGCCCCGTCAAGCTCGGCTCGTCGTCGGGCGAGGTGTTCATGGGCCGCGACATGGGCCACGGCCGTGACTTCTCCGAGCGCATCGCCGAGCGGGTGGATGCCGAGGTGCGCCTCCTCATCGAGCAGGCGCACAACGAGGCGTACCAGGTGATCAACGACAACCGCGACGTGCTCGACAAGCTGGCTCTCGCGCTGCTCGAGAAGGAGACGCTCGATCACCTCGAGCTCGCCGAGATCTTCAAGGACGTCAAGCGGCTCCCGCCGCGTCCGCAGTGGCTCTCCAGCGAGCAGCGCCCCGTGTCGTCGCTGCCGCCGGTGGAGATCCCGCGCCGGTCGGAGGCGGGCCTCGCGGCATCCACCACCGCTCCTGCCGACGGCGCCGAGGCGACCGAGAAGGCGCCCTCGCGTCGGCCCGCCGGGCAGGCCCGCCCGGCGACCGCCTGACACGCCCGATCGCCTAGGCTCGGGACGTGGCCGTCGATCGAGAGCGCGTCGCCGCCGCGGTGCGCGACATCCTCGAGGCGATCGGGGAGGATCCCGATCGTCCGGGGCTGAAGGCGACCCCGCAACGCGTCGCCGACGCGTACGCCGAGTTCTTCCAGGGCGTCGGTGAGGATGCCACAGCCCCTCTCGCCCACACGATCTCCGTCTCGCGGGGGCCCGCGCCCGACACGCTCCCGTCGGGGGCGGTGCTTCTGCGCGACATCCGCTTCCGCTCGGTCTGCGAGCACCATCTGCTGCCGTTCGCCGGGCGTGCGCACCTCGCCTACCTCCCCGGCGAGCAGGTCGTGGGCCTCGGTTCCCTCCCCAAGGTCGTCGAGATCCTCGCGTCGCGCCCGCAGGTGCAGGAGCGTCTCGGCGAGCAGATCGCCGATGTCATCGCGGCGTCGTTGGATGCCCGGGGTGTCGTCGTCGTGCTCGACGCGCATCACGAGTGCGTCACGATGCGGGGCGGGCGTCAGCCGGATGCGGCGACCGTGACGATCGCCGCCCGGGGTGAGCTGGCCGAGCCCGCGGCGCGCGCCGAGATCATGATGCTGCTGACGGGAACGGGCGCCTGACATGACGCTCGTGATGGGGATCGTCAACGTCACCCCCGACTCCTTCAGCGACGGTGGGCGCTACGTCGACGGCGAGGCCGCGATCGACCACGGCCTCGCGCTGCTCGCCGCAGGCGCCGACATCCTGGACATCGGCGGCGAATCGACCCGGCCCGGCGCGGAGCGCGTCGACCCGGCAGAGGAGCGAGCCCGTGTCATCCCCGTGATCGAGGCGCTGTCGGGCACCGGCGCGATGCTCAGCGTCGACACGATGAACGCCGAGACCGCGGTCGCCGCGGTCGCCGCGGGGGCGCGGATGGTCAACGACGTCTCCGGCGGTCTCGCCGACCCCGAGATGCTGGGCGCAGTCGCGGCATCCGGAGCCGACATCGTCCTGCAGCACTGGCGCGGCCACTCCGCCGACATGTACGCGGATGCCTCGTACACCGACGTCGGCCGCGAAGTCCTGCACGAACTGAAGGCGCGCCTGCACGCCGCCGCGAAGGCGGGGATCTCGCCCGATCGTGTCGTCCTCGACCCCGGCATCGGCTTCGGCAAACACGGCGACCAGAACTGGCGTGCGCTCCGGGCGCTCGACCGCATCGTCGCGCTCGGGCCGCGCGTGCTCGTCGGCACGAGCCGCAAGAGGTTCCTCGCCGAGACGCTCGAGGCAGCGGGCGCTCCGGGCGCGGTCGACGAGACGCGGCGCGACCTCGCGACCGCCGTCACGAGTGTGCTCGCCGCACGGGCCGGGGCGTGGGCCGTGCGCGTCCACGATGTCACGGCGACCCGTGACGCGCTCGCGGTCGCACAGGCGTGGGAGCAGGGAGGCATCTGACATGGACTTCGCCGACGAGATCACACTGACCGGCATCCGGGCGTTCGGGTACCACGGCGTCTACGACGACGAACGCCGCGAAGGCCAGGAGTTCGTCGTTGACGCGACCCTGTACGTCAGCACGCGTCGCGCGGCGGAGACCGACGACGTCGCCGACACGATCCACTACGGCGAGGTGGCGGAGCAGATCGTCGCGCTCGTCGAGGCCGACCCCGTCAACCTCCTCGAGACCCTCGCCGCCCGGATCGCGGACGACCTCCTCGCGCGGGACGGTGTGCGCATGGTCGCCGTCACGATCCACAAGCCGCAGGCTCCGATCACGGTGCCGTTCGCCGACGTGTCGGTGACGATCCGCCGCGCCGCGCCCGTCGTCGAGGGCGACATGACGGGGGCCCGCGCATGAACCGCCGGCTCGCGCAGGGCTTCCAGGGCGAGGCATCCGCCGCGGATCGCCCGGTCGCCACGGCCGTCGTCGCACTCGGTGCGAACCTCGGCGACCGCGCCACGACGATCGATGCGGCCGTGTACGACCTCACCCGACTGCCGCTCACGTCGGCGGTGCGCGTCGCGACGCCGATCGAGTCGGTCGCCGTGACGCTCGACGGGCCGGATACCTCCGCCCCCGCCTACCTCAACACCGTCGCCGTCCTCGAGACGCGCCTCGCCCCGAGCGTGCTCCTCGGCTACCTCCACGCCATCGAGGCGCGGCACGGGCGGGAACGCCGGGAGCGCTGGGGCGACCGCACCCTCGACCTCGACCTCATCACCTACGGCGACGTCACGAGCGACGACCCGGCGCTGACGCTCCCGCACCCGCGCGCCGTGGAGCGGGACTTCGTGCTCGCGCCGTGGCTCAGTATCGATCCGGATGCCGTGCTGCCGGGCCGCGGGAGGGTGGCCGACCTGCTGGCAGCGCGCGGTGAGGCCTCCGGGGATGGGTCCACTCGCGGGGCGGCGACCGATCCCGGCCCCGCACTCGACGGCGGCGGGGCTGCCACATGAAGCGCACGAGCGCGGGCGTCCTCATCGCGGTGGGCGTCGTCGGCACCCTCCTCGGGTTCGGTCTCGATCAGCTCCTCACGAGCGCGGGCCGCGCGACGTTCACCCCCTCGCTGCTGCTGCCGGTGCTGCTCATCCTCCTCGGTGCCGCCGACGTGCTGTTCGCGCTGCCGATCCGCCGGGCGATCACGGGGGCCGACTCCCGCCCGGTCGACCCGTTCCGGGCGGTCCGCGTGGCCATGCTCGCCAAGGCATCCAGCATCGTCGCCGCGGTCGTGGCGGGCGTCGCGCTGGGCCTTCTCGTTTTCCTCCTCACGCGGCCCGTCGCCGCCGTAGGCTCGGTAGTGGCCGTGGTCGCCACTCTGCTCGCCGCGCTCATGCTGCTGGCCGCCGCGCTCGTGGCCGAACACCTCTGCACCATCCGGAAGGACGACGATGACGAACACCCCGGACCCGACGAGCCGGGATACGGACTCTCCCACCACGACTGAGACCGCCGCCCCGTCGAGCGCCGCCCCGTCGAGCGCCGCCCCGGCGCGCGACGCCGTGCTCGACGGCGGCACCTACGACCGGATCCTCGCGCCGCGCAGCGAGAACCGGCTCCCGATCGGCGACGGGGTCTGGCACCAGATCTCGCGCCGCTACGTCACGGTGCAGCTCATCTCCACGGGAGCCTTCCTCGCCCTCGTCATCGCCGCGGCCGTCGTGCTGTGGCTCGTCCTGCATCTGACGTGGGTGTGGATCCCCGCGGCGATCGTGATCCTGATCACCGTGTGGACCCTCGCGATCCTCCCGCGCCAGGCCAGGGCGTACGGATACCAGCTGCGCGAGGACGATCTGGTGTTCCGCCGCGGCATCCTCTGGCAGCGCATGGTCGCCGTGCCGTACGGACGGATGCAGCTCGTCGACATCACGCACGGGCCGCTCGACCGTGGCTTCGGCATCGCGCAGTTGAAGCTCGTCACCGCGGCGGCCGCCACGGGGGTCACGATCCCCGGGCTCACGCAAGAAGCCGCCGAGCGCCTGCGCGACACCCTCATCGCGGTCGCCGAGACCCGGAGGACAGGTCTGTGACGGAGCCCCTCCCGCCCGGCGTGCCGGTGCCGTCCGGCCCCGGGGCTGTGCCGCCCGGTGCCGGAGCGCCCGTGCCGTCGCTCTCCGGCGCAGTCGTGCCGCCGACGGCTGTCGCACCCGTGCGCTCGCCGCTCAGTGACGGGCAGTGGCATCGCCTGCACCCGCTCACCCCCGTGCTACGCGGCGGGCTGTTCCTCATCGTCGTCACGGGCATCGTCATCACCAATCTCCGCGACCGTCTGGTCGTGTGGCTCTTCCCGGGGCTCGCCGAGTGGGAGCAGTACGAGGGCGGCGACCCCGTCGACTACATCTGGGCGAACAATCTGTGGCTCATCGCGGGGCTCGTCGTGCTCGGGATCCTCCTCGTCATCCTCGTCGTGTTCTGGATGTCGTGGCGGTTCCACACGTTCCGGATCACGGGTGACGACGTGGAAGTCCGCAGCGGCGTGTTCTTCCGCACGCACCGTCGCGCACCGCTCGACCGCGTGCAGGGCGTCAACCTCACGCGGCCCATGGTCGCGCGCCTGCTCGGCACGGCGAAGCTCGAAGTCGTCGGCGCGGGGCTGGATGCCAACGTGAAGCTCGAGTACCTGTCGACGGCCAATGCGGAGGCGGTGCGCGCCGACATCCTGCGGCTCGCATCGGGGCGGCAGCTGGCGGAGGCGCGCGAGGCGCAGGCGCGGGGCATCCCGCTGTCGCAGGCGACGAAAGACGCGGTCGCGGCCGGGATCTCGGGTCTGATCGACGGCGTCGACGGACCCGAGAGCGAGCCCGAATCGGTCGTCCACATCCCGGCCGGGCGCCTCATCGGCGCGCACCTGCTGTCGGGGTCGACGATCTGGCTGATCGTCCTGCTCGCGGCCGTGATCATGGGCGCGATCTTCGGCACACCGTGGGTGCTGTTCACGATCGTCCCGACCGTCATCGCGTTCGGCGCCTACTGGTTCCGCTCGATCACCCGGTCGCTCCGGTACTCGATCGCGCCGACCTCGTCGGGGGTGCGGATCACGTTCGGACTGTTCACGACCATCACCGAGACGCTGCCGCCTGGACGCGTGCACGCGTTCGAGATCCGCCAGCCGATCCTGTGGCGCGGCGCGGGCTGGTGGTCGATGCGCGTCAACCGGATGTCGGGCCGGTCGGCGACCGACAGCCAGTCGCTGCAGTTCGCCGAGGTGCTGCCGGTGGGAACCCGCGCCGACGTGGAGCGTGTGCTGCGCCTGTTCCTGCCTGTTCTGTCGGAGGGCGAGGCGGAGCTCATCGTCCGCTCCGGCATGTTCGCCGAGACGGCCGGCACGCCGGGCGACCCGTTCGAGACGACCCCGCGGCGGGCGCGTTGGCTCCGCCCGCTGTCGTGGCGCCGGAACGGCGTGCTCGTCACCGACGATGCGCTGCTGCTGCGCCACGGGTTCCTGCAGCGCGCGCTCGTCATCCTCCCGCTCGCGCGGCTGCAGTCCGTGCGGATCAGCCAGGGCCCGGTCGACCGCGCCCTCAGGGTCGCGAATCTCACCGGCCACACCGTGCTCGGACCCGTGACGGCGAAGGTCGGCATCATCGACCGGGACACGGCGCTGGATGCCTGGAGCGCCACCGAGACCCGCACGATCTCCGCCGCCGCCCGCGACCGTTCGCACCGGTGGGACGAGGCGACGGTGGATGCGTCGGTGACAGGCGCACCGGCGGCGGATGCCTCGGCGGCCGGCGGTGCGGCGGCGGATGCTCCGGCACAGCGTGGCACGGTGGAGGGCGGCCCGCGGGAGACGATCTCGGCGTCCGAGGCCTCGGCGGAGGATGTTTCATGAGTGACGCGAGCCGGCTGGGTGTCGGGATCATCGGGGCGGGCCGGGTGGGTCCGGTCCTCGGGGCGGCGCTCGCCGGGGTCGGGCACGCGCTCACAGGCATCACGGCCGGGTCAGACCCCGACCGCATCGAGGCGATTCTCCCGGGCGTACCGGTGCTCGACGCCGACGAGGTCGTCCGCCGCAGCGAACTCGTGATCCTCGCGGTGCCGCGCGACCAGCTCGCACCCGTCGTCGCGGGGCTCGCCGAGCTCGGCGCATGGCAGGTGGGGCAGCTCGTGCTGCACACCGACGCGGTGCACGGCATCGACGTGCTCGCCCCGGCGGCATCCCGCGGTGCGATTCCGCTCGCCGTGCATCCGGCGATCGCCTTCACGGGAACCTCGATCGACCTGCGGCAGCTGCAGGGCGCGTTCGCGGCCGTGACCGCCCCCGCCGCCGTGCTCCCGATCGCCCAGGCGCTCGCCGTCGAACTCGGGTGCGAGCCCGTCGTCGTCGCCGAGCGGGACCGTGCCGCATACGGCGAGGCGATCGCGACGGCGACGGAGTTCTCGGCGTCGCTCGTGCGCCAGGCGGCCGACCTGCTGAGGGGCATCGGCATCGACGCGCCCGGCCGCTACCTCGGCACGCTCGTCCACTCGACGATCGACCGCGCCCTCACGGAAGCGGGCGACAGTGCAGACCTCGACGACGCCGCGCTGCCGTGAGCGACATCGACCTCGCGCCGATCCCGGCGGGGAGCGTCGTCCTGCACGACGCGCGCCGCAAGATGCGTCGCACCGTGCAGCTCGAACCGTTCGAGATCGGCGTGTTCGCGGTCACCGAGGAGGTCCTCGGCGAGGCGCTCGGCATCGCCGCGAACCACCCGCGCCGCCCCGCCGTCGACCTCTCGTGGCTGCGGGCCGTGCGCCTCTGCAACGCGCTGTCCGAGTGGGAGGGCCTCGACGGTGCCTACCGGGTGGACGGCGAGGAGGTGACGTGGCTCGTCGACAGCGACGGCTACCGGCTCCCCACGGAAGCGGAGTGGGAGTACGCCTGCCGCGCCGGTTCGACAGCCGCCCACTACGGGCCTCTGCGCGAGGTCGCCTGGACGGCGGCGGACGGCGTGAGCACTCCGCAACCGGTCGGCGGGAGACATCCGAACCTCTTCGGGCTCTTCGACACGCTCGGCAATGTCTGGGAGTGGTGCTGGGACCTTCTCGACCCCCTCCGCTACGGCGACTACCGCGTGTTCCGCGGCGGGGGATTCGCCGACGACGCCTGGAGCGTGCGTGCGGGAACGCGCCGAGGCGGCGGGCCGCGGATGCACCACGACGACGTCGGCATGCGCCTCGCCCGCGGCGGGTTCGACGCCGTCGACGCGGCGCAGGGCTGGTCGCTCGCCGCGGATCGCGAACGTGCGATGGGGGACGGTCCGCTGCCGTCCGGGTGGACGCCGCTGCGCTGATCACCCCGCGGCTGCCCACGCCGATCCCCGCGCTGATACCTGTGGCAGGGCACGGCGCGATCTCGAGCGCGAGTCCGGAGCCGGACTGTGTGCCGATCCGTCGTCGCGGCGGCGGCGGCCCGGACCGCAGGCCCGTCGTCGGTAGAATCGGAGGCGACTTCCGAGGAGCCCCCATGACCGACGCGCCCGTCACCGCGCCCGCCGACCCGACCGCTGCCGACCTGGACGACGTCCACGAGCAGAAGGCCGTCCGGCTCGGCAAGCGCGACCGGCTGATCTCCGAGCGGGCGGATGCCGCCGGTGGCGCCTACCCCGTCACGGTCCCCGTCACGGACACGATCGCGGCGCTGCGCGAGCGGTACGCCGACCTCGAGTCGGGCGCCGAGACCGGCGTCACGGCCTCCGTCGCCGGACGCGTCGTGTTCAGCCGCAACACGGGCAAGCTGTGCTTCGCATCGCTGCAGGCGGGCGACGGGTCGCGCATCCAGGCGATGGTCTCGCTCGCCGAGGTCGGCGAGGACTCGCTGCAGGCATGGAAGGACCTCGTCGATCTCGGCGATCACGTCTCGGTGACGGGGCAGGTGATCTCCAGCCGCCGCGGGGAGCTGTCGATCATGGTGACCGACTGGGCGATCGCGTCGAAGGCGCTGCTGCCGCTGCCGAACCTGCATTCCGAGCTCTCCGAGGAGAGCCGGGTGCGCTCGCGCTTCCTCGATCTGATCGTGCGCGACCAGGCCCGCGACACGGTGATCGCGCGCGCGAAGGTCAACGCGTCCCTCCGTGACACGTTCGCCGCGCACGACTTCCTCGAGGTCGAGACCCCCATGCTCCAGGTGCAGCACGGTGGTGCGGCGGCCCGCCCCTTCGTCACGAACTCCAACGCGTTCGACGCGGAGCTGTACCTGCGCATCGCGCCGGAGCTCTTCCTCAAGCGCGCCGTCGTCGGCGGCATCGACCGGGTGTTCGAGATCAACCGGAACTTCCGCAACGAGGGCGCCGACTCGACGCACAGCCCCGAGTTCGCGATGCTCGAGGCGTACCAGGCCTACAGCGACTACAACGGGATCGCCGACCTCACGCAGGAGCTCATCCAGAACGCGGCGATCGCGGTCGCCGGCTCCACGACCGTCACCTGGGCCGACGGCACGGCGTTCGACCTCGGCGGACAGTGGGAGCGCCTGTCGATGTACGAGTCGCTGTCGCAGGCATCCGGCCGCGACATCACGCCCGCCACGAGCCTCGATGACCTGAAGACGCTCGCCGCGGAGGTCGGCGTCGAGGTTCCCGAGAAGGTCGCGACGCACGGCAAGTACGTCGAGGAACTGTGGGAGCACTTCGTGAAGGGTGGCCTCGAGCGGCCGACGTTCGTGATGGACTTCCCCCTCGACACGTCGCCCCTCGTGCGTGAGCACCGGTCGATCCCGGGCGTCGTCGAGAAGTGGGACCTGTACGTCCGCGGCTTCGAACTCGCGACGGGATACTCGGAGCTCGTCGACCCCGTCATCCAGCGGGAGCGCTTCGTCGAGCAGGCGAAGCTCGCCGCGCGGGGAGACGACGAGGCGATGCGCGTCGACGAGGAGTTCCTGCGGGCGCTCGAGCACGGGATGCCGCCGACGGGCGGCATGGGCATGGGGATCGACCGCCTGCTCATGGCGATCACGGGCCTCGGCATCCGCGAGACGATCCTCTTCCCGCTGGTGAAGTAAGCGCCGGCGGTGGCGTTCTCGCTGTGGGTCACGCTGCTGCTCGCGTGCCTCGTCATCAGCTTCACCCCCGGGGCGGGGGCGATCAACACGATGGGGAACGCCCTCGCGCAGGGGTTCCGCCGGTCGATCTGGGGCATCCTCGGACAGCAGGCGGCGCTGATCGTCCACATCGCGATCGTCGCGATCGGCGTCGGGGTGCTCGTCGCTTCGAACCCCGTGCTGTTCGAGATCATCCGCTACGCGGGTGCCGCCTACCTCGCCTTCCTCGGGCTGCGCCTCATCTTCGCCCGGCCGCCCGTCGCGTCCCCGCCGGCAACCGGGCAACCCGCTGAAGGCACGCTCACCGAAGGGCTGCCCGGTGAAGAGGCGCCCGATGCCGCGGACGCGGCTCCCCAGGCGGTGCGCGAGGGTCGCTGGTCGATGTTCCGGCGGGGCCTCTGGGTCAACCTCCTGAACCCGAAGGCGATCGTGTTCTTCCTGGCGTTCCTGCCGCAGTTCATCCGGCCCGACGAGCCCCTGCTGGCGCAGTACGCCGTCGTCGCGGTCACGGTCGTCGCCGTCGACATCGCCGTCATGTGGGGGTTCTTCGCCGTCGCGGCGCACGGGTTCCGCCGGTTCACGCGCACCGCGCGCGGGCGGCGCCTGCTCGACCGCGTCTTCGGGTCGCTGTTCATCGGCGTCGCGCTGCTGCTCGCTTTCGTCCACTGACGCCGCGTCGCCGCGCACAGGGACGGCGGCCACGCCCCGGCGCGTCGGCGCATGCGCATCCGATCGCACCCCGACACTCCCTCACCGGGGGCGGAAGGCCCAGTCGGGCAGGTGCCCGACATGCACGAACGAACGGACGATGTCGGCGAGCCCGTGGCCGGGGTCGAACGCGAGCGCCATGCCGGCGTAGCGGTCCGCGTGCGAAGAGCGGCCGAGCGCCCACGACAGCCAAGCGCACACGGCGAGGGACCCCGGTCGCTCGGCCTTCGGCAGGAGCGCCGCGACCTCCCTCGCAAGAGCGAGAGCCGTCTCGAGGCGCTCGGCATCCGGCCGCGGACCCTCGCCCCACATGGCGCACGCCAGATCCGCCGGATAGTCCTCACCATCCTCCCACCGCCGTTGCGCGTCCATCGCGACGTCGCCGCCCGCAGCATCCGTCGCCCACTGCACGAGAGCGATGTCCCGGAGTGACGGACGAGAGAGGCACCAGCCGAGCATCGCGGCATGCATCGGCTCCTGCGCCGGATGCCACGCGAGCGCCTGCTCGTACATCGACGGCAGGTCGTCGAGTGCGCACGCCGCCTCGAGCGCGGCAGGGTCGATCCGGTGCTCGCCCCGCGACGTCGAGGGGATGCCGCAGATCGCCTCGAGCGAGGATGCGAGGGAGCGCAGCGCCAACGCGACTGCCCGCCGAGCCGACGACGGCACTCGCGGCAGCGCCGCCCCGGATGCCTGGTCGTCGGCGAGCGGCCCGCCCATGCCCGCCTTCTCGAGCGAGCCCGCGACCTCGTCGACGACCCGCAGGTCCTCCAGGGGTCGTCCGGTCTTCGGCAGAGCGGCGTCGAAGTGCGAGCCCCAGGCATCCGCCCCGACCGTGACGGCCTCGACGAGTGGGAGGCCGCAGGCATCCGCCCGGGCACCGAGCGCGGCGATGAGCGCCGCACCGGGCAATCCGCGGGGGCGGGCCCGCTCGCTGAGAGCCTCGTCGCAGTAGACGACCGCGATGATGGAGTCGGCCTCCGCGATGCGGCACATCATGCCGATCGCCGTGGATGCGACCGTGTCGACGAGGTCGTCCCCGGGCAGGTCGAGGCGCATCGCGCCGAGCGTGCGTCCGCGCGCCATCGGTACGAGCACGAGGCTCCGCGTGGGGGTGAAGCCCAGCAGGCGCGGGACGAGGGAGAGGAACTGCGCCGCACCGGCGGCTTTCACGGTGAGAGTCATGCCGAGAGGTTGCTCGCTCGCGCGAGGCTGTGGGCGCGAGAAAGCGGAGAACGTGGAAACTCCGTCGGGGCTCGCCGATTGTGAGGGATAACTTACGATGGGGGCATGGATTCGTACTGGGCCGCCGTCGCCTGGTCGCTGCTGCCGACCGTCGTGGTGCTCGGACTGTTCGTCTTCGTGATGCGGTCGATCCTGCGGATGGACCGCACCGAGCGGCGCGTCTACGCGAAGATCGAGGCGGAGGAACGCGCCAAGCGTGGACTCCCCGCCGTCGAGGGCGAGCAGCGCGCGATCTGACGCTCGGGTCGATACGCTGGGCGGACCGACGACGGGGGAGTACGTGGATCAAAGCGGATGGGCGCTCGCCTGGGTGATCCTCGTCTTCGTCGTCGATGTCACCGTGCGTGTGCTCGCGATCATCTTCGTGCCCCGCAATCGCCGCCCCACTGCGGCGATGGCCTGGCTCTTGGCCATCTACTTCATTCCGATCATCGGCGTGGTGCTGTTCCTGCTGATCGGCAACCCGCGCCTGCCGCGCAAGCGCCGGCGCAAGCAGGCCGCGCTGAACGAGACGATCCGCCGCATGAGCCACGGGCTCGAGCTCGGCACGCTCCGCCCGCACGCGCCGGAGTGGTTCCGCGCCACCGTGCGCCTGAACCGCAACCTCGGCGCGATGCCGATCTCCGGTGACAACGGTGCGAAGCTGATCTCCGATTATCAGGAGTCGATCGACGCCATGGCATCCGCCATTCGCGAAGCGACCGACTACGTGCATGTCGAGTTCTATATTCTGCAGGCGGATGCCACGACGGAGAGCTTCTTCGCGGCGATGGAGGAGGTCGCGGCCCGCGGCGTGAAGGTGCGCGTGCTGCTGGATCACTGGGCCAACCGCGGCAAGCCCTTCTACAAGCAGACGCTGAAGCGGTTGACCGACATGGGGGCCGATTGGCACCTGATGCTGCCGGTGCAGCCGTTCCGCGGTGCATACACCCGCCCGGATCTGCGCAACCACCGCAAGCTCGTCGTTGTGGATGGCCGCGTCGCGTTCACCGGGTCTCAGAACGTCACCGACTCGACCTACAACTTGAAGAAGAACATCAAGCGCGGCCTGCACTGGGTCGACATGATGACGCGGGTCGACGGCCCCGTCGTGGGCTCGATCAACGCCGCGTTCTTGAGCGACTGGTACAGCGAGACCGACGAGGTCGTCGACGATCTGGATCTGTTCGACCCGCGGCCCGGCACGGGTGACCTCGACTGCCAGGTCATCCCCTCGGGGCCCGGGTTCGAGTATCAGAACAACCTGAAGCTGTTCATGTCGCTGCTGTTCGCGGCGCAGAAGAAGCTCATCATCGTCTCGCCCTACTTCGTGCCCGACGAAGGACTTCTGCTCGCGATCCAGACGGCCTGCCAGCGTGGCGTTCACGTGGAGCTGTTCGTCTCGGAAGAGGGCGACCAGGCGATGGTCTATCACGCACAGCGCAGCTACTACGAAGCGCTTCTGCGTGGTGGCGTGAAGATCTATATGTACCGCAAGCCATATATTCTCCACTCCAAGTCGATGTCGGTCGACGACGAGGTCGCGGTCATCGGGTCGAGCAACATGGATATGCGCTCGTTCGGTCTGAACCTCGAGATCTCGCTCCTCGTGCGCGGCGAAGAGTATGTGCAGCAGCTGCGCGCGGTCGAGGACGAGTACCGCTCGCTCAGCCGGGAGCTGACCCTCGACGAGTGGTTGAAGCAGCCTCTGCGCTCGACCGTGCTCGACAACCTCGCGCGGCTCACCTCCGCCCTGCAGTGACGGCGTTCGGCATTCCGCCCTGGTGAGGAGAGAATGAGACGGATGCCCGTGCGCCGACACTCATGGAGTGGACGCCGTGTCACATGGCATCCGCAGCGCCCGTATGGCGCCCGTACCTCCGACTCGCAAGGATGATTCCATGACCCTCCGTCGCCGCACCCTGTCGCTTCTCGCCCTGAGCGCCGTCAGCGCCCTGGCATTCGCCGGGTGCGCGAGCGCGGCAGCACCGACGACATCGGGCGAGGGCACGCCGAGCCCGTCTGTGTCCTCCCCGCCGCCGGCGCTGCAGGTCGAAGCGGGCTGGCTCGACGACGGCCGCCAGATCGCGCTCGTGACGTGGGGATCGTCGACCTGCGTGCCCACCGCATCGCAGGTGACGGTGGAGGACGACGGCGCCATCGCCGTCACGCTCGACAACGGCGACCCGAATGCCGCCTGCACGGCCGACTATGCCGCGCGGGTGACGCTGGTGAGCGTCCCGAGCGACGTCGACATCTCGCGCGGCGTCGATGTGGTCGTCACCGGCGGCGAGGGCGAGCGCGGCACCGTGGGACTCCACGGCTTCGAGACCCTCTCGGTCGGCAGCCCCACCGACTACCAGCCCTCCGCAGGCTGGATCCAGAAGGACCTGTTCGCCGTGCTCACCTGGGGGTCGTCGTCGTGCGCCCCGAAGGTCGAGGCGGTGGAGGCGCCCCTCCCGAGCAACATCGACGTCACCTTCGTGAAGCCCCCGAAGAACCAGGTCTGCACGATGGACATGGTTCCGCGCACGCTCCTCGTGTCGACGGCGGATCTCGAGGTCGGCGAGCACGCGACCGTGACCCTGCGCGGGGGCGACGCCCAGTTCGAGGAGAAGCCCGCGGTCGTCCGCATCCTCGCGAACTGAGCTGCGCTCCGCTGACTCAGTCAGCACGCACGAGCACGTCTCCGACACGCGTGGGCCGGGGCATTATCGTCGCGAAAGCAGGGCCGATCGGGCGTTGCGGCCCTGGCGATGCCGGGATGGATGGATTCGCCCTGCTTTCGGAGCGGCGCACCGCCGTGACCAGTGCCTGGGCAGCGGCCGCGGGCGGAGATCCGGTCGGAGGGACGGCGCGCCGCGGGAGCTGGCTCCCGCGGCCCGGGGCGCGCGACGGCCGGCGCGACCTCGCCCCGGGTTGACGTGGGATGCGCCCCCAGCGAACACGGGCATATGCGGATGCCCTGCTCGTTAGCCTCTACGTAGGTGCCAGAAGACTCGGCACCCGAAGGAGCCTGAGATGTTCGAGAGATTCACCGACCGTGCCCGTCGCGTCGTCGTCCTCGCCCAAGAAGAGGCGAAGATGCTCAACCACAACTACATCGGCACCGAGCACATCCTGCTCGGGCTGATCCACGAGGGCGAGGGTGTCGCGGCCAAGGCGCTCGAGTCGCTCGGCATCTCGCTGGATGCCGTGCGTGAGCAGGTCCAGGACATCATCGGCCAGGGCCAGCAGCAGCCGACCGGCCACATCCCCTTCACGCCGCGCGCGAAGAAGGTGCTCGAGCTGTCGCTGCGCGAAGCGCTGCAGCTCGGCCACAACTACATCGGCACCGAGCACATCCTGCTCGGCCTCATCCGCGAGGGCGAGGGCGTCGCCGCCCAGGTGCTCGTCAAGCTCGGCGCCGACCTCAACAAGGTGCGCCAGCAGGTCATCCAGCTGCTGTCGGGTTACCAGGGCAAGGAGCCCGCGGGTGTCGCCGCCGGTGCCGGGGAGCAGAACCAGCAGTCCGCGCAGGGCGGTTCGGCCGTGCTCGACCAGTTCGGCCGCAACCTCACCCAGGCGGCCCGCGACAACAAGCTCGACCCGGTCATCGGGCGCGAGAAGGAGATCGAGCGGGTCATGCAGATCCTCTCGCGTCGCTCGAAGAACAACCCCGTCCTCATCGGCGAGCCCGGCGTCGGCAAGACCGCCGTCGTCGAAGGCCTCGCGCAGGCGATCGTGAAGAACGACGTCCCCGAGACGCTCAAGGACAAGCAGGTCTACTCGCTCGACCTCGGCTCGCTCATCGCCGGTTCCCGCTACCGCGGTGACTTCGAGGAGCGCCTCAAGAAGGTCACGAAGGAGATCCGCACGCGCGGCGACATCATCGTGTTCATCGACGAGATCCACACCCTCGTGGGTGCGGGCGCAGCCGAAGGCGCGATCGACGCGGCATCCATCCTGAAGCCGCTGCTCGCCCGCGGCGAGCTGCAGACGATCGGTGCGACGACCCTCGACGAGTACCGCAAGCACTTCGAGAAGGATGCCGCGCTCGAGCGCCGCTTCCAGCCGATCCAGGTCGCCGAGCCGTCGCTGCCCCACGCGATCAACATCCTGAAGGGCCTGCGCGACCGGTACGAGGCGCACCACAAGGTGCAGATCACCGACGGCGCGATCGTCGCGGCGGCGAACCTCGCCGACCGCTACATCTCCGACCGGTTCCTGCCCGACAAGGCCATCGACCTGATCGACGAGGCCGGCGCCCGCCTGCGCCTGTCGATCCTGTCGAGCCCGCCGGAGCTGCGCGAATTCGACGAGAAGATCGCCAAGGTCCGTGAGGACAAGGAGCTCGCGAGCGAAGAGCAGGACTTCGAGAAGGCCGCGGCCCTGCGCGACGAGGAGAAGTCTCTCCTCGCCGAGCGCCTGCGCCTCGAGAAGCAGTGGCGCTCGGGTGACGTCGCGAGCCACGCGGTCGTCGACGAAGGCCTCATCGCCGAAGTGCTGGCGCAGGCCACCGGCATCCCCGTCTTCAAGCTCACCGAGGAGGAGACGAGCCGTCTCGTCTTCATGGAGAAGGCGCTGCACCAGCGCGTCATCGGTCAGGAAGAGGCGATCGCCGCGCTCAGCCGCACGATCCGCCGTCAGCGTGCGGGCCTCAAGGACCCGAAGCGTCCCTCCGGCTCGTTCATCTTCGCCGGCCCCACGGGCGTCGGAAAGACCGAGCTCGCGAAGGCGCTCGCCGAGTTCCTCTTCGACGATGAGGGCGCGCTGATCTCCCTCGACATGTCGGAGTTCGGTGAGAAGCACACGGTCTCGCGCCTGTTCGGTGCCCCTCCCGGATTCGTCGGCTTCGAAGAGGGCGGCCAGCTCACCGAGAAGGTGCGCCGCAAGCCGTTCTCGGTCGTGCTGTTCGACGAGATCGAGAAGGCGCACCCCGACATCTTCAACTCGCTGCTGCAGATCCTCGAAGAGGGTCGCCTGACCGACGGTCAGGGCCGCGTCATCGACTTCAAGAACACGGTCATCATCATGACGACCAACCTGGGTTCCTCGGCGATCGCCGGAGGCCCCGTCGGGTTCCAGGTCGAGGGCAACTCGCAGACGACGTACGAGCGGATGAAGGGCAAGGTCGACGAGGAGCTCAAGCGTCACTTCAAGCCCGAGTTCCTGAACCGAGTCGACGATGTCATCGTCTTCCCGCAGCTGAACAAGGACGAGCTCCGTCAGATCGTCGGCCTGTTCACGAAGCGCCTCTCGGAGCGTCTGCTCGACCGTGACATGACGGTGGAGCTGACGGATGCCGCGAAGGACCGCCTCATCGAGATCGGCTTCGACCCGACGCTCGGCGCCCGGCCGCTGCGCCGCGCCATGCAGCGCGAGGTCGAGGACCAGCTCTCCGAGCGGATCCTGCACGGCGAGCTCAACCCCGGTGACCACGTCAAGGTGGATGCCGAGGGCGGGAAGTTCCTCTTCGAGCACGGCCCGCGCGGCGAGAAGGTCGCGGTGGGCGTGGGCGCCGTCGGCGCCATCGAGGCGACACCCGACATCGTCGCCGGAGCCTGACCAACCACAGTGAGGGGGCGGATGCCAAGGCCTACGCCCCCGCACAGGGGTCCCCCCCCCCCCCCCCCCCCCTAACATTC
>JASCPG010000054.1 GCA_029960085.1 Microbacteriaceae bacterium PS02067 | reverse complement strand
CCGGGTCGCCGTCAGGGTCCCCCTGATCGAGCACCCGCCCGCCGCCCCTCCTCGGAACGGTGAGCGAGCACCCGCCGCCCCTCCTCGCAACGGTGATCGAGTGCCCGCCGCGCAGCGGCGGGACGGTGATCGAGTGCCCGCCGCGCAGCGGCGGGACGGTGATCGAGTGCCCGCCGCACAGCGGCGGGTGTATCGAGATCACGCGGCAGGTGTATCGAGATCCCACGCGAGATCACGCCGCCGGCGCATAGTCGAACCGCCGTCGCGCCGCCGGGCGCGGGGTCCGCGTCGGGTCGATGTGCGCGGGTGGAATCAGCCAGACTGCCGCCGCTGTGCCGGGCCCGTCGATACGGACATCCCATCCCTGATCGTGGATCAGATGGTGGCACGAGTCGCACAGCAGGCATCCGTTCGACAGGTCCGTCCTGCCGCCGTGGCTCCACCATTCGAGATGGTGGACTCTCGATCTGCCGGGCGGTGCCCCGCAGCCGATGCAGGCACCGTCCCTCGTGGTGATCGCCCGCTTCTGCGCCCGCGTGAAGAGTCTCTTCTCGCGCCCCCAGTCGAGGATCTCCGACTCGGAACCCATCACCCACGGGATGACACCGCCCCCGGCGGCCATCCGACGCACCGTCGCGATGCACACCGGTTGGTCCACTCCGTCGATGAGACCCATCCCGAGGCCGGATCGCAGGGCGTCGAGATCCACCCGCACGACCACCGTCGCCCCCGGCAGCGACTGCCCGGTCCGATCGCACCCGGAATAGTGCGCACACACCGTGATGAGCGCGTCGGCCATCATCTCGGGGACCGGTCGCGGCGGCAGCCCGTTGCCTTTCGTACCCGCGTCGCGCGCGACGCCGAGTTCCGCCGTGACCATCGCCTCGAGAAGAGTGAGCAGCACGGCTCCGCGTGCGGGGTCGTAGAAGCCCTTCACCGCAACGCCACCGGAAGCGTCCTGCCGAACCGACAGGAACGTCCGCGCCCGCGCGTCTTCTTCTTTCGGGGCGACACCGTCGGGGTCGAGGTGCGCTTCGGCACGCAGAAGCACCTTCTGGAGCGCGAGCAGGTCGAGCCCCTCTGCCTGTTCGACGAGCAGGAGTTCCGCCCTGTCGAGCCCCGCCACCCCGACGCGGTCTTCGACGCCGTCGAGCATCCGGATGATGGCGGCCGCGGCGTCACGCCCGAGGCACCCTGCGGCGACGGCCGCGGCCACGTGCGGATGCCGCGCGGGCGCCGCCTCGCCGGACAGCAGCAGTCGGGGTGTCGTCGCCGCACCGACCTCGACGAGCTTCGCAGCCTCTCCCGCGGTGGTCCCGAGGGTCGTCGCGATCATGGTCGTCGCGTTGCGGTGCCCCTGCCGCTTCGCGAGCGAGTCCATGCCGAGCTCGGGCCGCGACTGTCGGGCGATCTCCGACGCGACTTGGACCGCGGCGGCATCCATCAGGCGCCGCGCGTGCCCGAGCAGGCGATTCACCTCGACCAGCCGGCCAGGTTCACACCCGTCGACACGGTCACCCGGCCACGCCTCGGCGAGCGCGGCGACCGCCACGGCCAGTGCGTCAACAGGTGAACTCATGCCCCCATGATACTCGGACGGTCGGACATTGCCTCGAAGCTTTGTTCTATCTAAAGTGAGATTATCCTCATATTCTTCACACGGTACTGAATATGCCGGGATCGCACGTCGCACTGGTCAATAGAACATCTGTTCCGTCCGAGAATAGTGCAGCACCACGGCCGACGACAACGGCCCGCAGCACCCGCGCATGCGTGAGAATGGCCGGATGGATGAGTTCACCTTCCTCGCCGCGCAGTCCACCGAGCTCGGTGTCGACGCTCCCCCGGTCCGCCGTCTGACGCACACGCTCCAGGATGGCCGCACGGTGAGCGCCCTGCAGTACGGCGATGCCGCGACGGGCACGTTCGCCGCACCCGTGGTGACGTTCCTGCACGGCGCGGGCCTCAACGCCCACACCTGGGACACGACCGTGCTCGCCCTCGGACTCCCCGCCTTGGCCCTCGACCTCCCCGGTCACGGCGATTCGTCGTGGCGGGAGGATGCCGCGTACGTCGGTCCCGCCCTCGCCGCCGACATCGCTCCCGCGATCGCCGCGTGGACCGACCGCCCCCAGCTCGTCGTCGGGCAGTCGCTCGGAGGTCTCACCGCGGCATCCCTCGCCCACGCGCATCCCGAGCTCGTCCGCGAACTCGTCGTCGTGGACATCACGCCCGGGATCGACCCGAACGGCGATGCATCCTCGATCGCGGCGTTCTTCGCCGGCCCGACCGACTGGGCGAGTCGCGACGAGCTCGTCGACCGCGCTCTCGCCTTCGGTCTCGGCGGCTCGCGCGAGGCGGCGACGCGCGGCGTCTTCCTCAATTCGCGCGTGCGCGAGGACGGACGCGTCGAGTGGAAGCACCACTTCGCGCACCTCGCGAACCGGCTCGCCGCCGACCCGTCCGCAGCTGCGGAGAGCCAGGCCCAGCAGCGGGCGCTCCGCGGCGCCCTCTCGGCGACGGGCTGGGACGACCTCGCCGCGGCGGCGGCACCGATCACGCTCGTCCGCGGCGAGCGCGGATTCGTCACCGAAACGGATGCCGAGGAGTTCCGCAGGCGCCTTCCCGAGGCCACGATCGTCGTCGTACCCTCGGGCCACAACGTCCAGGAAGAGCTGCCCGTGCCGCTCGCCGCCCTCATCGGGGACCTCGCGCGGGACTGAAGCTGCGGAGCCGGACCCGGCGAGACGGCCGGCCGCACCGAGCGACGAGGCGCGGCGAGACGCCACCCGCCCTGGGACGGCGCCGCGCGAGTCGAATCCATTCGACACCGCGCGTATGACGCCCCGTGTCCCCACCCCGGATCCGCGGGGGTGCACCCGGGCCTAGGCTGTCCTACGCACCGAGTCCACGGTCGTGCCCGCACACAGCGCTCTCGCGCGCGCACGCCCAGCGAAAGGAACACCCGAAATGCTCCGCCGCACCACTGTCGCCGCGGCCGCTCTGCTGGCGGCCGGCGCCCTTCTGCTCAGCGCCTGCTCCGGCGGCGCCGCCCCCTCGCCCACCGCGACGGCGGGCACACCTGACCCCGACGCGACTGTCGCGATCCGCCTCGTCGCCGAACCCGGAAACCTCGACATCCGCGAGACGGCGGGCGCCGCGCTCGACCAGATCCTCGTCGACAACGTCTACCAGGGCCTCGTCTCGCGCACCCCAGACCAGAAGATCGTCGACACGCTCGCCTCGAGCCACACGGTCTCGGACGACGACCTCACCTACACGTTCGTCGTCCGCGAGGGCGTCACCTTCGCCGACGGTCAGGCCCTCACGCCGCAGGACGTCGTCTGGTCCCTGCAGCAGGTGAAGGACAACGCGAGCTACCGCGACTCGGCACGGCTCGCGAACGTCGCCTCGATCGTCGCAAACGGTCAGGAGGTCGTCGTGACGCTGTCCGCCCCCGACCGCACGTTCCTGTGGAACCTGACCGGCCGGGCCGGTCTCGTCCTGAAGGAAGGCGACACGATCGACCGCAAGACGGCCGCCAACGGCACCGGCCCCTTCGTACTCGCCGACTGGAAGCAGGGCGACTCCATCACCCTTCAGCGCAACGACGTCTACTGGGGCGAGAAGGCGAAAGTGAAGGAAGTCGTCCTCGACTACGTCCCCGATACGCAGGCCGCCCTCTCGGGCGCACTCGCGGGCGAGTTCGACGTCGTCACCGGGTTCGACGCGACCCTCAAGGACCAGATCGAGGCGAACGGCGACTTCGCCCTCGTCCTCGGCAAGTCGACCGACAAGGGCACCCTCGCGATGAACTCGACGAAGGGTCCGCTCGCCGACAAGCGCGTGCGCCAGGCGATCCGCCAGGCGATCGACAAGAAGTCCATCGTCGAGGCGCTCGGCGCGGGCCAGACCCTCTATGGACCGATCCCCGAGCTCGACCCCGGCTACGCCGACCTCGAGTCCACGGCACCGTTCGACCCGGATGCCGCGAAGAAACTCCTCGCCGACGCGGGCGCCGAAGACATCACGCTGACCCTCACGATCCCCTCCTGGTATGGCACGACGGTGTCGCAGATCCTCGTCTCGAACCTCAACGACGTGGGCATCACGCTGAAGGTGAACCAGGTTGAGTTCCCGACCTGGGTTAAGGACGTGTATCTCAACAAGGACTACGAGCTCAGCTTCGTGCTGCATGCGGAGGCGCGCGACTTCGAGAACTGGGCGAACCCGGACTACTACTTCACGTACGACGACCCGAAGGTGCAGCAGCTGTACGCGTCGTACACGGCGGAGACCGACGATAGCGCGGCAATCAAGCTCCTGGAGGATGCCGCGAAGCTCGTCGCCGAGGACCAGGCCGCCGACTGGCTGTACAACGGGGCATCCGTCGTCGCGGTGGGCACGGACGTGACCGGGTTCCCGACCGTGAACACCAACGAGCGCATGAACCTCGCCGACCTGGCGAAGAGCAAGTAGCGGACCGACCCGGCGTGATCCGGTACGCGTTGACGCGAGGGGCCCTGCTGCTGCTGGGCCTCTTCGTCGCCAGCGCGCTCATCTTCGTGACGCTCCGGGTGCTGCCCGGCGACGTGGCACAGGTGATCGCAGGGCTCAACGCCACCCCGGAGCAGATCGCCGCGATCCGCGAGCGGCTGGGGCTCGACGCGCCCCTGCCGGTGCAGTACGTCACCTGGGTCAGCGGGATCCTGCGCGGCGACCTCGGCTCGTCGCTGCTCACGGGCGCCTCCGTCTCGTCCGAACTCGTGCAGAAGGGGCAGGTGACGATCCCGCTCGGCCTCATGTCGATGACGATCGCGATCCTCATCGCCATGCCGTTCGGTGTGATCTCGGCCATGCGCCGCGGGCACCGCGACGGGACGCTGCTCTCGGTCGGCGCGCAGACCCTCGCGGCCGTTCCGGTCGTCTGGGCGGGCATGATGCTCGTCGTCGTCTTCGCCGTGTGGCTCGGGTGGCTCCCCGCCCAGGGCTTCCCGCGCAGCGGCTGGGCGGATCCCGCTCTCGCGTTCCGCTCGCTCCTGCTCCCGGCGATCACGATCGGGGTCATCGAGGGCGCGATGCTGATGCGCTTCGTGCGCTCGGCGACCCTGCAGGCGACCGGCCAGGACTTCGTCCGCACCGCCGCCGCGAAGGGCCTCACGCGCACGCAGGCGCTCCTGCGGCACGGTCTTCCCACCGTTGGGCTGTCGATCATCACGGTGCTCGGGCTCCAGGTCGCGGGCATCATCGTCGGCTCCGTCGTGATCGAACAGCTGTTCAGCCTGCCCGGCATCGGGCGCATGCTCGTCGCGGACGTCGGGGCCCGCGACCTGCCGAAGGTGCAGGGGGAACTCCTCGTCCTCACCGGGTTCGTTCTCATCGTGGGCTTCGCCGTCGACCTCGTGCACCGCACGCTCGACCCCCGCCAGCGGGAGGCGGAATGACACCCGCACAGACCCACGGGCGCCACAGGTTCCCCTGGCTCGGCCGGCTCTGGTCGCTGTCGACGGGCCGCTTCGGCATCATCGTCGTCCTCGCGATCGGGCTCACGGCGCTCGTCGCGAGGTTCTGGACGCCGTTCGACCCGCAGAAGGTCGACGTCCAGAACCGGTGGGATGCCCCGGGCATCCCCCACCTTCTCGGCACCGACGGCTCGGGGCGCGACATCCTGAGCCTCCTCATGGCGGGCGCGCGGACGACGGTCTGGGTCGCCCTCGGCGCCGGAGTCGTCGCGACGCTCCTCGGTCTCGTGCTCGCGGTCGTGGGGGCGCTCACGACGCGCTGGGTGCGCGAGAGCGTCGCGGTGCTCGTCGACATCCTCATCGCCTTCCCCGTCCTCCTCATCGCCATGATGCTCTCGTCGGTGTGGGGCGGGTCGCTCTGGGTCGTCATCATCTCGGTCGGCATCGGCTTCGGGGTCAACATCGCCCGCGTGACCCGGCCGGAGCTGCGCCGCGTGCTGCACAGCGACTTCGTCCTCGCGGGCCGTGCGGCGGGGCTCACCCCGTTCGAGAACCTGTGGCGGCACCTGCTGCCGAACGTCGCGCCCGTGTTCATCGTGCAGCTGTCGTGGGGCATGGCGGTCGCGGTACTCGCCGAAGCAGGCCTCAGCTATCTCGGCTTCGGTGCACCGCCCACGGAGCCCAGCTGGGGCATCCTGCTGAAGGATCTGCAGACCTACATCTCCGTGCACCCGCTGTCGGTCGTCTGGCCGGGCCTTGCGATCACGATCACGGTGCTCGGGCTGAACCTGCTCGGCGACGGCCTCCGCGAGGCCACCGACCCGACCCTCTCCCGTCGACGCATCGCCGCCCGGAGCCCCCAGCCGGTGGTGGTGTCATGAGCCTCGAAGTGCAGGACCTCGTCGTCGAGATCGACGGCCGCCGCGTCGTCGACGGCGTCTCGTTCGACGTCCCCGACGGTGCGCGCGTGGGGCTCATCGGCGAGTCCGGGTCGGGGAAGTCCCTGACCGCCCTCGCGATCCTGGGGCTCCTGCCCGACGGGGCGACCGCGACCGGAAGCGTGCGGTGGGACGGACGCGAACTGATCGGTCTCCCCGATCGCGAACTGGCGACCCTCCGCGGCGATGAGATCGGCATCGTCTTCCAGGAGCCGCGCACGGCGCTCAATCCGATCCGGACGGTCGGGCGGCAGATCGGCGAGTCCGTCCGCATCCACGAGGGGGTCTCGCGACGCGAGGCATCCGCACGCGCCATCGCCGAGGCCGAGCGCGTGCGTCTCCCCGATGCGTCCGAGCTCGTCCGGCGCTACCCGCATCAGCTCTCCGGCGGTCAGCGTCAGCGCGTCGCGATCGCGATGGCCCTCGCCTGCCGGCCTCGCCTGCTGATCGCCGACGAGCCGACGACGGCGCTCGACGTGACGATCCAGGCCGAGATCCTCGAGCTGCTGGGCGGCCTCGTCGCGCGGGACGGCATGTCGCTCGTGTTCATCACGCACGACCTCGCCGTGCTCTCCCAGGTCGCGACGGATGCCGTCGTGCTCGAGAACGGGCGCGTCGTCGAGCGGGGGCCGCTGTCGGGCCTGCTCACCGCGCCCGAGTCGCCCGTGACGCAGGGGCTCCTGCGGGATGCCACGGCGACCCTCTGGAAGCCGGGGGGCGTCTCATGACCGCGCTCCTGCAGGGCCGGGGGCTCACGCGGCGCTTCCCGCAGCGCGGCACGCACCTGTTCGAGAAGACGCGATGGACGACGGCGCTCGACGATGCCGACGTCGACGTGCGCGAGGGATCCGCCGTCGGGATCATCGGCGAGTCCGGCTCGGGCAAGTCGACGCTCATCCGGATTCTGCTGGGGCTGGATGCCCCGAGCGCGGGCACCGTCGAACTGGGCGGCCGGCCTGTCGACGCACGTGCATCGGCGCGGCGACTGCATTGGCTGCGCCGCGAGACGGGGATCGTCTTCCAGGATCCGTACGCCTCGCTCGACCCCCGCATGACGGTCGGCCGCATCGTCGGCGAACCGCTCTGGGCCCTCGACGTCGAGGGCTCGGGCGACCAGCGCCGGGCACGGGTGCGCGAGGTGCTCGAAGCGGTGGGGCTCGACGCCGACATGGCGCAGCGCTATCCGCACGAGTTCTCCGGCGGCCAGCGGCAGCGGATCGCTCTTGCCCGCGCGATCGTGCACCGTCCCCGCATCCTCGTCGGCGACGAACCCCTGTCGGCGCTGGATGTCACGGTGCGGGCGCAGATCCTGGAGCTCCTGCGGGAGCTCCGCGCGAGCGAGAACCTGACCCTCGTCATGGTCTCGCACGACATCGGCGTCGTGCAGAGCCTGTGCGACGAGGTCATCGTCATGAAGGACGGCCGCATCGTCGAGGAGGGCCCGACCGAGAAGGTTCTCCTGCAGCCGCAGGTCGCCTATACGCGGCGTCTCCTCGCCTCTATCCCCGTCATCGAGCCGCCTCGCACGTGAGGCCCCTGCCCCGCGTCGGGGGCCGGGAGTAGCGTGACCGACATGCACGCGATCATCCCGCCCTATCTGCTCGCGCGGCTCGCCGAGGCGGACGCTCCGCACCTCGCCGACGCGGCGCAGGCGGCGCGCGCGACGCTCGCCCTGCCGCGGGTCTATCACCCGACCCTCACCGACCTCGATGTGTCGGTCGAGGGCGACGCGCTCGTCTTCGAGGGGTCGCCCTCGCCCGATCGCGTCATCTCCGATGCGCAGCACCGCGAGAACCTGCCCGGCGTGCGCGTTCGTGCGGAGGGCGAACCCGCCGTCGCCGACATCGCGGTCGATGAGGCCTACGACGGGCTCGGCGAGACATTCGACTTCCTCTGGGATGCCTTTCGCCGGGCATCCATCGACGGCACCGGAGGCCGACTCGAAGCGACCGTCCACTACGGCGAGAAGTACGACAACGCGTTCTGGAACGGCGAGCGGATGGTGTTCGGCGACGGTGACGGCGAGGTCTTCGCAGGCTTCACGGGCTCGCTCAGCGTCATCGCGCACGAGCTCGGACACGGCGTCGTCGAGCACTCCGGCGGCCTCGCGTACCGCGGCAAGTCGGGGGCGCTCAACGAGTCGATCGCCGACGTGTTCGGCGCGCTCACCGAGCAGCACTCGCACCGCCAGAGGGCCGACGAGGCATCCTGGCTCATCGGCGCGGGCATCTTCACCGCCGCCGTGCAGGGTGAGGCGTTGCGCTCGATGAAGGCGCCCGGCACCGCCTACGACGACGATGTGCTCGGGCGTGACCCGCAGCCCGCCCACATGCGCGACTTCGTGAAGACGACCGACGACAACGGCGGCGTGCACATCAACTCCGGCATCCCGAACAAGGCGTTCCACCTCGCGGCGACCGCTCTCGGCGGGTATGCGTGGGAGCGCGCCGGGCGGATCTGGTACCTGACCCTGACGGGTGGAACCCTCACCCCGACGACCGACTTCGCGGCGTTCGCCGCGGCCACCCTGCGCACCGCGCGGGCGGAGTACGGTGAGACATCGGAGGAGGCCGCCGCCGTCCGCACCGCCTGGAGCGGCGTCGGCGTGACGATCGGTGCATCAGGATCCTGACCCCGAGGCCGCGAGCCCCGCACCCGCGGTCGCCGTGGTCGTCGTGCGCTCGGGCGGCATCGCCGGCCTGACGCGCCGCTGGGACGTCGAAGCGGAGGCATCCGACGCCGACGAGTGGATCGACCTCATCGACGCGTGCCCGTGGGACGACGAGGACGCCGACGATGACGAGGACGCGTACGCGCGCGAGGGGGACGTGCCGCGCGGCGCGGACCGTTTCGCGTACCGCGTGAGCGCGCGGATGCCCGAGGGACCGGAGCGTCACGCGGCGTTGAGCGAGTCCCAGGCATCCGGCCCGTGGCGCGCCCTCATCGACGCCGTGCGCGCCGCCTCCCCCCGCTGACCGAGCGCCCCGCCCGCCGTTTCGACTCGTCGCTGCGCTCCTCGCTCAACGACCAGAGACCGCCCCACCCCCGGCCGTTGACCGAGCGCCCCACCCCGGTCGTTGACCGAGCGAAGCGAGTGGAAACGTCCCGTTTCGACTCGTCGCTGCGCTCCTCGCTCAACGACCAGAGACCGCCCCACCCCCGGCCGTTGACCGAGCGCCCCACCCCCGGTCGTTGACCGAGCGAAGCGAGTGGAAACGTCCCGTTTCGACTCGCCGCTGCGCTCCTCGCTCAACGACCAGACACCGCCCCCCCGGCCGCTGACCGAGCGCCCACCCCCGGTCGTTGACCGAGCACCCCAACCCCCGGTCGTTGACCGAGCGAAGCGAGTGGAAACGTCCCGTTTCGACTCGTCGCTGCGCTCCTCGCTCAACGACCGGACACCGCCCCACCCCCGGTCGTTGACCGAGCGCCCCACCCCGGTCGTTGACCGAGCGGAGCGAGTGGAAACGTCGCGTTTCGACTCGTCGCTGCGCTCCTCGCTCAACGACCGGATGGGCCGGGCTAGGTCGACCGGCCGAAGAGGCCGCGCTTCTTCTTCACGGGATTCAGCTGCTTCTGCAGGTAGATCGTGCCGAGCCAGCGGCCGAACTTGAAGCCGACGCGACCCATCCGGCCCACTTCGACGAAGCCGAGCTTCTCGTGCAGGGCGACCGAGCCCTCCGCGCCCTTGTCGCTGATGACGGCGACCATCTGATGGATGCCCGCCTGCTCCGACGCGGCGATCAGCGCCTCCAGGAGCGCCCGCCCGAGGCCTTTGCCCGTGGCGGCCTGCCCGAGATAAATCGAGTTCTCGACGCTGTAGCGATACCCCGACTTCGCCGACATCGGCTGCACGAGCGCGTAGCCGAGGATCTGCCCCGTCGGGGATTGCGCCACGAGGAAGGGCATCCCGAGCTTGTCGAGGTGCGCGATCTTGTCGCGCCACTTCGCGAGCGACCACTTCTTCTCGTCGAACGTCACGACGGAGTTCGTCACGTAGTGGTTGTAGATCTCGCGGATGTCGGGGATGTCCCGCGCCTCGACCGGCCGGATCTCGTACGCGAACGGACGCTCGGTCTCCACCCGGCGCAGGTGCGCCGGCAGCCGCCGCCGCGTCTTCTCGTACTCCTCTTCCAGCATGCCGGTCAGCCTACGCGCCAGTCGACGGGGGCCGCTCCCTGCTGCTCCAACAGGGCGTTGGCCCGCGAGAACGGCTTCGAGCCGAAGAAGCCACGGCTCGCCGACAGCGGCGAGGGGTGCGCCGACTCGATGATCGGAGTGTCGCCCAGGAGCGGTCGCAGATTCGCGGCATCCCTCCCCCACAGGATCGCCACGAGCGGGCGATCCCGCGCGACGAGCGTGCGGATCGCGTGCTCGGTCACCCGCTCCCACCCCCAGCCGCGATGGGATGCCGGGGCGCCCGGCGCGACCGTCAGCACCCGGTTCAGGAGCATGACCCCCTGATCGCTCCACGCCGACAGGTCGCCGTGCGGCGCGGGCGCGATGCCGAGGTCGTCGTGCAGCTCCCGGTAGATGTTGCCGAGGCTCCGCGGCAGCGGGCGCACGTGCGCATCGACGGCGAACGACAGTCCGATCGGATGCCCCGGCGTCGGATACGGGTCCTGACCGACGATGAGGACTTTGACGCCCTCCAGCGGCCTCGCGAACGCGCGGAGCACGCGGTCGCCGGCGGGAAGGTACGGGCGCCCCGCCGCTGTGTCCGCCCGCAGCCGCTCGCCGAGTGCGGCGATGTCGGGCGCGACGGGCGCGAGGGCATCGGCCCAACCGGGGTCGATCAACCCGGCATCCGCCAGTTCGTCGAGGCTCTTCGCCATCAGGCGCTGGCCTCGCCGGTTCCGGCGTCCTCCTCGGCCACCGTGCCCCGTGCCGACCAGGGGAAGTCGATCCACCGGTCGGTCTCGCGCCACGAATAGTCGGGGGATGCCACGGAGCCCGGCTTCGTGTAGATGCACACCGAGCGCACGTCCGCTCCGGCATCCCGCAGCATCTGGACCGCGAGCGCGAGCGTCCGCCCCGAGTCGGCGACATCGTCGACGAGGAGCACGCGCTTGCCGGGCAGGTAGCCGAGGTCGAGGTCGGGCGGGAGCAGCGTCGGGGCATCCAGCACGGTGCCGATGCCGGTGTAGAACTCGACGTTCAGTGCGCCGCAGCTCTTCACCCCGAGGCCGTACGCGACGGCCCCCGCGGGCAGTAGTCCGCCGCGTGCGATCGCGACGACGACCTCGGGCTCGAACCCGTCGGCGAGGATCGCACGGGACAGCTCGCGGGTGGCGTCGCCGAAGCCCGCCCAGGTCAGGATCTCACGGTCGGAAAAGGCGTCGTCAGTGCTCACTCCCCCAACCTAGACTGATCGCCATGTCAACGCCGCCGGCACCGCGTACCATCTCCTCCGCGACCGCGTCGCTGCGAACCTCGGCCGTGGGGGTGACGGCGGGTCTCATCGGCTGGTTCGTCCTGGTCGAGCTCGTCTCGGGCATCCTGCAGGGGTACTACGTGCCGCTGTTCAGCGACATCGTCGTGAAGCTCGGCATCCACGACTCCGACGTCAACTGGTTCGAGGCGGCGCAGCTGCTCCTGTCGGCACTGGTCGTGCCGTTCCTCGCGAAGCTCGGCGATATGTACGGGCACAAGAAGGTCCTGCTGATCGCGGCGATCCTCACGGCGGGAGCGACGTGGTGGCTCGCGTTCGCGACGTCGTTCTGGACCTTCCTCATCGCGTGGGCGCTGCAGGGGTTCTACGTCGTGTGGCTGCCGCTGGAGATCGCGCTCATCTTCGAATGCGGCCGCCGTCAGGAGCGCGGCGTCTCCACGACGCGGCGCGCGGCGGGCCTCCTCGTCGTGGGACTCGAGGCCGGCGCGATCCTCGGGGCGCTCGCGGCGGGGCGCGTGTTCGCCGCGACCGGCGAGAACCTCACGGCGACGCTCTTCGTCCCCGCGATCGCGGTCACCCTCGTCGTGCTCGTCATCTGGATCGGCGTCCCCGAATCGCAGCCCGAGCCGGGGCGCTCCCTCGACACGTGGGGCTTCGTCATCCTCGCGTGGGGGCTGCTGCTCATCACCGGCGGGCTCGCGTGGATGCGGATGATCGGGGAGCTCCACCTCGGCGGAGGCGCGTGGCTCTGGGTCGTCGCACTCGTCGTCGCGGGCATCCTCGTGTTCGTCTGGTTCGTCTTCTACGAGCTGCGCCAGAAGGACCCCGCCATCGACCTCCGCGTCCTCGCCCGCCCCGAGATGTGGCCCGTGCAGGCCACGGCGTTCCTCATCGGCATCAGCCTGCTCGGCGCGCAGGGGCCGCTGTCGACCTACGCCGGCACCGACAGCTCCCTCGGCTACGGGTTGGGGCTGGATGCCACGGACCGCTCCAACCTCATCGGCGTGTACCTCGTCTCGATGATCGTCGGCGCGATCGTCTTCGCAGTCACCTCACGCCGCGTCGCCCCGCGCATCATGCTCATCACGGCGGCGCTGCTCGTGGGCGTCGGCTACGCCCTGTTCCTGCCGTTCCACGTCGAGACCTGGCAGGTCGTGCTGAACCTCTCGATCGCGGGACTCGGCTCGGGCGCGCTCGTCGGAGCCCTGCCTGCGGCCGCCGCGGCGGCGGCCCCGACCGGTCAGACCGGCGTGGCATCCGCTCTCACGAACACGACGAAGACGATCGGCGGGACGTTCTCGTCGGCCGTGTTCGGCGTCGTCCTCGCGGCGGGCGCAGGTGCCGTGGCGAGCACGACCGCGGCATCCCTCGGCGGCTACCTGACGGTGTGGGCGATCTGCGCAGGCGGCGGGTTCGTCGCGGCGCTGCTCCTGCTGTTCGTCCCGAAGGTCGCGTTCGCCGACGCACCCCCGGCCTGACGGGGCCGCCGGCGGCGTTCAGATGCGCGGACGCAGGGGCCCTCGGGCGAGGAGGTGCTGTGCGGACTGCGCGACCGGCCGCATCGTCACGAGGTCGAGGTTCACGTGCCCCGGGGCGTTCAGCGCGTAGGCGATGACGTCGGCGACATCGGATGCCACGAGCGGCGCCTCGACGCCGTCGTAGACGCGCTCCGCCCCCGCACGGTCGCCGCCCAGGCGGTTGAGCGTGAACTCCGGCGTGTAGACCATGCCCGGCGCGATCTCGGTGACCCGGATCGGCTCGCCGTTCAACTCCAGCCGCAGCGCGTGCACCAGCATCGCCTCCCCCGCCTTCGCGGCGTTGTACCCGGCGCCGCCGGGGTAGGCGGTCTGCGCCGCCGTCGAGGTGACGTACAGGGTGTCGGCGTGGCCCCCGCCGTCCGCGATCGAGGCGCGCAGGAGCGGCAGGAGCGCCGCCGTCACGAGCTGCGCCGACAGGACGTTCACCTCGAACATCCAGCGCCAGTCGGCGGGGTTCCCGTCCTCCACCCGGTCGGTGCCGCGCGCACCGCCGGCGACGTGCACGAGCGCGTGGACGGGCCCGGTGGCGTCGAGATGTGCCGCGAGGGCCGCGACGTCCGCCTCGCGACTGAGGTCGGCGGCGAACGAGGCCGAGCCGACTTCGGCATCCAGGGCATCCAGCCGGTCCGCGCGGCGGGCGACGCCCACGACGTCCCAGCCCGTCCCGCGGAGCGTCCGCACCACGGCCTCGCCGATCCCCGAGCTGGCTCCGGTCACCACTGCGCGTCTGGTCGTCATGGCATCCACGCTACCCGGCGGCCGATTGTGACGTCACATTTCCCAGGCGTTGTTGACAGGCGCACGGCATCCGTACTCTCGGTGATGTCGCGGCACCCGCCGCACCCACCCGAACCACCCGCAGGAGCACGACATGTCCGCAGCCGAGAACTGGCGCTTCGAGACCACGCAGATCCACGCCGGCGCGGCGCCCGATCCCGTCACGAAGGCGCGCGCGACGCCGATCTACCAGACCACGTCGTACGTGTTCGACAACGCCGACCACGCCGCGAACCTCTTCGCACTGGCCGAGTTCGGCAACATCTACACGCGCATCCAGAACCCGACGCAGGACGTCGTCGAGCAGCGCGTCGCCGCGCTCGAGGGGGGCACCGGCGCCCTGCTCGTCGCCTCGGGTCAGGCCGCCGAGACGTTCGCCGTGCTCAACATCGCCGAGGCCGGCGACCACATCGTCTCGTCGTCGTCGATCTACGGCGGCACCTACAACCTCTTCAAGTACACGCTCGCGAAGCTCGGCATCGAGGTCACCTTCGTCGAGAACCAGGACGACGCCGACGAGTGGCGCCGGGCCGTCCGCCCCAACACGAAGCTCTTCTTCGCCGAGACGATCGGCAACCCGAAGATCAACGTGCTCGACATCCGCACGGTGGCCGACATCGCGCACGAGGCCGGCGTGCCGCTCATCGTCGACAACACGATCGCGACGCCCTACCTCATCCGTCCGTTCGAACACGGCGCCGACATCGTCGTGCACTCGGCTACGAAGTTCCTGGGCGGACACGGCACCGTCATCGGCGGCGTCATCGTCGACGGCGGCACCTTCCCCTGGTCGGAGCACGCCGACCGCTTCCCCGGCCTCAGCACCCCCGACCCGTCGTACCACGGCGCCGTGTACACGCAGGCGGTGGGCGACGCGCTCGCGTACGTCATCAAGGCCCGCGTGCAGCTGCTGCGCGACCTGGGTTCCGCGATCTCGCCGCAGAGCGCGTGGCTGCTGATCCAGGGCATCGAGACCCTGTCGCTGCGCATCGAGCGTCACGTGCAGAACGCGCAGGAGATCGCCGAGTGGCTCGACAACCACGATGACATCGCGTCGGTGAACTACTCCGGTCTGCCGTCGTCGCCCTGGTACGCGGCGGCGAACACCTACGCGCCGAAGGGCGTCGGTGCGGTGCTGTCGTTCGAGCTGAAGGGCGGCGTGGAGGCCGGCCGCGAGTTCGTCAACTCGCTGACCCTGTTCAGCCACCTGGCGAACATCGGCGACGTGCGCTCGCTCGTCATCCACCCGGCATCCACGACGCACTCGCAGCTGACCCCCGAGCAGCAGCTCACGACCGGGGTCACCCCCGGCCTCGTGCGCCTGTCGGTCGGTCTCGAAAACGTCGAGGACCTGAAGGCCGACCTCGAGCAGGCGCTCGCAGCCGCCCGCAAGGTCTCCGAGGCAGCCCGCGCCTGACCCACGCGGGGTCTCGCACCCCGGTCACGCCGGCTCACGGCGCGGTCTCGCACCCGCGTCACGCCGGCTCGGCGTGACGAATGCAGGACTTCCGAACACGGATGGGCGGTTTCCCGAGGGAAACCGCCCATCCGTGTTGCTATCTCCTGCATTGGTCACGCCCGCGTAACACGTCGGCACGGGGCACCCGGTACCGCGAGAATGGATGCCATGGACTGGCAGGCCTCGGAAGACACGGTGCCGTCGGCGCCGATCTCGGAGGCCGATGCCCGGCTTCTGCGTGCCCGGCCGCCCGCGAGCGGCGCCTGGCGCGACGGCGACCCGGCAGGCGGCAGGCTTTTCGCGCCGCTCGGGGCCTTCCACACCGAGAACGGGGCGCGCCTGCCGTTCGCGCGGCTCGCGTACGAGGCGTGGGGTGAGCTCAACGCGGCACGCGACAACGCCGTACTCGTCCTGCACGCGTTGACCGGCGACACCCATGTCCGCGGCGAGGCGGGCCCGGGGCACCCCACCGACGGCTGGTGGCAGGAGATCGTGGGCCCCGGCGCCGCGATCGACACCGACCGGTGGTTCGTCGTGGCCCCGAACATGCTCGGCGGATGCCAGGGCTCGACCGGCCCCGCCTCGATCGGCCCGGACGGGCGCGAGTGGGGCGCGCGCTTCCCCTACCTCACGATCCGCGACCAGGTCGCCGCCCAGGCGGCCCTCGCCGATGCACTCGGCATCGACCGCTGGGCGGCGGTCGTCGGCGGGTCCATGGGCGGGATGCAGGCGATCGAGTGGGGCGTCGGGCATCCCGAGCGGGTAGAACGCCTCGCGGTGATCGCCGCTCCCCCGACGACGACGGCCGACCAGGTCGCCCTCAACTCCGTGCAGCTCGAGGCGATCCGCATCGACCCGAACTTCGCCGCCGGCGACTACTACGACGCCGCGGACGGCGACGGCCCGCACCGCGGCCTCGCCCTCGCCCGTCGCATGGCCCTCCTGAACTACCGCAGCCCCATGGAGCTGAATCTCCGCTTCCAGCGCTCGTGGCAGTCGGGCGTGAGCCCGCTCGGCGGCGGCGGACGCTTCGCCGTCGAGAGCTACCTCGACTTCCACGGCAACAAGTTCACGCGGCGCTTCGATGCGAACAGCTACCTGACCCTCGTCGAGGCGATGAACTCGCACGACGTCGGCCGTGATCGCGGCGGGGTCGAGGATGCCTTGGCGCAGGTCACCGCCCGGACCCTCGTCCTCGGCATCGACAGCGACCGGCTCTTCCCCGTCGACGGGCAGGAGCGCATCTTCCGCGGCATCCGCACGACGATCGACGACGACCTCGTCGTCATCTCGAGCGACTTCGGCCACGACGGATTCCTCATCGAGATCGAAGCCGTCGCCCCGCACCTGCGCCGCCTGCTCGAGAGCTGAACGCGACACGGATGCCCGGCCGGGCACCCGGACTCGGGTTCAGGCCCCCCGCTCGTCGATCGCGCGTTCGAGACGCTCGATCTTGCCGTCGAGCTCGCCCGTGTAACCCGGGCGGATGTCGGCCTTCAGCACGAGCGAGACGCGCGAGCCGTAGGGCTGCACGGCGTCGACGGCAGCCTTGACGAGCGCCATCAGCTCGTCCCATTCGCCTTCCACCTCCGTGAACATCGAGGTCGTACGGTGCGGCAGGCCCGACGCGCGGACGACCGCGACCGCCGCGGCGACGGCATCGTGGACGGAGGCGTCCGCGGACGCGGCGGCTCCTGCGGGGGCGCCGCTCGGGGCGACGGAGAAGGCGATCAGCATGGGGGACCTCCGGTTCAGACGGGTGAGGCGATCGTAGGCACAGACACGGAACGACGGGCCGGTGGCGTGAGGCGGGCGACCCGCACGACGGTCCACGCGAGCAGGGCGACGAGCAGCAGGTTGCGCAGGGTGAGGATGACGACGGCGATCGGCTGCGGCACGAGGATGCCCTCGTAGAGGATCGGATACACGAGCTGCGTCAGCAGCGCCGCCGCGAGGGCGAGGGTCGCGGGCGCGAACCACGCGGTGCGCCGCACGACGAGTCCGACGACGAGCGACGGTACGAGCCAGACGAGATACTGCGGCGATCCGACCTTGTTGAAGACGATGAACCCGAGCACGAGCGCGAGGGACAACGAGGGGAACAGGCTCGCGAAGGGTACGCCCCGCGCGGCCTTCCACGCGCCGAGCGCGGTGATCGCGACCATGGCGAGCACGAGCACGGGCGTCATGAGGGCTATCGTGACGTCGATGTCGGTGCCGGTCACCTGGAACGTGAGGATGTCGAACGAGTAGTACACGCTGAAGCCGGGAACGCCCAGCAGGGCACCCCAGAGGTACGGCGCCGCAACGGGGGCCTCGACCTGGAGGCCTCGCGTCGCCTGCTCGCCGATGAAACCGAACGCATGCGCGCCCGCGCCCGCTGCCAGCAGCGCGACGAGCACGAGGGCGCTCGCGACGACCGCTCCCCCAAGGACGGCGCCGCGCCGGCGCACGGCGATCACCGCCGCGCCGAGGATCGCCGCCGGCCACACCTTGATCCAGGTCGCCGCGGCGAGGATCATCGCGGCAGCCCACGGTCGCCCGACGAGCCAGAGGCATCCGACGATGACGAGCGGCACCGTCAGCCCGTCGAGGCGGTAGAGCCCGACGGGGCCGAGGAGCGCGATGAACGCCAGCCAGAACCAGGCGGCACTCGTGCGGCCGGTCGACCGGCCGCGCCCGACGAGCATGCCGAAGGCGAGAGCATCCAGGGCCGTCACGAGGATCGCCCAGCCCACCGTGTAGCTCACGAACGGCGTGAAGGCGAGGGTCAGGATCATCGGGACGAGGGCGAGCTGGGGGTACACCCACGATTCGGTGATGCCCATCATCCCGCCGCCCTCCACGGCAGCGCGCGCCCACGGCTCGTAGACCCTGTAGACGTCGCCCATGGGCTGGTTCGGCATGAGGAAGCCGAGCCACCCGACACCGAGGTGGACGAGGACGAACGCGACCCACAGCACGGCTCGGTTCGACACCCTCCCCATCCTACGGTTGCGGCGCGGGCCCACCGGGGAAGGCCGCGGTCGCCGCACCGGCAGAGGCACCGGCAGACGTGCCCAGCGAGAGGAGATCCCCGACGACGGATGCCACGGCCTCCGCCACATCGAGCGCCGCGACCGGCCCGCCCGAGTGGCGCTCGGAGGCGCGAGCGGCGGCCCGGCCGTGCAGGACGGCGGCCGTCGCGGCGAGCGCACCGAACGCCTCCGCATCCGCGGGAGGCGTGGCCGCCGTGAGGGCCCCGAGGATGCCGGCGAGCACATCTCCCGTGCCCGCCGTCGCCAGCCACGCGGTGGGAGCCTCCACCGTGCGGATGCTCCCGTGCGGCGTCGCGACGATCGTGCGGGCACCTTTCAGGAGTACGGTGACGCCGAGCGCGGCCGCCGTCTCGGCGGCATCCGCCGCCCGGTCGGCGCCCGCGGGCGCGAGCCCCGCACGCTGCCGCAGCCGGTCGTGTTCGCGCGCGTGCGGGGTGACGACGAGAGGTCCTGTGCCGCTGCGGTCCGCGACGAGATCGAGCGCCCCGGCGTCGACGACGACGGGGCGCTCACCCGCAAGCACGGCGGAGAGCGCCGCCGTGTCCGCGGCGGTGCGCGTCGCGGGATCCGTGCCCGACCCGATGAGCCACGCCTGCACGCGCCCCGACTCCGTGACTGTCTCCGGGCGCCGCGCCAGGACGAGTGCGCTCGCGCGCTCGGGCCCGAGGTAGCGGACCATGCCGAGACCGGTGCGGTGTGCCGCCTCGACGCCGAGGACCGCCGCGCCCGGGTACTGCTCAGAGCCGGTTCGCATGCCGAGCACCCCACGGGAATACTTGTCATCGGCGGCGGTTGGTCTCCTCAGGTGCGCCGCCGCGTCCTGCACGGTCCACTCGAGCGTCATGGGCGTCACCCTACCGGGGTCGCCGGCGCGTCACCGGGGCGCCGCTGCCCTCCGCCACTGCCCCGAACCTCTGGAGCGTCGAATGAGCCTGCTGTTCTCCCCCGTGACCCTGGGCGGCCTGACCGCCCGCAATCGCCTCTGGGTCGCCGCCATGTGCCAGTACTCCGCCGTCGAGGGCATCCCGAACGACTGGCATCACGTGCACCTCGCTCAGTTCGCGTCGGGCGGCGCCGGCGCCGTCATCGCCGAGGCGACCGCAGTCCTCCCCGAAGGACGCATCTCGCCCGAGGACGTCGGGCTCTGGAACGACGCGCAGCGGGATGCCTGGGCGCCCATCGCCGCCGCTATCCGCGCGCGCGGCGCGATCGCCGGTGTCCAACTCGCCCACGCAGGGCGCAAGGCCTCGACGTGGTCGCCCCTCTCCGGCCGCCAGGGCACGGTCGCACCCGCGGAAGGGGGCTGGCTGACCGTCGCGCCGTCGGCGATCGCCTTCGACGGATACGCCGATCCCCGGGCGCTCGAGGCTGCGGAGATCGACGCGATCGTGGCGGCCTTCGCGTCCGCCGCCGTGCGCGCCGTCGCGGCCGGGTTCGAGCTGCTCGAGATCCACGCGGCGCACGGATACCTGCTGCACCAGTTCCTCTCCCCGCTGTCGAACCTCCGCACCGACGAGTACGGCGGGTCGCTCGAGAACCGCGCCCGCCTGCTGCTGCGCGTCGTCGACGCGGTCGCCGCAGCGGCGCCCGAGGCGGCCGTGACGGTGCGCTTCTCGGCGACGGACTGGGCCGAGGGCGGATGGGATGCCCCGCAGACCGCCGAAGTCGCCCGGTGGGCGGCCGCACGCGGCGCGGTGTTCTTCGACGTGTCCTCCGGGGGGCTCGTCGCGCATCAGCGGATCACGACGGGCCCCGGGTATCAGGTCCACCTGGCCGCCGAAGTGCGCTCCGCCGGCCAGGTCGCCGTCGGCGCCGTGGGCGAGATCACCACGGGGCGCCAGGCGGAGGAGATCCTCCGGGCGGGCGAGGCCGACGTGATCCTCGCCGCCCGAGAGTGGCTCCGCGACCCGCACTTCGCGCTGCGCGCGGCGACCGAGCTCGGCGACCCGTCGGCAGCGCCCTGGCCCGCACAGTACGTGCGCGCCCGTCCCCGCGTCTGACGCGCCGCAGGGCCCGCGCACACGACCCGGCTCGGGCGCACGC
>JASCPG010000053.1 GCA_029960085.1 Microbacteriaceae bacterium PS02067 | reverse complement strand
GCGCACGGCTGCGTCGCATCTCGGGGCGCTCCTTCGCGGCACGCGCCTCGGCGGCGGCGCGTTCGCGCGACGCCGCGGCCTGCGCCTTCGCGAGCAACGTCTCGGCGGCGAGCTCCGCACGGGCGCGGGCGAGGTCGGCCTGCTCGCGCTCCGTCTGCGCCTGCTTGGCGAGGCGCTGCTGGGCGTGCGCGGTCCGTGCGCTGAGCTCCAGCTGCACGGCTTCGGGGGTCTCGCTCGTCTCGGCGAGCACCCGCAGGGCGCGGTTGAGGCGGAGGGCGTTCCGTTCCGCAGCCTCGAACTGGTGTCGGCCATACCACGACGGCAGAAGATAGACGAGCCAGAGCGCGACGGCGACGAGGACGATCACGCCCCCACCCAGTACCTGGCCACCCATGCGGTCCACGGTAGAGCCGGAACGCGGGCGACCGCGGCATCCGCCCCGCGTGTCTCACCTTCGAGCAGAGGGTGAAGGTCTGTCAGTGGCCGAGGCGGTCCTCGAGCGGCACCGTCGCGGCATCCGCAGGCACCCGTCCGCCGAGCCAGCGGTGCAGCACCCCTTCGGGCACCTCTTCGCTCACGAGCGCGAACGCGTAGTGGTCGCGCCAGTCCCCCGCGATGTGGATGAAACGGCGCCGCAGCCCTTCGTAGCGGAAGCCGAGCTTCTCGACGACGCGAAGACTCGCCTTGTTCTCCGGGCGGATGCAGATCTCCATCCGATGCAGGCCCAGCTCGCGGAAGCAGATGTCGGTCGCGAGGGCGACCGACGTCGGCGTGATGTCACGGCCGGCGAAGCGCTCCCCGACCCAGTAACCGATCGTCGCCGAGGACAGCGACCCGCGGGCGATCCCCCAGACGTTGAGCTGCCCTGCGACCTCGCCGTCGTACTCCATGACGAACGGCACGCCGCCGCCGTCGCGATACTGCTGCAGCAGTCGACGGATGCCGAGGCGCATGTCGAACGACACCGCACCGTCGGGGCTCGTCGCCTCCCATGGGCGCAGCCAGGAGCGGTTGTTCAACAGCTCCGCCTGGATCGCGCGGGCGTCGCGCGGTTTGACGAGGCGGATGGCGATGCGTCCGTGCTGGCGCGGAACCGTCAGGTCCACCCACTCCCCCTCTGCGTCGACGTCGGTGTCAGAGGTCCGCCGCGAAATCCTTCAGCCAGGGGCGCAGCTCGGCGCCGAGGTCTTCGCGGTCGGTGGCCAGCTGCACGATGGCTTTGATGTAGTCCACCCTATCGCCGGTGTCGTAGCGGCGGCCGCGGAAGACGACGCCGAGGACGCCGTCGGTCACGGCGAGCTCCTGCAGGGCGTCGGTCAGCTGGATCTCGCCGCCCTTGCCGGGCTCGGTCCGCTCGAGGATGTCGAAAACCTGCGGGGTGAGGACGTAGCGCCCGATCACGGCGTAGTTCGACGGGGCATCCTCCCGCTTGGGCTTCTCGACGAGGCCCGTCACGCGGACGACATCGGGATCATCGGTCGGCTCGACCGACGCGACGCCGTACATGTGGATGTGCTCGGGATCGACCTCCATGAGGGCGATGACCGTGAGGCCCGTGCGTTCGTTCTCTGCGAGCATCGTCGCCAGCAGCGGATCGCGCTCGTCGATGAGGTCGTCACCGAGCAGCACCGCGAAGGTCGCGTCGCCGACGTGGTTCTTGGCGCGGAGGACCGCGTGACCGAGGCCCTTCGGCTCGCCCTGACGCACGAAGTGGATGTCGGCGAGCCCCGTCGAGCGACGCACACGGTCGAGCTTGTCGTGGTCGCCCTTACGCGTGAGGTTCGACTCGAGCTCGGGAACCGAGTCGAAGTGGTTCGAGATCGTGTTCTTGTTGCGCCCCAGGATGATGAGGATGTCGTCGATGCCTGCCCCGACGGCCTCCTCGACGACGTACTGGATGGCCGGCTTGTCGACGACCGGGAGCATCTCCTTCGGCATCGCCTTGGTGGCGGGCAGGAAGCGCGTGCCGAGGCCCGCGGCGGGGATGACTGCTTTGATGCGCGACGATGTCATGCGCCACAGCCTACTGCGCGGGGTGTTTCGCGCCCAGACACGGCCGGTCACAAGCGCCGCATCTACAATCGGAAGATGCACGATGCGATCGCCGACGCGAAGCGCGCGCTGCGCGCCGACCTGCGCGAGCGACGCCAGCAGCGCTCCGACGCCGCCCGCGCCGAGGATGAGGCGGGGCTCAAGACCCAACTCGACGCTCTCGTCGCCGCGACGGGCGCGCGCTCGGTGTCGTGCTTCCTCTCGACGCCGACCGAGCCCGGAACCCACGCGTTCATCACGGATGCCGTGGCGCGAGGCATCCGCGTGCTCCTGCCGATCACCCGGTCCGACGGCCTCCTGGACTGGGCGGTCGCCGACCCCGAAGGCGACATCGCCGAGGGCCTGTTCGGGACCCCGGAGCCGGTGGGCGACGTGCTGAGCCCGCTCGCCGTGAACGACGTCGACCTCCTGATCGTGCCTGCCGCGGCGGTGGACCGCTCGGGCATGCGCATGGGCTGGGGTCGCGGATACTTCGACAAGACGATCGGTTCGATGGAGAACTGCCCGCCCGTGTACGCCGTCGTGTTCGACTCGGAGGTCGTCGACGAGGTCCCCCGCGACGTGCACGATCAGCCGGTGACCGGCGTCGTCACCCCCACGCAGACCCTGACGTTCGCGCCTCCGCGGCGCTGACTCTTCCACTCGAACGCCCCAGAACGACCCCAGAACGACCGAGGACACCATGCCCACCTATGCCTATGCCTGCACGCAGTGCGGGCACCGTTTCGACGCCGTGCAGTCTTTCAGCGACGCAGCTCTCACCGAATGCCCCGAGTGCGGCGGCGCGCTGCGCAAGCAGTACGGATCGGTCGGGGTGACCTTCAACGGATCGGGCTTCTACCGCACCGACTCGCGCGCGGGCTCGTCGTCCACCGGCGCGGGAGGTGGCGCGGCAGCCCCTGCTCCGACATCATCGAAATCCGAGGCAAAGGCCTCACCCGCAGCGTCGGGTTCATAACTCCCGGGGGGATTCCACATGATCAAGGGCTTCAAAGACTTCATCATGCGCGGCAACGTCATCGACCTTGCCGTCGCAGTCGTCATCGGCGCCGCGTTCACCGCGATCGTCGACACGTTCGTCAAGGGGCTCATCAACCCCTTGATCGGCGTCATCTTCCAGGTCGGCGACCTGAGCGGCTGGGTTCTGCCGGTGCCCACGCTGTCGGGCGGCGTCTCGAACTTCGAGATCGGCAACATCGTCGGCGCGATCATCAACTTCCTCGCCGTCGCGGCCATCGTCTACTTCGTCTTCGTGCTTCCCATGAACAAGTTCAAGGAGCGCGCCGCCGCGAAGGCCGGTGTCGCCGAAGAGGAGGAGGCGAAGCTGCCGACCGAGCAGGAACTGCTCGTCCAGATCCGCGACCTGCTGCAGGAGCGCAAGGACCTCGACGCGAAGTAGTCCGCGCGGTCAGTAGTGCGGCGGCACGTCCCGCCGCAGGCGCTCATCGTTCGGACCGGATGCCTCCGCCGCCCTCACGGGTACGGCGGGGGCATCCGTCGTCTCGGCGCCCGTGACCGGCGCCTCGGGTGAGGGGTCGGTGCCGGGCGCGGGGGTCAGCTTCGCGCGACGCGTACCGCGCACGCGGACGACGTGCTGTCGCGGCGCCGCCCCGCCTGCACCCGTGTCGTCGTCAGTCGGTGACATCGATCGGCTGCGTCTGCGTGTCGGCCGTCGGCCGATCCGGCGACACACCGAGGATCGCAGCGATCCGCTCGGCGACGCCCGCGGGGTCGCTGTACAGATCGAATGCGTGCACACGGATGTAGTGCCAGCCGAGGCGTCGCAGGATCTGCGGGCGCAGCCGCAGGGCCTCGCGGAGCGTGTCGCCGGTCGCGTCGGTGTCGCTCTCGGCGACGACGGCCTTGCCCTCGTACTGGGCGACGAGCGGCAGCTGACCGCGGTAGTCGACGTCGACCGACACGCCCCGCGCGCGGAGGTGCCGCGCGAGGGAGAGCGTCAGCGGGTCGGCGAGGTCCTCCAGGCGCGCCTCGCGGGCGCGCGCCGCGATCCCGCCGAGCATCGACATGAGGCTGGATGCCCCGGATTCGAGCCGTCCCTCATCGAACGCCGACGGGCGGATCGACGACACGATCACCATCGAGCGGCGTGCGCGGGTCATGCCGACCCGCAGCAGGCGCTCCCCGTCGGGGCCGGAGAGGTCTCCGAAGTCGCTCAGCACGCGGCCGTGCTTGGTGAGGCCGAAACCGAGCGAGAACACGACCCGGTCGCGGCTCTCCGCGACCGACTCCTCGAGGCCGAGCACCGCGAACGGCTCGGCGGTGTCGCGTCCGACGAAGTCGGCGACGTCGGCACGGCCCGCGAAGGCCGCGGCGACCGCGGCGCGCACCCGCTCCGCGTGACGCACCGACGCGGTGACGACCATGAGCGACTCGGACGGCCGGTTCACGGCGTGCTCGACGACGAGCGTGACGACGCGCGCGACCTCGGCATCCGGACTCTCGACGGCACCCGTCACAGGGTCGGGGGTGCCGTGGCCGCCCTCGACGTAGTCGACGCTGAGGCTCCCGCGGCCGAGGTACGAGCCCGCCCACGGCAGCGTGACGAGACGCCCGCCGTAGAACGCGGAGTTGACGAGTTCGGCGAGGTCCTCCCCGCCCGCACGGTAGCTGCGGGTGAGGGTTTCGGTGGGGACGAGCTCCGCCAGGCGCTCGAACACGCTCACGTCGTCGAAGTCGACCTCGGGCTCTTCCCCGTCCTGCGGTGCACCGGCACCCACGCGGAACGGGGTCGGCTTCTGCGTCACGGGGTCGCCGAAGACGACCACCTGACGGGCCCGCCGGAGGGCCGGTGCCGCTTCCGCGAGGCACAGCGCCGCGGCATCCGCGATCACGACGACGTCGAACGCGGCCTCGACGGGGATCTTCGGCACCTCGTAGGGCGACGCAAGCCAGACCGGTGCGAGCGTGCGCAGCAGCGTCGGGGCGGCGTGAAGGAGCTCAGCCGGCGTCGTCGCGCCGGAGCGCAGCGCATGCTTCAGGGCGCTCGCCTCGGATGCCTGGTCGACGAGGGCGATCTTCCACGCCGTCGCGAGCTCGGCGGCCAGCAGCGGGCCTGCGGAGCCGGCGTGCGCCTCGTCGACGAGGCGGAAGTCGCGCTCCAGTCGGTCGACGACGGACGTGTTGGCACCGAGCAGGGCGCGGTCGGTGCGGAGCATCGCCTCGAGCGCGGACTGCCACCAAGCGAACTCGAACTCGGCGGCGACCTGGTCTTCGGGCACGTGGCGGACCGACAGCTCCGTGAGGAGGCCGTCGAGGCCGAGCTCGGCGAGCTGACCGCGAAGGGTCGCCCGCTCGACGAGGTTGTCGAAGACATCCGACTTCGCGGCGAGGCCCGCGAGGGTGCGGAGCAGTCGCGGGATCGGCAGGGATGCCAGCGGCACCGACCGGCCGAGCGCGGCGTCGAGCGTGGCGAGGTCGGCGCCGACGCGCTGCCAGGCGGTCGCGACGTCGTCGAGACCGATCGGCAGTTCCGGAAGGACGCCCGGGTCGACCAGCTGCTGCCACTGCGCGCGCTGCTTCTGGACGCGCAGGAGCGATTCGTGCATGTCCGTCACGTGCATGCCCGGGCGCACGTACTCGCGCGAGAGCTGCTTCAGTCGCCGGCGCTGGGCGCCCGACATCTCGGGGGCGTCGCGGCGCGGCGAGTACGCGTCGATGAGCTCGCCGAGGGGACGCTCGAACACCGTCATGCTGAAGCGGTCGAGCGAGGCACGGATGCCCTGCAGCAGCGTGATGTAGGCGCCGAGCTCGGCGACGGTCGTGAACGGCCGCATGCGCGTCTGGGCGATGAGCTCATAGCCGCGCTCGAGGATCGCGGGGACCTCTTCGCGGTGGAGCCGGCCGGCGAGCGCGTGCGCGTCGGTGGCCTGCTGCGTCGTGTCGAACGCGACGCCGTACCACGGCGAGTCGTCGGGCCCGAAGCGGAACTCTCCGAGCGTCGCCGCCGTCTGGAGGGCGTGCGCCGCCTCGGCGCGGCGGTGGCCGAGCGTCTGGAGCGTCCGGAGGTCGAAGCGCGTCTCGGCTTGCGGCTGCGGGTCGCGGCCCGTGATCGTCGTGAGCGTCCGCAGCGCTTCCAGCGGCGACACCTCGAGCTGGGGATGCCGCTCCGTGAGCGCCGAACGGTAGTCGCGGAGCACCGTGCGCAAGCGCACGAGGGCGTCGTCGACGTCGGAGACCTTGGGCTGCTCCGCCTTCTCGTTGCGGCCGATCGCGCGGATGAGGTCGCGGTGCAGCTGCGTCGGCGAGACGGCGAGCGCCGTCAGCCCGATGCCGTTCAGCCGGTGCCGCACGCCTTCCAGGGTCGAGCGCCGCGCGCTGACGACGAGGACGCGCTTGCCGGCGCGGACGAGCTCGCCGACGGCGTTGATGACGGTCTGGGTGCCACCCGTTCCGGGGAGCGTCTGGACGGTGAGCGACTGCCCCGCGAGGATGCGCGCGAGCACCGCCTCCTGCTCGGTGTCGGCGTCGAGGAGCAGCCGGTCGGAGGCGGGCGGCCGCTCATCGGCATCGACGAGCGGCGGGAGCGCGCGCACGAGGGTCAGCTCTTCACGGTCGGCCGCGTGGCCGGCGAGGGCGTTGAGGGTCGGGTGATCGAGGTCGGCGGCGTCGCGCGCCATGTCGGAGGCGACGTCGGCGAAGGTCGACACGACGAGGCGCGGGTGCACCGTGAACGTGTCGATGTGGGCCGTGAGGGCGCGCAGGTGGTCGATGACCGGCTGCGGCTTGAACACGCCGTCGTCGTAGGCGAGGGCGGCGAGGGCGCGGCCGTCGAGTGCGATGCCGAAGTGGGTGCGCGCGGCCTCGACGAGCTCCGGATTGATCGTGAAGGATCCGCGAAGGGTCAGGTCGAAGTCGAGGTGGTGGCGGCGGATGACGAGGGGCCGCAGCAGCACGGGGGCCGCGTATGACACGCCGCCGATGCGCCAGGCGGCGATCGCGACGGCGAGGTGGACGGTGTCGAGCCCGCGGGCGGTGCGCAGTTCGACGTCCTTCGCGGCGATCCGCTCCGCGGCCCGCTTGGCGGTGAGCAGGGCGACCTCGTCGCGGAAGAGGTTCGACAGGAGTGTCGGGCGGCCCGTGATGAACTGCGGGAGGCTCCCCGGGTGGGCCTTCGTGATGTCGATGCCGGCGTCACCGGCATCCGTGTAGTGCAGCAGCGTCGACGTTCCACCGAGCTGCGTCGCCTCCTCGCGCAGGCGCCGGCGCTCGGACTCCGCAACGTGCGCGACGACGACCCCCGGCTCCGACAGGTCGAGGTCGGCCGGGGTCACTGCGTACGCGTGCGTGCCGTCGTTCAGGTCTCGCACGGCGCCTCCGTCTGCTCGCCACACACTCGACACCCTAGGCGGGGCGCGGCGCGGATCGCGGTTAGCATCGGGGGTTTCGTGCGATTGATGCATCGCCCTCTCCCCAGCGGGCGATTTCGGGCATCCGTGCACAGATCGCGCGACGGCGGCACGCGGATGCCTCGGCGAGCGTCATCATGGGTGTCATGACCGCTGCCGCCGCCTTCTCGGTGCACCCGACACCGATCGGCGAGGCCCTCGTCGTCGTCACCGACGCGGGCCTCGCCACCCTCGAACTGCTCGATGTCCGCCGGGACGCCTCCGCGATCGCCCGGGAACGCGTCGCACGGACGCTCGACCTCGTCCCCGAGCAGGACGCGTCGGCGACGGCGGCGGTCACCGATCAGCTCGACGAGTACTTCGACGGCACGCGGCACGCCTTCGAGATCGACCTCGACCTCTCGCGCGAGACGGCCTTCCTGCGGCGCGCCCTCGAGGCGGTGTGCACGATCCCGTACGGCGAGGTGTGGTCGTACGCCGAGGTCGCGATCGCGGCGGGGTCGCCACGGGCCCACCGGGCGATCGGCACCGCGTGCGCGCGGACGCCGATCTCTATCGTCGTGCCGGCGCACCGGGTCGTCCGCAGCGACGGATCGATCGGCGAATACGGCGGCCATCCCGAGCGCAAGCGCTACCTGCTCGACCTCGAGGCCCAGACGCTCGAAGCCCACGTGCTCAGGGCATAGGCGCGCGCGGCCCACGCACTCGGGGCTTCCGCGGCCGTGTAGGCCGACCGCGGAAGCCCCGGATCGTGCGGTCGCGTCAGTGGTCGACGGCCTTCTCGGCGCCGTACCCCGTCAGCGAGCGGACCTCCATCTCGGCCGCCTTCTTCGGGTCCTCCGCCTTCCGGCTCGTGACCGAACCGAGCCAGCCGAGGAAGAACCCGAGCGGGATCGAGACGATGCCCGGGTTGTTGAGCGGCCAGATCGCCGTGCCGACGTTCTTGAACACGCTCGTCTCGGTGCCCCAGAACACGGGCGAGAGCAGGATGAGGATGATCGCCGCGGCGAGGCCCCCGTACATGCTCCACACGGCGCCGCGCGTCGTGAACTTGCGCCAGTACAGCGAGTAGATGATCGTCGGCAGGTTCGCCGAGGCGGCCACCGCGAAGGCGAGCGCCACGAGGAAGGCGATGTTCTGCCCCTGCACGGCGATGCCGCCGAGGATCGCGAGGATGCCGATGACGATCACCGTCCGGCGCGCGACCTTGACCTCGCCGTCGGCGGGGACGTTCCCCTTCTTCACGACGTTGGCGTAGATGTCGTGCGCGAACGACGCTGCCGCCGTGATCGTGAGCCCGGCCACGACCGCGAGGATCGTCGCGAACGCGACCGCCGAGATGAAGCCGAGCAGGAGCGGCCCGCCCAGCTGGAAGGCGAGCAGGGGCGCCGCGGAGTTCACGCCACCCGGGGCGTTGCGGATCGTGTCGGGGCCGACGAGGTAGCCCGCACCGTAGCCGAGGACGAGCGTCAGCAGGTAGAACAGGCCGATCAGCCAGATCGCCCACACGACCGAGCGACGCGCTTCCTTGGCCGTGGGGACCGTGTAGAAGCGCATCAGCACGTGCGGGAGGCCCGCCGTGCCGAGCACGAGCGCGGCGCCGAGGGAGATGAAGTCCCACGGGTTCTTGCCGTACTGCAGGCCCGGCCCGAGGATCCCATCCTGGGGGTTGCTCGTGCTCGCCGCGACGGCGTTGCCGAGGAGCGTGTCGAGGCTGAAGCCGTTGAGCGCGAGCACCCAGATCGTCATGACGACGGCGCCGCCGATGAGCAGGAACGCCTTCACGATCTGCACCCAGGTCGTGCCCTTCATGCCGCCGATGAGGACGTACACGATCATCAGCACACCGACGACGGCGACGACGAGCGACTGCCCGATCTGCTCGTGGATGCCGAGGAGGAGCGAGACGAGCCCACCCGCGCCGGCCATCTGGGCGAGCAGATAGAAGAAGCACACCGCGAGGGTGGTGATGGCCGCGGCCATCCGCACCGGACGCTGCTTGAGGCGGAAGGACAGGACATCCGCCATCGTGAACTTGCCCGTGTTGCGCATGAGCTCGGCGACGAGCAGCAAAGCGACGAGCCACGCCACGAGGAAGCCGATCGAGTACAGGAACCCGTCGTACCCGTTGATCGCGATGGCGCCCGTGATCCCGAGGAACGAGGCCGCGGACAGGTAGTCGCCCGAGATCGCGAACCCGTTCTGCGGACCGGTGAACGAGCGGCCGGCGGCGTAGTAGTCGGCTGCCGTCTTGTTGTTGCGGCTCGCGCGGATGACGATGAACAGCGTCACCGCGACGAACGCCGCGAAGATCGAGATGTTCAGGACGGGGTTGTTCTCGACCGTGTCGAGGGCCGCCTGCACCGCTTCGACAGGCCCGTGCTCGGCGAGACGGCTCATGCGCCCACCTCCTGCTTCTCGAGGTCTTCGCGGATCTCCTTCGACAGCGGGTCCATCCGCCGGTTCGCGTAGGAGACGTAGGCCATCGTGATCGCGAACGTCGTCACGAACTGCCCGAGCCCCAGCAGGAGCCCGACGTTGATGTGGCCCCACACGGGGGTCGCCATGAATTCGCCCGCGAACGACGACAGCAGCACGTACGCGAAGTACCAGGCGAGGAACGCGATCGACAGCGGCAGGACGAAGCTCCGGTGCCGCCGTTTGAGCTCGGTGAACGGTGCGGACTCCTCCACCGCGACGTAGTCGATGCCGCCCGGCGGGGCGGGTTCGGATGTGGACATGTGGCCTCCTTGCCTCATGGTCACCGTGCGAGCGTCGGTGCTCGCGGTAGTATCGACGACGATACGAAGGCGGGTGACGCAGACGTCACCCCCGGAAGTAGGTAACCGCATATGCCGACGACAGCCGCCGACACCGACGAGGAGCTCCTCTCCCGAGCCGTCGGCGAGCTCGTTCTGCGCACGGGTCTGCCGGTCGCCTTCGGCGGTTTCGAGCGTGCGAACGCGGTCGAGGTGACCTCGATCGTCGGCAGCCGCACGCCGTATCTGTCCGGCCTCGTCGTCCACGCCGAGCGCGGTCTGGGTGGTCGTGCACTCGTCGAGCGCCGACCCCGCCTGGCCCTGGACTACCGCTCGTCGCGCAACATCACGCACGACTACGATCGCGCGGTGCTCGGCGAGGGGATCTCCACGCTGTTCGCCGTGCCCATCGTCGTGGCGGGGCGATCGCGCGGCGTCCTCTACTGCGGCTCGTGGGAGACGACGGCGTTCGGCGAGAACACGGCACGTGCCGCGCTCGCGGTCGCGTCGGGGCTCGGCACCGAGTTGCGCGTCCGTGAGGAGGTCGGACGGCGACTCGCCCTCCTCGCGCCTCAGGAGCCCACGGTCGACGTGTCGGCGCGTGAGGAGCTGCGTGAGGCCTACGCCGCGCTGCGGCGGATCTCCGCGGATGTCACGGACAACGGCATCCGGGCGCGTCTCGCCGACATCGAGCGCCGCCTCGCCGAACTGACGCGCGATCGCACGGCGCCGCTCGAGGCGCTGGATGTGCGCCTGTCGCCGCGCGAAGTGGATGTGCTCTCGTGCGCAGCTCTCGGACAGACGAATGCGGAGATCGCGAAGACCCTGTCGTTGCGCGAAGGAACAGTGAAGTCGTACCTGCAGTCGGCGATGTCGAAGCTGGATGCCTCGACGCGGCACGCTGCCGTGGCGCGGGCGCGGCGCGCCGGCCTGCTGCCCTGACCTTTCCGGAACCTCTTTCGCTGACTAGGCTCTGCGCATGGCCCGCAGAATCGTGCATCAGCTCGTCGACGACCTCGACGGCACCGTCCTCGAGGTGGGATCGGGCGAAACCGTCCTCTTCTCCCTCGACGGCACCGCCTACGAGATCGACTTGACCGACGCGCACGCCGCGGCCCTCCGCGACACGCTCGCGCCGTACGTCGCCGCGGGACGATCCGTCTCGGCACGCCCCGCGCGCGGCGCGGCCTCGGGATCGTCGTCGCGCACGCAGAAGCGTGCCGGACAGCGCGACTACACGCCCGTGCGCGAGTGGGCGGCCCAGAACGGGTACACGGTGTCGGAGCGCGGGCGCGTGCCGGCATCCGTGCTCGAGGCATACGACGCCGCGCACTGACCGCGACGCTCGGGCGCTCGCCCGCTCAGGGGATCGGGCCGTGCCGCACCTGCCCTGACGGGACGGCTCCGCCGAACAGCCCGTCGATCGTGACGAGTTGGAATCCGCGGTCGCGAAGGCCCGCGACGACGTCGTGGAACACGCTCTGGGTGACCGCCTGGATGTCGTGCATGAGCATGATGGTGCCGGGGCGCGGCGTATCGATCGCGTAGCGCGCGAGGTCGGCGGCAGCGGGCCCCGCCCAGTCGCGGGTGTCGACGCTCCAGAGGATCGCGCTCTGACCGGCGAGGGCGATGACGTGGTCGTTCACGAAGCCGCCGGGCGGCCGGAAGAACGGGATCGACTGCCCCGACAGGCGCTGCAGGAGGGCGCGCGTGTCGCCGAGCTCTGCCTGCACGCGGGCATCCGTGAGGTCCGTGAGGTAGGCGTGGTCCCACGTGTGGTTGCCGATCTCGTGCCCCTCCGCGGCGACGCGCGCGACGGTGTCGGGGTGGCGCTCGGCGTTCTTCCCGAGCATGAAGAACGTCGCGGCGGACTGCTCGTCGCGCAGCACGTCGAGGAAGGTCGGCGTGAGCGTGGACGGCCCGTCGTCGAGGGTCATCGCCATGCACGGCACCAGGTCGCAGGGCACGTGCTCGAATCCGGCGCCCGCGCTCGCCGCGCCGGTGAAGGGCCCGGATGCCTCGAGCACCTCCCGTCCGAGGTCGGTGAGCGAGGACGCAATCTCCTCCGCCGTGAACCGCACGTACAGCGGCCGCTCCTCGCCGCGCGCCTGCCAGCGGACGAGACCGTCGAGTTCGGACGCGCGCAGGTCCGCCGCGACCGGGATGTACAGCGCACCCTCGGCGAACCGGGCGCCGCTCAGCGCCGAACGGAACGCGACGAGCTGCGCATCATCGGGGGCTGCGACGGCGGCGAGCGACAGGCTCCCCATGTAGCGGCGCACGGTGTCGACCGTCGTCGTCCAGAGCGCGGCGGTGTCGGTGAAGAGGTCGTCGCCCGTGCCGACGGCGCCGGTCGCGAGGTCGGCGTAGACGACGTCGGTGCGGTCGGAGGTGACGGTGCCGCCCTCGCCGACGACCGTGCGGAGGGTCTCCGCGAAGAGGGGCCCGCGCGCCGCGGTGATCTCGCACACGACGACGGCGCCGGCGCGGCCCGCGAGGATGTCGGACGCCGTGCGGATCGTCTCCCCCGGTGCGCAGCCGCGCGCGCCGAGACCGGCGCCCGCCGGGAACACTTCGGGATGGTAGGCGGCGCCGGTGGCTTCCACGCGGCCCGCCACCGCGTCGCGCACGACATGTTCGATGACCGCGTTGGCGGGGTGATCCCCGGGCAGGGTCGCCCACCGGGCATCCAGGCCGACGGTGTCGTTCCGCAGCCGCATCGCGACGGTCGGCGCGTCGGCGTCGGACGTCGCCGGCAGATCGGTCGTGACCGTGCCGACGGTGTGCCAGGACGCGGGCGCCCAGTCGCTGCGGGTCTCGGGCGCGCATCCGCTGACCAGCAGCACCGCGAGGACGGCCGCGAGCGCGGAGGCGGCGCGCCTCATGAGGTCACCTCGATGCCCGCGAGCAGCTCGGCGAGCTGGGCGTCGTAGCCGGTCGCCGGCCGTGACGTGAAGACGAGCGCCGCGCCGCCGGAGACGACCGCGCCGACGATGGCATCCTCGCCCACGATCTGGGCGTGCACGACCGTGGACCCGCCCACCGGTTCGCGGTCGAAGGGTGTCACGGCGCCCCCGGCGACCGATCGGACCGCCTGCTCGGCGTCGTCGGTCGCGGTGAGGTCGACGTCGACGGTCATCGCACCGTCGGGGCTGCGCAGGGTCGCGGTGTGATCGTCGAACGGGCCGACGACGTACGCCCAGCCCTCCGGCGCCGGAACGTCGGCACGGATCCCCGCGGTCGTGAGGGTGACCGTCGTGTCGGTGGATGCCACCTTCATCGCCCCGGCGCGGATGAGCTGCGGCGCGACGAAGACGGCGGCGACCGCGACGAGGGCGACGACGACACCACCGGCGAGGAGCGCGATCAGCAACGTGGCGCGGGGGCGACGTCGGGACATACCTCGATCATCTCTCAGCCCGGAACGGCCGTGCGGAACGGCGCGCAGGACTGCTAGGCTTTTGTGGTCAGACCACTGAGAGGACCGTCATGCCCCTGCGACTTACCCGCCTGACCGCCGCTGTCGCACTGGGAGCCCTCGTCGTGGGGTCGCTCCTCACGGGGTGCGCCGCGACCGAGCCGTCACCCTCCGCCTCGCCGACGCAGAGCCAGCCTGCCGCGGCCGCGCCCGCCGGCGCCGACGGCTACGGCCTGCCCGCGGGGTCCGGCCCCGTGCGGATCGAGCTGTGGACCGATCTGTCGTGCCCGTACTGCCGCATGCTCGAAGAGGCATCGGGAAATGTGATCTCCGAGGCCGTGGCATCCGGCACCGCGACGCTCGTCATCCACCCGCTCAACTTCGTCAGCGCGAAGCACGGCGACCAGACGCAGTGGTCGACGCGTGCGGCCGGCGCCCTCGCGGCGGCGCTCGACGCGGGGAACGCGGATGCCCTGCCCGCGTTCTACGCCCTGCTGCAGCAGAACCAGACGCTTGCAGACGGTGAATCCCACCCGACGGATGACGACATCGTGACGTACGCGACGAAGGCGGGCGTCAAGACCGACCTGAGCGATGCCGTGAAGACGCAGCCGTTCGCGGCGTGGGTGCAGGCATCCAACGACTACTGGATGGGGCGCACGATCGAGGGCACGACGCAGGTCGTGAAGGGCGTGCCGATCCTCGTGATCGGCGGCACCGTCGTCGACCTCGACGCTCAAGACGTCGCGGGCACCGTGCAGAAGGCGATCGACGCGGCTCGCGGCTGACGCCGACGTCGGGGCCGGCCCCGACGTCGGGCGATCAGCCCACCGTCGTGCCGAAGAAGCTGCCGACCAGGAACGTCGCGCCGAGCGCGAGCGCGCCGCCGATGACGGTGCGGAGGACGGCGCGCCCGCTCGGCGCTCCCCCGATCCACGCGGCGACGTGGCCCGTGACGGCGAGGGCGAGCAGCACCGCGACGAAGGTCCACACGATGCCGGCAGGGCCGGGAATGAGCAGGATCGTCGCGAGCGGCAGCAGCGCGCCGATCGTGAAGGCGACGGCGGATGCCAGGGCTGCGTGCCACGGGCTGACGACGTCGTCCTGGTCGATGTTCAACTCGGCGGTGAGGTGGGCGCGGAGGGCATCGCGCTCGGTGAGCTCGGTCGCGACCTGACGGGCCGTCTCGGGGCGGAGGCCCTGCGCTTCGTAGAGGCCGACGAGTTCCTCGAACTCGCCGTCGGGGTCTTCGCTGAGCTCCTCGCTCTCCTTCGCGATGAGGGCGGTCTCGCTGTCGCGCTGGCTCGATACCGACACGTATTCGCCGAGGGCCATGGAGATCGCGCCGCCGACGAGCGCCGCGATGCCCGCGAGGAAGACGGGCGCACGATCGGCGGTCGCGCCGGCGACACCGACCGCGACGGCCGCCGTCGACACGATGCCGTCGTTCGCGCCGAGGACGCCCGCGCGCAGCCAGTTCAGCCGCTGGGCGATTCCGCCGGCGTGCGGCTCGATCCGTTCGATCTCGGAGGGGCCAGGAGTGCTCATCGGTCCAGGCTAGGACGACGACTGCGCGGCCTCAACGTGGGATAGGCAACCCTGATCCTCCCCCGTTTCCCGGCGCCTGCTAGCATCCGGGCCGTGAGGAAGACGTTGTGACGGGCACCCGGACCGCCCCCGCACGGTGGCATTCTCCGACGCTCGAGGTGTTCCTCGTCTTCCTGCGGCTGGGCGTGACGTCCTTCGGCGGGCCGGTCGCGCACCTCGGATACTTCCATGCGGAGTTCGTCGAGCGGCGGCGCTGGCTCTCGGAGGCGGACTACGGCGACCTGCTGGCACTGTGCCAGTTCCTTCCCGGCCCCGCGTCGAGCCAGGTGGGCTTCGGCATCGGGCTGCACCGGGCGGGCACGCGCGGCGCGCTCGCGGCGTTCCTCGGGTTCACGGCGCCGTCGGCGATCCTCCTGACCGCGTTCGCGTACGGGGCGACGCTGTTCGACAACCCGGTGCTCGTCGCCGTGCTGACGGGGCTGCAGATCGTCGCCGTCGCGATCGTGGCACAGGCGGTGTGGGGCATGGCGCGCACCCTCACCCCCGACCGCACGCGCGCGAGTATCGCCGTCATCGCGACGATCATCGCGCTCACAGCCCCCGGTTCGCTCGGGCAGATCATCGCGATCCTGCTCGGGGCGGCCGTCGGGCTGTGGCTCTGCCGGGGTCCCGCTGCGGCCTCCGGCGACCTGCACTTCCGCGTGCCGCGGGCGGTCGCCGTCGTGTGCCTCGCCCTGTGGGCGCTCCTGCTCGTGGGGCTGCCCATCCTCGCGGAGGCCACGCACAACGGCGGCATCCGTCTGTTCGACGCGTTCTACCGCGCCGGCGCGCTCGTCTTCGGCGGCGGTCACGTCGTGCTGCCGCTGCTGCAGGCGGGGGTCGTCGACCCGGGGTGGGTCACGGCCGAGCAGTTCCTCGCCGGGTACGGCGCGGCGCAGGCCGTGCCCGGGCCGCTGTTCACCTTCGCGGGCTACCTCGGGGCGCTGTCACAGGTCGGGCCGGGCGGAGTGGCCGGCTCCCTCATCGCGCTCGTCGCGATCTTCCTCCCCGGGTTCCTGCTGCTCGTCGGCGTGCTGCCCTTCTGGAACGCGCTGCGCGCCCGCGTCGGCATGCAGGCCGCCATGCGCGGAGCGAGCGCCGCGGTCGTCGGCGTGCTCGCCGCGGCGCTGTACACGCCGGTGTTCACGACCGCGATCACCGGGCCCGCAGAGTTCTGCCTCGCGCTGCTGTGCTTCGTGCTGCTCACCGCCTGGCGGATGCCCCCGTGGGCCGTCGTCCTCGTCGGTGCGGTCGGTGGGATTGTTGTGGCGGGGGTTGGGTGAGGAAATGACGGGACACACCGAGGAGTAACCCTCTTTCGGCCTGAGTCCCCCGCTGTTTCACGTGCACGAACGGTATCAAGGACCGCTATCGCTCTCCTTGATCTTGAACAACTCACGCGGTCCAAGCGTGTCCGGCCTGACGAAGGCGTCTGTCTCGTGGATGGACGTGGTGCGCGCGTCCAAATGCTCCTCCGCCGTGCCGGATGTCGAGGCCGCGAGATGCAGCCGGGGCCCCACGCGCCCGCATCCCCGTGGAGGCCGACCACCAGGCTGACGACGCGGCGAGGGCGGCACCACGGAACGGGAGATCTGCCCCACCCTCGGACGCCGCGGCGCCGATAGTAACCTCGTCGCATGAGCATGACCTGGGCCGAGGCGACGCGAATCGTCAATGAGCGCCGCGCAGCACGGCAGGCGCAAGTGACCGAAGCTGAGGCTGTCGTTCGCGGCGTCATCCCCATTGTCACAGCGTTCGGTAACGCACTCCGTGAGCACACCGACAGCGACATGCTGAGATGGATTGCGACTGGGAAACTGAAGACATCCCCCGGAGAGACAGCAGTGATGCACTTCATCAATGAGTACGAACCCGAACGAGGGCGCATCTTCAGGTTCGACTTGGATTCGGAATCGTGGTCTGTCGACTCAATTCTGGAGGTCGAACGGGGAAGGATCACGATTGGGCGCGGAGGAGGCGTCCTCCTCGCCTCCCGTGACTTTGAAGAGGTCATTGCCGCGGTACAGCGACTCCCGACCTGGCTCCCTGTCCTCCTCGTCCAAACACTCCAGGACAGGAAAATCCCTGTTCCCACCGATTGACTGAACAGCACGAGAGCGCCCAAGCATCCATCCAGCGCGGACAAACCTACGCCGAGGATCTGAGCGAGGCCAAGTAGCTGGAGCCCTCCCTCACCTCCGTTCGAAGAGCTCAGCCAACGTCCCCGCCCCCTACCAGCAAAACTCGAGTGGCAAGAAGATCTGAGGGCTTTGCACGGCGGAGTGTGTCCAGCAGGAGTCCCTCACCGAGAACGGCCGCGGCACTTCGAGGAGGCGAGGCATTTTGAACGGCAACGCAGAGCCCCCGCCGACCTCCGGCGCGACGCCGTAGTCGCCACGCAGTGTGTCGGCGTCCTCCTGACGCCTGAGGAACTCACGGCCTCGCCGACCAGTCGACGCCGGCCGCGTCCAACACGCAGGTCAGAGGTAGATGTCGTCGGCGTAGACGAGTCGCCGCTCCCAGACGTTCTTGCTCGAGCCAGCGGTGTCGGGGTGCCGGCGGGCGGATCACTCGGCACGAGTTGCCACTCCTCGACGCGAACCCGCCACTCGCTCGGCGGGTCGAAGTCGAGACCGGGATCCGCGAACGGCAGATCGTTGCTCGGGTCGACCTTCTCTGTCTCTGTCACGCCGTTCCTCGACGACGCCAGGTCGCGCGCGAGTGGCCTGCGCAGATCGAGCGGCTCCGGCAGGTCGAGGGTGCCGAGCCATAGCACCTCCGTGTCGCGAGCACCGTGGCCACCGATCGTGAGATCGACGGATGCCACGGTCGTCCAGCCGAGGTCGCCGCCGATGTGTGGATTGCGCTGCTGGAGCGACGCCGCGACGCGGTTGCTGCGGACGACATCTGCATCGCGAGCCGCGAGCTGTTGGTTCTCGGGCAGCGGATTGTTGCGACTGTCGAGGTCTCGGTGACCGTACTCGCCCCTGAGCGATACGGAGACCCGCAGGGCATCCGGCCGCCCGACCGTCAGAGTGCGCTCGGGCGGGAGCTGCACGAAGTCAGCGCGCACCGGCGTCGACAGATGGCATCCCTCGATGCTCGACGGCTGGTAACGCGCGAGCGCGAGCCGCACGAAAGGCCAGTGGGTCGCGCCGGCTTCGAACGCGATGTCGACGTACCACAGCTGCCGATCTGCGCTGAAGTGCGGCTCGTATCCGACGACGCCTACGACGGAGGGCGGCGGTGTCACGCCGCCGGGCTCGTCGGCCGCGGGCCTGACCGGGATGGAGTTCTCGACGCGCACGGGGCGGCCCGGCTCAGGCGGGCGTGTCGGGTCGACGACCTGCGCAAACGTCTGCAGTTGCATCGGCGTGACGCGCCGCATCGCCACCAGCGCACCGTCCCACACAGGGTCGCTCCCCCACTGCGTCACGAACGGTTTGTCGTCAAGCGCCGCAGGATCGGGCGTGACCTGCTGCAGCATCGTGCCGAGCAGGACGCCGAGTGACGGTCGATTCGGATGCTCCGGCGTAGCGCCTCCGCGCCGCTCGTGCGTGATCGGTGGGCGTCACAGGTTCCCTCGAGCGCGTAGGCGATCGCCCGCCGGACACCACGGGAATCGACGCCCCGCTTCCAGCGCTCCAGTCCCCCACACATGCCACCAAGGTAGACTCTTGATTTGCCGCTTATCCAGGTATTTTTCTCAGATGCAGGCAACTGTGGCGGATTGGTGAAAGAGGTAGCCGGCCATCATTGATGCCTGCGTGCATCGTCGGACTCACCCCTGTGATCTGCGCGGGTTGTTGTGGGCGAAGTCAACCTGGGTGTCGTGATGGAAAGCGCACACTCGTTTTGTTCCGAGCGCTACTTCCCGGGCTTAGGCCTATTCGACCCGGACTCGGCTGGACAATACTCTTTCCCTATGACGCCTAGCTACGACGATGAGTTGGCTCGAGTACTCAACACCGCATACGCATCGGATGAGCACGGACGCCCCCGCAGCGCCGGTGCAGCTGCCCTCGCCGCCGAGTCCATCCTGTCCGCCATCCTCGGCGGCTCATCTTCAGCGTTAGGCCCGTCGCACACATCGTTCCGGCGACTCGACATCTTGGTCCCTCGTGAGGGTCGCGCTCCGCTCGGCATCGAGGTCAAACTGCTAAGTTCCCGATCCATCAGAAATAGCCTCACGAACCGCGTCTCCGACTTACTGGCTGGGGCTATCGAGGCGCGTCGGAGCTTTCGCGGCGAGATTTCCCTGGCCGCCTTCATCCTCGTTGGCTCGGACGGCGATCACGAACACGAATCGCTCCCTGTGGCCCAGCTTCAACTTTCGATTCAACGCTTGCTTCGCGCCGCCGATGGTGTCGGATACGACTCGGTCGTCGTCGGGTTCGCAGCGCCAACCATGCGGTGGATGCTAGCGACGGCGGAGCAGATGGGCGTCGTCGATGCTCGCCCCTCCGCCGTTCCGGTACTCAGGACTGATGAAATGGTGACCCACCTGCTCAATCAGGACGCGCAACCGGTATTAGCCCCGACAACAAAGACACGCGCAACACCCCGGCGGTACCTACTTGTCGGAGATGAATGGCGGTCGGGCCACGGCGGACTGTCGACACTCAACCGCGAACTCGCCGTCGCGCTCGCTGCTGCGGGCGTCGATGTCGCGGTCATGGTGCCGTCTGCTGACGATGAAGAGCTCGCTGCGGCGTCGAGCTTTGGCATCTCCCTAGTAACACCTGCGAGCATCCCCGGATTGACTGCCCGCGAATCCCTCCTGCTGCCGCCGGTCTTTTCGGAGACCGGATGGGAACCGGATGTGGTTATTGGTCATGGTCGCGTGCTTGGTCCTCTGGCCGCGGCGCAAAAGGATACGTACTTTCCCGCGGCGCGACGCGTGCACTTCGTTCACACCGACGCCGAGCAACTTGAAGCGGCGAAGGAGACCCCGGGCGGCGCGTCGAGCATGGAGCGAACCGCGGAGCGCCGCGAACTCGAGCGTGCACTTGCACAGTCTGCTGACCTGGTGGTCGGCGTCGGCCCGCACCTCGCAGACATGATCCGTGACGAGCTGATCGGCTCGACTCCGCCCGCGAATGTGATCTGCCTGACTCCCGGACTGCGCACAACTTACGCCGCCCTCGCAACAGACCCTCCTGCCCGCAACACCGTTTTGCTGCTGGGTAGGGCAGATGACTTTCGATCGAAAGGCCTCGATCTCGCGGCGGAATCAATCTTGCGAGTGGTCGACGCATGGCCGCTCGATAAGCCTCACATTCCTAAGCTCGTCATTCGCGGTGTCCCCGACTCCGCCGCGGACGATGTAAAACGCCAGCTCGATGAGATATTGGAGGAACGCGTCACCTACGTTCTTCGCCCCTTCTCCCAGTCGGAAGACCAAGTGCTCCAGGACCTTCGCGAAGCACGAGTCCTCTTGATGCCATCAAGACATGAAGGATTTGGTCTCTCGGCATGGGAGGCAATCGCGAGTGGTGTACCTTCCCTCATTAGCGCTGAGTCGGGGCTCGCTCAGCTGCTGAGGGAACGACACCTCGACACCTTCCCCTCCTGCATCCTGTCTACGCGAAACCAGCCCAAGCGACTGGCGGCTGACATCTGGGCTGAGGCGATCACGCAGATCATGCTCAACCCAGTTCAGTCGCGCGAAGCCGTTAGCAATCTGCGGAAGGCCGTATCCACCGCGGTGACGTGGCAGAACGCGGCGAAAGAGCTCATTGACGCCGTGGCGGCACTGTAGCCACTCGCCGGGGAAGTCACGTGTCGCAACCTGCGTCTAGGGGCGACGTAGACAGGCGGCTCTCCCGAGTTGTCGATCTCGACCCCCAACACCTCTAGCTCCTTGACGGCGGGACGGATGTCAGGGTTCGATCGATGCGTCAAGAATCTAGGCGGTCGCAGGCGCGTAGCCGGGCGCGCCCGCGCGCCGTGACCAGACAAGCGGGTGCAGCGGCGCTGATCGGTCGCGCAGGAGGCGGTGGGTACCTACCTCACTCCGTCACGAGTTGAAGTAGCGCCTCAAAATCGTTCACAATGTCATATCTCACGCTGCCTCGATCGGTCTTCGCGTTAAGCGCGGCGAAGAACTTGCGGGCGCACTCGATCTTGGCGTTCTCGACGCCCTTCAGCTGAAGAGTGGATAGCGAACCCTTGGTCTCGGCCACGAAGTAGACATGCTTGATCTTCGTATCGTCGTCGCGGAACGCGATCGCCCAGTCGGGATTGTAGTCGCCGACCGGAGTCGGGATGATGAAGCCGCGGGGCAGCTTCGAATAGACGACGACCTCGTCGCTGACGTCGAGCTTCTCGACGAACGAGCGCTCAACCTTCGAGTCGGTGACGACATACTCATAGACGCTCTTCTTCAGCTTGTCGCCAGCCTTAGACAGGTCCTGCGCGGTCTGGTTCTCCGTGAAGATCGATGAGTCGTAGCTGTTGTCGAGTGGGTCGTAGCTGAGGTGCTCGACGATCGCGGTTGCCTTCTGCTCGTTGATGAGTCGGGCTGACTCGGTGATGAACTGCTCGGGGTTCTGCTTGAACTTCGCGAACGTGCCTAGGGCATGTCTGACAATTGCCGGGTCCAGGCGATGACGGCGTTGAGGATGACAGCGGCCCGGTAGGTGATCGCGAGTTTGTCGTAGCGGGTGGCGAGTCCTCGCCATTGCTTGATGTGGCAGTAG